>JAFTRX010000037.1 GCA_017462015.1 Lentisphaeria bacterium
ATCCGGTGGTTTTGTCAAGGCGAAGACGAGGGAGTGGACTGCCGTCCTCGACCGAGGCTGAGTCCGCCGACAAGGCCAGCGGGAGCAAAAAAAAAATCCCGCCGCAAGGCGGAATCAAAAACTACCTTCCGCCTGTCGGGCGTTTAGCCCGACGACAGGCGCAATGCCAGTTGGTAAGGAGCGATATCGCGCCGCTATCCGGTGGTTTTGTCAAGGCGAAGCCGAGGGAGTGGACTGCCGTCCTCGACCGAGGCTGAGTCCGCCGACAAGGCCAGCGGGAGCAAGTAAGATCGCTCCGTGTTAAAGCTGTTCAGTGAAAAGTTTGCGATAGCGTATGAAGTAGCCCAACCCGGAGAGAAGTGTTACCAGTACGATGACCGTGAGGTATGCCATCCAGACGTACCAGATGCGCACTCCCCAGATGGTAGTGTTGTAAAAGTACGGAGTACTGTTGTTGCCTTCGATGACCCAGGCAATACCGGCAAGTCCAAGCATGCTCATCTGCATGGCAGTTTTGAGTTTTCCCCAGCGGTCAGCAGAGATGACGATCTGTTTTTTTGCCGCAAGTGTCCGCAAACCGGTGACCATGAATTCCCGGAACAGCACCGCGATCGCGATCCACGCCGGTATCAGGCGGTACTCCACGCCGATGAGCATGGTTCCTGTGACAAAAATCTTATCTGCCAGCGGGTCCATCAAAGCTCCGAAGTCGCTGATCCAGTGAAAACGCCGCGCCAGATAACCGTCCAGCAGATCGGTCAATCCGGCAAGCAGAGCCAAGGTCACTGCGATGATGCGCAGTGTGCAAACATAACTTTTGCTTCCGACAGCATCCAGATGTGCGACGGAGGCGATGATTACAAATACGACCACCGAAAATATCCGGCTGACGGTGAGTATATTGGGTATGTTGCGAAGATTTGCCATGTGTGTTGCCCCTTTATATTTGAAAATTTATAATTCCGGGATTCCGGTTAAATCTGTTCCGCTGACACCGGTTATCCGGATGTTCAGCACATCGCCGGGATAAATATCTTCATCCGGTTCAAAGTAGATGACATTGTCGATATCCGGGGCATCGGCGGCGCTTCTGGCGACACCGCAGCCGGATTCATCGTCGATATAATCGAAAATCGCCGTTACCGTGGTTCCGATAAGTTTCTTCTGCGCCCGTTTCATCCGTTCGATTTGGGATTTCAACAGCTTTTTGGCGCGGGCATCGGCAACTTCCACCGGAATCTGATCCGGCATTTCTGCTGCCGGAGTACCCGGTTCCGGAGCAAAGGAAAATACTCCGAACCGGTCGAATTTCCACTTTTTGGCAAATTCGTACAACTCTTCAAACTCCGCATCACTCTCTCCCGGCAAACCGGTGATGAACGTGGTACGCAACACCAAGTCCGGAATACGTTCTCTGAGTTTGGTCAGCAATTCTTCTATTCCTGCCCGGTCGATATGGCGGTTCATCGCCGCAAGTATCCGGTCATTGATGTGCTGTAACGGCATATCGAGATAAGGCAGGATATGTTTGCCATTGGCGATGACATCAATGAATTCATCTGTGTAATGCGCGGGATGGGTGTAGAGCAGCCGCAGGAAAAATTCTCCTTCCAGCGCATCGAGTTCTTTCAGCAGCATGGCGGCATTTTCGCCTCTTTCCGGAGCGTCCTGACCGAATGCGGTCAAATCCTGCGCGATGACGACCAACTCTTTTACTCCGTTGGCAATCAGCTGCTTTGCTTCTTTTACGATACCGGCGATTTTGCGTGAACGCAAACTGCCGCGCAATTCCGGTATCGCACAGTACGCACAGCGGTTGTTGCAGCCGTCAGAGATTTTCAAATATGCAACATGCGGAAGTGTGAACTGCATTCTCGGCATGGTTTCATCAGCAAGGAAGGTGATCCCGGCGCTGTCGCCGTATGCTTTTTCACCTGCCAGCAGTTCTGCTATCCGCGCCGTATCGTTGACCGGGACCCAGAGGTCGACTTCCGGAAAATGTTCTTTGAATTTGTCAATATCACTGTGATTGAGCAAACATCCGGCAACCACCAGTTTCCGGGGGGAACTTTGTGCTTTCCACTTCACTCCTTCGGCAATGGAGTCCGCCGCTTCACTGCGCGCAGACGGCAAAAAACCGCAGGTGGTAATGATGCACACATCCGCTTCTTCCGCAACAAAGCTTATTCCGTAGCCGCGACTGATCATCGCTCCGGAAATAATTTCAGCTTCCACCAGATTTTTTGGACATCCCAGCGCTTCGATAAAGAAGTACAACTGGGATTTTTTCGCCTTTTTGCTCAATTTTTTCATCAATCCGTAATCTCTTCTATTGCCACTTTGACTTTGGTCGTGACCACTTCTCCGGGGGCAAGAAGTTTGAGCAATCCGCGCTTTTCAAAGTTCTCCTGTCCTTCCGGATAACAGTTCGCAGGTTCCAGCCCCATCACATATTCACCACGTCCCATTTGCTTCCACTGCACCAGGAACGGCAGCTCTGCTGTACGGTAGGATACGGTGAGTTTGAGTTTGGAATCCGGGTTTATCATGGAGATGTGTGCCATGCCGTTTTCGTCTGCGGGAATGTCATGGTAGAATACCTGTTCAGCAAAATCGCCCTGCGGCGGTTCAGCATGGCGCCATTCGCGGAAACCTCCGGCGGCAATCGCATTCTGCGGAGTCACCTTGTGGTCGACACATTCAAGATAAGTGTTCTCGTCCACCAGCGGGAAGCCGAAATTCATGTGGTAAAGCAGCATGAACGGCGTCACCCGGAAACCTTCGTTGCACACGCGGTCTTCGATTTCAATGGAGTTATCTCCCAGCGCGGTGCGTATGGTGCGGGTCATCAGCAGATTTTTGCCGAAAACGCGGCTGACCCGGATGTCGCCGTCGATTTTAAGTTCGAAAATTCCGTCATTGTTCCAGCGGGCGGAACTGTTCACCTGACCAGCCGGAGTATGGGACAACCTGCCGTGCAAACCGTGTTCTTCGCCGCCGGAACGGTTGGGGCCGCCGACATTCATCAATCCGCATCCGGTAAGCAAACCGCCGCTCCAGGAACGGAGCCAGTTCAAGCCTTCAGCTTCGTAAAATTCCGGAGCTACCGGACCATTGGGCGTCATCCATGCCAATGGCACACCTTTGAATTTTGCTTCTCCGATGTCCATTCCCCGGTCGGGATAGACCGTAAAATCAAGTCCACTTCCGTTGGAAATTTCCATAACGCGCATGTTTCTGCCCTTGCCGTCTTCGAGTACGGCGCGGCGGATGTAAGCCAGCTGGCGCATGGAACCGGTACGTTCACGCAAATAATTTTGTTCAAGGTTCATATTGATATACTCCTGAATTAAAACTTGAGAATATACCACCGGAAAACGTTTTTGTCAAGCTGTATTTTTAAAATATGCTCTATTCCCATTCTGGTGAGATAATATTTTTTTCAGTAACTGCCTTGTCATTTAAGCTATGGCGTGACAAGCGGAGAAAACAAAATACTCCGCTTTTCTTGTAAAAGGGTGGGGCTCGGGGAGGGGAAAAACTTCTTTTCCGGGGAAAAGATGTTTTTCCCCTCCCCGGATGCTTTATTTGGCTTTAGAACGGACGAAGTCGAGATTTCTTTTGTATCCCGGGTGATCCGGCTTTTGCGCCAATGCGGCGGAAAAAGCAAGTTCGGCAAGTTTAAAGTCATTCAAATGCACGGCATTGATGCCGACCTGATTCCAGATGTCCGGGCGTTTGATGTCGATTTTTAATCCGGAAAGCAGCGCGATATTGGCTTCTTCCCGCCGTTCGGGAGAGGTGTTGCTGAGAAGCAGACCGTAATTGAATATGCCTTGCGGGTTGTGTTCATCAATTGCTTGAAGATAAAAACGCTCCGCGTTGCGCAGATCCCCGCGTTTTTCCGCGATGATTCCGCGCATATTGGCAAAGCGCGGCCGGTCATCAATGTGGCGCGAAGCAAACTCCAGTGCGCTGTCTGCCAAATCAAATTTCCCCTGCCGGAAGTAGGCTTCTCCAGTGAATGAGCGTTCTTCCGGGTCGATGCGCGCAGGTGTCGGCAGTGAGAAAACCATCAACGCAAGCGCGGCGACGGCACCAACGATGATTTGTTTCCGGTTCAACACTGCCGCTGCTGTTGCCGCTAATACCAGCGCTCCCGGCATTAAACTTACCCGGTAACGCCCGCTGGTGACGGTCAGTATTTGCGCCGCAGCCAGCGCTCCGAGAAGAAGATAAAAATGCAGGTATTTCCGGTCTCCTTTTTTGTTTACCAACATGAAAATACCGGCAATCACCAGCAAGCCGGGAATTATCGCCAATCCGCGCAGATGATATTGCAGCGGCGTTTTGTATATCATCGCCGGAGAATCTGCGCCGGAAATGAATTCCACCGGCAAAACGAGTTTCCACAATTTCTTTAACGGCAGCCGGAGCAACGCGCCCGGTTCCGACAGGTAAAATTTCCCCATCCGTTCCCAGTAGAGGCGGTTGACGGATATTCCGCGCGCGGCGGCTTCACGTTCTGCGTTGCGGTGTTCGCTTTCCCACGGTTTGCCCGGGCGCAGATAACAACCGCCATCCGCTGCCGGATTGTTGCCCAGCCAGATGTTGAAAGCGGTGTTTTTCTGCAATCCGGTGAAGGTTTCATAGTATATGCTTTTAGCAATTATTACCGGAACAGTCATCACTGCAACGCCGCACAATATCATCACTGCCGCTTTCCATTGCCGCTTCCAGAAGTGATATCCGGCTTCCGCCAGGAGAAACGCCCACATGAAGCCATGGGTCAAAATGGCAAGACCGCAACATATTCCGGCGGCAAAATATTGTCTGCAGGATGCACTCTCTTTTTCTGCTTTATGTAAAAAGTATATACTGCCGGCAATCAACGGTATCAACAGCGTTTCTGAAATCAGTTCGCTCTGGTGGAAAATCAACGCCGGCGTGAACATCGCCAGAATCAGAAATATCAGCACCACCCGTATCTCTGCTCCAACTTTGTACAGAATACGGCATATCCACAGCCATGCAAAATAGTTCAGCAACAACTGGAGTGCCCGCACCCACGCGATACTGTTGCCGGTCAAGCGCAGCATCCCGGCAAGAAATGTGGAATACAACGGCGCATGTATGTCCGGCGATTCTGAAAATATTTTTCCGGCAAGAATCTCCTGCGCGCGGTCGTAATAATCCTGCACGTCCGGCCCGATTGCCATATTGAAATGCGGCAGCTGAGAAAATTCACGCAGATACTCAAAACGCAAGAGCAGACCGCATATCGCAATCAGCCAAAACCAAAAATCCGGACGGCGATACCACACCGTTCCGGATGAATTTTTTTCACTTTGCGTTGGAATGTTGCTGTTCATTTTTTCGGCGGAAAGTCGAATTCAAACTCCAGCAGGTCGCCGATTTTTTTGATCGCCAGCGCTTCATCTATTCCTTCGACCCGGAGTTTCGCCCGGGTGCCGCAAGTCAATTCCAGTGTCAACAACGCAAGCATGTTGTTTATCTCCAGGCATACACCCGCCGGATTGACTATTTCAAACAGATGATCAGGGAACTCATTTTTGATCGCCGCCAGAATAACTCCGGACGGACGGCAATGGATACCCGCTTTGTTCTTTATTGTAACGTAACGCTCCTGCATGGCGTCCTCTGCTGATCACAACTCGTCAACGTATTTGAGGTATTCTTCCTCGTTCATCATATCATCCACATCGGATGAATCAAAATCAGTAAGGCGGCAAATCCAACCTTTGTCTTCCGGGGATTCCGACATCAACTGCGGTTCGTCCACCAACAGTTCGTTGACCACGGAGACCGTGCCGCTGATCGGCGCGTAAATATCATTGGAAGCATCTACTGATTCGACTCCGCCCAGGCGATCACCCACAATAAAGTCATCGTTCTCTTCCGGCAGTTCGACAAACGTCACCTCGCCGATGTTGTTGGCTGCATATTCGGATATTCCGACGGTTGCTTCTGAACCCACGATCTCGATCCACTCGTGATCCTCAGTATAATACTTCATTCAATACTCCTACAGTTTGTTGTCCGGACTCCTTTTTTCTCCGGTATACTTGCATTACACATAATGGAACATATCTCTGCATAAAATTCAAGTGCGATATGAAAAAATTTGTTAAAAAAATGATTTTTTTCGTCATTTCTCCACAGAGAGTGGAAAATATGGCAAAAAAATTTTTTTTATGACTTGAAAAAACACTGTTTCGGGGTTATCTTATGAAACAGACAATATGGTGGCTGTAGCTCAGTTGGTTAGAGCGTCTGGTTGTGGCCCAGAAGGCCGTCGGTTCGAGTCCGATCAGCCACCCCATTTTTTTGCCCAAATTTTGGGCAAAAAAACATGAAGCCTGAAAAGGCTTCGCTTCATGGCTCGACAGAGCCGCTTCATGCTTTTGTGCGCTTGACACGCCGGAGGCGTGCAAGACACAAAGCGCTTCATATTTTGCGGTTGCACCGCAAAATGCTTCATAAAACGCCTTTTCAGATGAAGCAGCTCCATTTCATTCCGCTATGAAGCATTGTTCCGTTTCTCTCCACAATATGAAGCATTCGCTTCGCTCATATGATGAGAAAATGAAAAATGAGAGTTGAGGTAATCGGTTATGCCAATGGAAAAGTCTTCAAATAAACTTGTTGATCTCTCTGTTGCATTTGCTGTTGAAATATTAAACCTCGTCAAATATCTGAAAGAACAGAGAGAAACAATCATCTCCAATCAAATTGGCAGAGCCGGAACCAGTATCGGAGCCAATATTCACGAAGCGCAATATGCTCACGGCAAAGCAGATTTTATTTCCAAACTTCAAATCGCCTTGAAAGAAGCCAACGAAACCAGTTACTGGCTGCTTTTGCTTTCTAAAACAAATTATATAGTACCTGCAGAGTATGACCGCTTGGAATCATTGTGCCGGGAACTCCGCATCACGATGATTTCTTCCATCAACACCGCCAAAGGTAATATAAAATAATTTTTATAACATCCGAGTCAGACCTCTGATTCGGATTTTTTTCTTTTTTGACTTGCATTTTCTTTTTTCAGGTTATATATTAACGGTGCTGTCAATAACGGCAGCGGCTAATTGAAAACTGTTCGCATTTTACGGCAAATACGTCCAAAACCGACCAAGTAAAAACGTTCAAGCCGTACCCTACAGGTGAATTGTGTCCAGTGAGATTGTGCCTTTTTTGCATGATCTTGCCGGGCGCTCCTATTTGCATTGGGTATGGCAGGCTCTTGGTCGGGCCTTGGACGTAGTGCAATTCTGGAGTGTTCGGCTTTTTTATTGCCTAAAAACTCCTCTATTCCACGCTATTCACTGAAGACTCCGTTTTGTCCTTTGAATTTCTTTGCTGTTCTTGTGACCGACAGACAGAAAAGGAAAAAACGATGCCAGCTCCTACAAAAAAAGATGTACTTCATGTGGTAAAGAAAAATCATTATCCGATTTTTACGATGTAAAAATCGAAATGCCATCTTAAAGGAGGTCTCCGGAAAAGAGGTCTAACGATAACATATAACATATAATATATAACAAAAATACATTTTACTTGAAGATCTTTCGTAATCTTCAGGTAGAAAATTAGTACAAGCGAAAACGCCAAAATTGCAAAATACTGATAATCAGCTGTCTGGAAGATATACGTTCCTGTTTGATTATCACGGCGATTGGCGTTGCCGGCTTGTACATTCGCAGGGAATTACGCCTTTTATTATTGGTGCAGTTCCCGGATTACAAAACATGTTTGCTGTAAAGCAGCAGAAAAGAGAGGTGGAACAGCCGAAAAAAATTCCTCATCTTTCTCACCGATAATAAAACCAAAATTCAAGGAAGAAGAAAATGAAAGTTTTGAAGTATGCAATACCCCTGATTGTATTTTCGTTTTCAGCTTACGCTGAAGTCAAATTTGAAAACTGTATTATTTGCGGCAATGACATTGTTATTGATACAGAAAAAGATTCAAATCGCCATTATCAGGTAGATATTTATTCTCCGGACGATGCAGCAACTGGATATTTTTGCAAAAAAGAAACCTGCAGAACAAAAATTAACGCATGGATTAATGCCGGTTTGAAGAATGTAAAAAATCATGCACGTGAAACCTATACAAAAATCCAGAAGAGCAAAAACCGGAAAGCAACCATTGAAAAAATGGGTGTAAAACTGGGTAATTATTTTAAACTTGCCAAAAAAAATAATATACCCGTGCAGGATCAGGTGGCTGTTTTTAATAAGATGATCAGCATGTGTAATGCCGAGATTTTCTGGAGTGCCATGGTGGAAAATGCATCAATGGATGTGATCAAATATTACTGGCCTTCCCCGAAAGATGATAAAGTTCTGATTAAATCAAATGAAGTCATTGAAAAACGCATGAAACAGAAATCTGCCGAAGAAGCGGCAAACGACCCGCTGAATATTGTCTTTCAGTCAGCGTTATCTTCCGGCGGAAATTCCAAAAAGATTCATCAGGCAGCAGCCGGACAAGTGGAGAAGATGTTTATGCCGAAAGGCGTAACAATGGCATCCAAGAAAACAATTTCTGCATTCGCTCTCGGTGTTTCAAAAAAAGATGAGACAATCCGCCATGTTGACAGCAAATCTTTCAATATTGCAATGATTGAAGCTGCAGCAAAAGCCGGAAGATCAGATGTTCTTGATTATTTTATCGAACAGTGCAACGGATATTTCTATGATTATGCAATGTTCAGTTCTTATTTCAAACAGTTAGCTCTCAAGGAAAAAAAACAGTTTCTGATCAAAGAAAAAATCAAAGTTGCAGAAAAAGATCTGAAACTTGCTGACGATAAAGTCATTCAGAAGAAAGTACAGAAAAAACTTGATCTGCTGAAAAAATCTTTGGCAAATGAATCCTACAAAATAGATGCGGATTTCTTAGCATATCTCGTCAATAAAACCCGCCACGATTTTTATCAGATCAGAGAAGTTATTTTTGCTGAAGTTGATGAAGCTGCAGGAAATCTTATGGCCGATGCAATCCTTGACGGCAGTTATATGGAAGCAGCAACAGCAATAGCTTCCGGTGCGAGAGGCTTGGATGCATTGGCAGATATTGCAAAAGATGTTCTATCCGATGAAGAACGGAAAGTTTTCCTTCCCATAGCATCTTCAAATCTTTATTCTGCTGCAGCAAAAGCTCTTGCAAATAAAAATATGAAATTGTCCGAAGCTGCAAAATGGCTGGTTGAATTTGAAAACAACTGGAAAGAAGGGGTTGAAGATAAATATATTCCCGGCTATATTTCCTCCGCTGAAAAAGGTATCTGGATCTGGAAACAAGGAAAAGCTACCAATGACGGATATTTTACTGGAGAAAAACCCGGATCAAAACAATGGATAGCATACAAAACAGTAAATAATAAACCCGGATACATTACCGGTGAAAAGGAAATGTCTTTTGTATGGATTTCCGGTCTTCCTGATCCTGAAAATGTCGGTTTGATCTCCGGTGAAAAAGAAGGGACATGGGATACTGATGCCGGTTTCGTCAAAGAAGGTAACAAGGCTGTATGGAAACCGGGACTGAAACATCCGGATTATAAAACCGTTGTTTCCGGTCAAAAGATATTTACCTGGGAACCCGTTGCCGGATGTATCTGGAAAAAACCCGCAGATGCTCTTTCCCTTGATACAATGAATGATTTACCGAAAATCGCACTTATTCTGCTTGATGACGGAACCCTTTACAAAGATGCAAAATGTAAGACAACGACAAATGTCGGAAAATTGGACAAAAGTCAGGAAGTTATCAACAATGCATACAGAGAGAAAAAAGGCAAAATGAAAGGAAACGAAAAATGAAGAAGTTCATCTTATTTTTATTCGCATTGACAACAGCATTGGTATTTACCGGATGCCAGAATATGAGTCAAATACAGGAGACGAAGCCGAAAACTGTCATCCCTTATGAAGTTTGGGCTGATGCTGTACAGGAAGCCCCTGATGCAAAATAATACAGATTGCAAAGAAGAGATTTGATTCTCTTCTGCATTGAAAGACCGGTCTCTGCATGCTGGATAAGGCTTCGGAGACCGGCCCATTTTTTTTGCCCAAATTTTGGGCAAAAAAACATGAAGCCTGAAAAGGCTTCGCTTCATGCACCGAAGGTGCGCTTCATGGCACGCAGTGCCGCTTCATACTTTTGTGTGCTTGACACGCCAGAGGCGTGCAAGACACAAAGTGCTTCATAAACCGCCTTGCCAGATGAAGCATTTGCTTTCGCAAATATGAAGCAGCTTCATTTCATTCCGCTATGAAGCATTGTTCCGTTTCTCTCCACAATATGAAGTATTCGCTTCGCTCATATTATCAGAAGATGAAAAAATTAGGTCACAACTTTTTTAAATATGCCTCGCGGTTCAAAGGGAATGGCGGATTTTTGGTAAAAGCGCCGGCACTCTTCAAAACTTCTCATTTTCCTTTTCTTTCTGATAAAACTCCAGGATTTCCCGAAAATCATTATATTGCAATTTCTTCATCACAATGAATCTGCGATTCAATAATATACTTCCGCTTCATAAAATTATAACCGTTTCAGCCCGGTTATCAACATATTTTCACAGCTGTCCCATCAGAAATGACCTGCGGCGGCTTTTCTCCAAAAAATCTCCCTGCGGCGGCGGGAGAGCCGCCTCGCCGCTCGTGCTTCGCACTCGGCGGTTGCAGTCGATTTTCCGGAGACCTCGCTCTGCGGCATTCCGCGCACCTTTGCCTTGCTCATGCCTTGAGAGTGGTAGTTGTTGAATTTTATTATAGCACCAAAAACGATCTGCGGAGCCGCGACAAGCATCATCATACCTTGCCACGGCGGAGCTTCCGCGGAGACGGGTCCTTCAGCTTCGCCTTGACTTACCCCCAACCTTGCCCACGGTCCATCCGCCGGTCGCGACAAACCATTTTGAACGCAGTGTCACTGGTGGCGCGGCGCATGGCGCACGCGCGTTTTTGCTTGCGCAAAACAAAATCTGACAAAATCACTTTTTCAAAATCCTATTTTCTTCCGCTGAAAAAA
>JAFTRX010000002.1 GCA_017462015.1 Lentisphaeria bacterium
CCCTGACGGGAAATTTCCGGTCCGATCCCGTCTCCTGCTAAAACTGCGATATTAAAATTCATTTTTCCAACTCCCTGTTTTGTTCCCAATTTTCAGTTTTATCACGGTTTTCCAGCAGAAAATCAATGTCGTCCAAGCCATTGGCAAGGCAATATTTTTTGAAATTGCTGATGGGGAAACTCTCTTTGAGTCCGGTTCCGCAGATCGCTACGGTCGCTTCCGGCAGATTTATTTCCACTTCGGTCGCCGGATCGGCGGCGATCAATTTGAAAAGTTCCGCCAGAAACGCTTCACTGACCGTTACCGGAATCACAAAGTTATTCAACTCGTTTTGTTTGTGAATATCTGCGAAACTGCTGGAAATCACCGCACAAAAGCCGTAACCGGCGATCGCCCAGGCGGCGTGTTCTCTGCTGGAACCGCAGCCGAAATTTTTGCCCGCCACCAGGATTTTTCCGGAATATCGGGGATCATTCAGCACAAAATCCTGATTGGGAGTGCCATCGGCGCAATACCGCTGATCGTGAAAGAGGTGTTCGCCGAAAAAATTCTCATTGCGGCTGACACTTTTCAAAAATCGTGCCGGTATGATCTGGTCGGTATCAATGTTTTCCCGGTTCATGGGAACACAGGAACTGCGGATGATATTATATTTCTGTTTCATGATTTATTTCTCCATCAAAGTACGCGGATCGGTGATAACTCCCGTGACCGCAGCCGCCGCCACGGTTGCCGGTGAAGCGAGGATCGTTCTGGCTCCCGGTCCCTGCCGTCCTTCAAAGTTGCGGTTGCTGGTGGATATGGCATATTTCCCCGCCGGAACTTTATCATCATTCATCGCCAGACACGCCGAACATCCCGGCTGGCGGAGGGTAAATCCGGCAGCGGTTAAAATTTTATCCAGCCCTTCGGCCTCGATCTGGCGGTAAACGCTCCATGAACCGGGAACCAGCCATGCGGTGACGGCGGGGTGTCTGGTTCTGCCTTTGACGATCGCCGCAAAGGTGCGGAAGTCTTCGATCCTGCCATTGGTACACGCGCCCAGAAAACAGTAATCGACTTTTTTGCCCGCCATTTTTTCTCCCGGAGCAAAACCCATGTATTCCAGCGCCCGGGCGAAATCCTTATCGCCGCCTGCCGGAATATTGCCGTCAATGGCAACGCCCATGCCCGGATTGGTGCCGTAAGTCACCATGACCGGTACGCTGGCGGCATCAAAGGTTTTTTCGGCATCAAATTTGGCATCGATATCGCTGTAAAGGGTTTGCCAGTAAGCAACGGCTTTATCCCATGCCGCCCCGCGCGGAGCGTATGGTTTATCTTTGAGATAGGCGATCGTTACCTCATCCGGAGCGATCATGCCGCCCCGGGCGCCCATTTCGATCGACAAATTGCAAAGGGTCAGGCGGCTTTCCATGGAGAGGGCTTTTACGGCACTGCCGGCATATTCCACAAAGTACCCCGCCGCCCCGCCGGTGGTCATCTCTTTCATCAGATAAAGAGCAAGATCTTTGGCGGAAACACCGGGAGCCAATTTGCCGTTGACGGTTATCCGCATGGTTTTTGGGCGGTTTTGCAGAATACATTGGGACGCAAGCACCATTTCCACTTCGCTGGTGCCGATGCCGAATGCGACACACCCCATGGCGCCGTGGGTGGAGGTGTGACTGTCGCCGCAAACTACCGTCATCCCCGGCAAAGTCAACCCCTGTTCCGGGCCGACAACGTGGACGATACCGTTTTTTTCGTGCATGATCCCGAAGTAAGAGAGATTATACGCCGCCGCATTCTGTTTCAATGTTTCCAGTTGTTTGCGTGACACCGGGTCGGCGATCTCCTGATCCTGATGCAGAGTCGGGATGTTGTGATCGGGCATGCAGAAAACTTTATCCGGGCGGAATACCGGAATATTTCTCTGCCGCAAGCCGTCAAACGCCTGGGCGCTGGTCACTTCGTGGCAGTAAAGACGGTCGATATAGAGCTGCTCCGGCCCATCCGGAACTTTTTGCACTACATGACGAGCCCAGATTTTTTCAAAGAGTGTTTTTCCCATTTTTGTCACCGTTTGAATTTATTTATACAGTCGATATACGCTTCCACCGAGGCAGTTACGATGTCGGTATCAGCACCGAAACCGTAGTAAACATTGCCATCGCACTCCAGCTGGATGTGGACTTTGCCGATGTCATCGGAACCGCTGGAAATGGCTTGGACGGTGAATTCTTTGACCAGCATATTGCGGTGGATGATCTTGCGTAGTGCGGAAACTGCGGCATCAACAGGGCCATTGCCTGTGGAAACGGCTTCAAAATGTTCGCCTGAAATGCTCAATTCCAGACAGGCGACGGATTTCATATTTTTGCCGCTGGTGACTTGCAGCTGTTCCAGTTTTATGGTGTGATGAGCCTTATTTTGCGCCCCGGAAATGATGAGCAGGTCTTCATCGGTGATATCTTTTTTGCGGTCGGCAAGTTTGAGAAACTTCTCATAGGCTCCGGCAAGTTGAGTTTCGTCAAGTTCGATGCCCAGATGCTGCAGATGGTGGTTGAGGGCAGCCCTGCCGCTGCGGGCGGTCAGGACGATGGAGTTGTCATTGATACCGACCTCTTTCGGGTCGATGATCTCATAAGTGGAAACATCTTTCAGTACGCCATCCTGATGGATGCCGGAGGAGTGGGCAAAGGCGTTGCGTCCGACAATGGCTTTATTTGCCTGTACGGGCATATTCATCAAATTGGCGACCATCCGGCTGGTCTGGAAAATATTGCGGGTGTTGATATTGGTATGTAAATCAATGTCGTTGCGGCATTTGACGATCATGGCGATCTCTTCCAGACTTGTGTTGCCCGCTCTTTCGCCGATGCCGTTGATGGTGGTTTCGACCTGTCTGGCACCATTGAGGATGCCGGCAACGGTGTTGGCGGTCGCCATGCCCAGATCGTTGTGGCAGTGCGTGGAAATAATGGCATTTTCAATGCCGGAAACATGGTCGCAGAGGTACTTGATTTTAGCTCCGAATTCATGGGGCAGGCAGTAGCCGGTGGTGTCGGGGATGTTGATGACTTTTGCTCCGGCGGCAATGGCTGCTTCAACAACGCGGGCGAGAAATTCATTATCGGTACGTCCGGCATCTTCGGCGTAAAACTCTACTTCGTCCACCAGATTACGGGCGAATTTCACTGCTGCAACCGCCTGTTCGATGATCCGTTCCCGGGTGGATTTGAATTTGTATTTGATGTGCTGATCGCTGGTGCCGATACCGGTGTGGATGCGCTTATGTTTGGCAAACTGCAATGCTTCGGCAGCGACGGTGATATCCTTTTCCACTGCCCGGGTCAAAGCGCAGATGGTGGGCCAGGTGACGGCTTTGGAAATTTCCACTACACTGTTGAAGTCACCGGGGCTGGAAACCGGGAAGCCTGCTTCGATGATGTCCACGCCGAGCAATTCCAGTTGTTTGGCAACTTTGATTTTTTCCGCTGTGTTGAGCTGACAACCGGGGACTTGCTCGCCATCGCGGAGCGTGGTGTCGAAAATGTAGAGTTTTTCGCTCATTTTTTACTTTCTCCTTTGCTTTTAGACATACGGTTTTTGTGGTGTTTGCTCATGCTTTTTTCTCCTTGTTTCGAGGTAATTAAAAAGCCCCTGCCGTTCACTTGGGCGGCAGAGGCTGGAATTATTGCGTTATCGGATTTACCATTGCCATCTGCCGCCATGATCAATAATAAGAAGCAGGCCAATAAGCTGAATAAGCAGCAGAATAAGGGCAGCAAGCAGTGCACCAGCCAAATCAATGGTGGTGTTGACGATGGAGATGCGGTTGAAAATCTGTTTATTCATGGTTAAAAAAAATCCCGGAACATCTGCTGTCCCGGGATCGGCTTGCTATTGATCATATCAACCGCACGACGGAACAGCACTCTCCGGCAGAAGCAGAAGAATGTTGAGCGTAATAAGGTTGATGATCTGTTTTTTCATTTCTGTTTTTTTACACCTTTTTTCTATGTATATTTTCTAATATAGCACTGTTTTTTATCCAAGTCAAGGGGGAGAAAATTTTTTTGATTTTTTATTTTTTTGGCACTTGACAGTGAAAAAAATGTGGTATATTAGAAAGGTTTTTGAGATAAAACGAGGAAAAAATGAATACAGTTTTCAACAACATCAACATTATTATTGCTGCAGTCGTAATTATCGGCTGCGGTACGGCTGGTTATTGTTGAGAGAAACGGTATAAGAAATAAAAATTCAAGCCTCTCTGCGGTGATCAGCTGCAGAGAGGTTTTTTGTTTATCATAGTTTAACAGGAAAAAAATGAATACGATGAAGTTTGAAAACAGTTTCAGCTATATCCCGGCACTCCTTGTGTCCGGTTCCTTTGTCGTATCCATTTTCATTGCTATTGCCATTATTATTTCCATTATTATCAGCATTTTGTACAACGGATGGTGCAAAATGAGAGTTTTTCTTCCGGAGATTGTTTTTTGATGTATATGGATGTATATTATCAAGAAAACAACAATGATTGAGAAAGACTATCAAAAATGGTAACATTAAAACAAATACAATACTTTCTGGCGTTGGCGGCAGAATTGCATTTCGCAAGAGCTGCTCAAAAACTTGGTATTACTCAAGCAACTTTGAGCTGCGAAATCAAAAAAATGGAACAGAAACTCGGTTTCCTCCTTTTTGACCGCTCCGATAAATGGGAGATCCGGATGACGGAAGCCGGAAAATCTTATCGTCACCTTATTGAAAAAGTTCCGGAAAGTGTGCAGAACGCAGCCCGTGAATCTGCAAAAGTTGCCCGGGGCGAAAGCGGCAATTTGACTCTGGCTGTAGCCAGTTATATATACGGTGTTCTCAATATCGCCGCTGTCTGCAAGAAAATGCACTCGTTATATCCGGATGTGACAATACAGATACTGGACCATTTTTCTGCCGAAATCGTGGAGGATTATGTACGGCAGAGAAAAGCCGATCTCGGATTCAGTGTCACACATGAATTCCGGGCACCGTTAGACGGGATAACCGGAAAGATCCTGTTCGATATTCCGGTGCAGCTTGCTATCTCCGCCAAAAGCCCTCTGGCTGAAAAGGAAAAAATCACGATGGATGATATAAAAGACAGCAATTTTATCATGCCGCCACGATATACCCAACCGCATTTGAGGCAGACATTTGATAATTTTTTTACCGCACATTTTCACAAGCTGCCACAAGTGGTTCAGGAAGTTGAAGGGTTTCACGGGATGCAGCAGTTTGTGGCAGAAGGGTATGGCATCGGTTTATTTCCCGGCGGGGTCAAAAATGAATTTCCTGACCGTCTTGTTTTCCGGGATATGCCGATTCTTTCCGGAATATTTCTGATGCTTGTTATGCAGGAAGAATACAACAGTACATTAGTCAACAATTTTATAAAAATTCTGTTTGAGGAAGTGTCAACTTTTAAAAGATAATTGTTTTTATCTATCAACAATCCGGGATAATACTGTTGTTTTTCTATCGTTTCTGTGTTATATTATAACCATTTATTCAGAATCAATCAAGGAGAAAATGTTTATGAATAACAGAACAATCACTGCGACGGTACTGGCGACTGCCGCATTTGCTTTAGTTACCGGTTGTACCCCTGAAGAAAAACAAGTTTCCGAAAACAGAATAAAAGTGGAACTCCGCAAACCGGAACTGCGCCATTTCCGGCATGGCATACAAGTTCAGGGAGTCATTGAGCCGGAAGAAGAAGCTGCGATTTCCTCCCGGGTTTCCGGAACCATAGATGAATTCAAAGTATCTGAAGGCAGTAAAGTCAGGAAAGGCGATATCCTTTTTCTGATCGATCAGAAAAATTTGCGGAATGCGCTGACTATTGCTGAACAGAACTACAAAGTTGCTCTTGAGGTTTGCAGAGCGGCGGAAGAAGATGTTAATATTGCTGAAATCACATTGCGTAAAGCGGAACTGGATCACCAGCGCAATGAAACGCTAATAAAGAGCAACGCCGTTTCCCGTACAGCGTTTGAAACCACCGAAACCGATTATAGACGTGCCGTTGCCAATCTCCGCAAAATCAATGCCGTTCTCAAATACAACAGAGCCCAAGTGGATCAGGCAATGGCAAATTTGGAAATCGCCAGAAAAAACTTTGAAGACTCCATTGTCCGCGCGCCCTATGACGGCATTATTACAGATAAGCTCTGTGATGCCGGAGAATTTGCGGCAGTCGGCAAGGAAGTTCTCAAACTGGAAAACACATCTGCACTGGAAGTTTCTGCCAGGATCAGTGCGCTGCATTATCCGCATATCGCCAATGGAACTGATATCGCAGTTTCCATAGCAGGGAAAAAATTGTGTCAGGCAAAAATTTACTATAAATCTCCCTCCATCGAACCGATGAGCCGTACTTTTGAAATAAAGGCGAAAGTTCCGGCTGCGCCGGGGATCATCAGCGGTTTGCTGTGCGATATCGACATTATCTTTGCCCAACGGCAGGGATACGGATTGCCCAGTGATGCTGTTATTGCCATTGCCGGCGGAAAAAACGCAGTGTTCATTGTCAATGGGGACACGGCAAAGGAAGTGGTTGCAGAAACCGGTTTTGTTACGGACGGTTTTACAGAGCTTCTCAATGCAAAAGAATTACTTGATGCGGAATGTGTGGTAAGCGGTCAATATTTCCTCAATGACGGCAGCAAAGTGGAAATCAGCGGAGGCAATGCAAAATGACTTTAAGCGAGCTTTCTGTAAAACGCAAGGTGGCGATGGTCGCCTTCATTATCATGCTGCTGTTTCTCGGCGTGTCCATGTACAAAAAAATCGGTATCGATTCTTTGCCGAAGTTTGATGTCCCCTATGTTCAGATCACGACTACTTATCCCGGTGCGTCACCGGAAGAAATCGAAGTGGATGTGGCAAAACGCATCGAAGATGCAGTTGCCTCCCTTGACGGCTTGAAGCATACCACAAATTTGTGTATGGAAAATGTTTGTGCCACCACGTTGGAATTCAATCTTGGTATCGATGCCGACATCATGGTCCACGAAGTCCGGGAAAAACTCAATGCCATTGCCGATGAGTTCCCGTCCGGAGTTGAGACGCCGACATTGACCAAAATCAATGTCAATGCCATTCCCGTGGTGACACTGTTCCTCACCGGCAACAAAAGTCTTGATGAGCTTTATGACTATGCCGATGATAAATTGTCCGACCGTTTCTCCAGTATTCAGGGCGTGGGAGAAGTCCGCATCCACGGCGGCAATGAATTACAGCTGCATATCATTCTCGACCGGAAAAAACTGGTGGAATCCAATCTGACTGCAAACGATATCGTTACCCGGATCCGGGATGCCAATATCAAGATCCCGGCAGGCCGTATCCGGGATCGCGGCAATGAGATCAACGTCACTTTTGATGCGGAATACCGGAATATGGATGCATTGAAAAATCTTGAGATCAGCTCCACACAAGGGAAACGCATCTATCTCGGTGATATTGCCGAAATCAAACTGATCTCCAAAGAGATCCGTCAGGAGGGTTACTACAATGGCAAACACGGTGTGCAAATCGAAATCATCAAAAAATCCGATGCAAATGCAGTCAAAGTGATCGACGAAGTAAAAAAGCGTTTCAATGAAATCACCTCCGGCAATAATCTGCCCGGCGGAATGCAATTACACTGGTTCAAAGACTCCGGAGAATTCATTCATGCTTCAGTGGATGATGCCTGGAGCAGTATTATAACCGGTATCATTCTGACTGCGGTCATTCTCTTTCTCTTCCTTCACGACTGGCGTACCACCATTATTGCGGCGATCTCCATGCCGGTGTCAGTTATCATTGCCTTTGTCGCTATGAAAAGTCTGGATTACACCTTTGATATGATGACACTGGTCTCATTGGGGTGTTCGGCGGGGGTGTTGGTTACCAATGCCGTGGTCGTTCTGGAAAACATTGCAAAAAAAATGGCGAATGGTGCTGATGTCAAAACAGCCGCCATCAAGGGAGCAGACGAGGTGATCACCGCTGTATCTGCCAGTGCATTGACCAACGTGGTAGTATTTGTGCCAGTGGCGTTGATGAGTTCGCTGATCGGTTTGCTGATCTCCCCGTTTGCGGGTGTAATGGTGGTGGCAACGATCGTTTCCCTTTTTGTGAGTTTTACTCTTACGCCCATTCTGGCGGCAAAATTATTTGCGAATGGACAAAAAAAGCCGAATAAGCTCCTGGCAGGATTTTTTGCAGCATGGGATTTTATTTATCTTCCCGTTGAAAGAGCGTATGAAAGAAGTATTGAATGGACCTCCCGGCATTATTGGAAAGTCATTATCGGCACAACTCTGCTTTCCGTTGCGCTGGTCGTATTTGCCCTGCCGAAACTTTCCATGGGATTTCTGCCGAACAATGACAAAAGCGAATTGGCGATCAAATTGGAGTTCCCGACGGCAAATGCGTTGGAAAAAAGCCGGGCTCACACTCTTGCCATTATGAAAAAATTGCAGGGGCACCCCGGAATCCAAACCGTTACCGGGACTGTCGGTTACAGCAATGCTTCGCCCGGACAGGTCAGCGAAGGTGTTTATATTGCCGAAATATCTCTTTTACTTACGCCCAAAGAGAGCCGGAAAAGCATTTTTGTCATCGCTGATGAATTGCGTCAAATGCTTGCAGCAGAAAAAAATCTGCTTTATTCAGTCAATATTCCCAATCCCATCGGCTCGTCCGGAGCGGAAGTACAGGCGTATATTTCAGGTCCGGACCCGGTGGTTTTGCACCGGGAAGGCTTGAAAGCGGTCAAGAAACTTGAACAGTCAGGACTGGGCAAGGATATCGACTCCACGGCACGCCCGTTGAAACAGCGTATCAATATTCGCCCCGACCGGGCTATCCTCCGGAATCTCGGAATAAAGGAAATTTCTCTGGGCACATCTGTCACCGCCTTTTTTGACGGCGTGGAAGCCGGATCCTATAAAGTGGGCGACCGCACTTTTGATATCCGGGTGAAAACCAACGACGTAGATGGCATGACTCCGAACCGCAATCTGGTCATCGGCAGTCTCAACGGCAAACCGATCAACATCGATACAGTGGCAAATCTGGAATCCGACCCGGTGCAGATCTCCATTATCCGTCAGGATAAAAACCGGTCATTCTGGATTTACAGCAACATTGCCCAAGGGAAAACCATGGGACAGGTCGTGGAGTTTCTGAAAAAAGAGGTCGGCACCAATCTGCCGCCGGGGTATAAACTCGCATTCTTCGGTACTGCGGAAATGATGCAGGAAGGGGCTGCCGACTTTGCCAATGTGTTTGTCATCGCTATCGTTATGACCTATTTACTCATCGCCGCTTTGATGGAATCATGGACACACCCGTTTTTGATCATGTTCACAGTGCCGCTGGGTTTTATCGGAATGTTTTTCACCATGGCGATCGCCGGGGAGGAAATGTCTATGGTAGCTTTGCTGGGTGGTGTTATGATGATTGGTATCGTGGTGAACAACGCCATTCTGATCATGGATGAAACCAGAGTCCTTGTGAATACCGGTATGGCAAATAAAGCTGCGATGCTGACCGCTGTCCGCAGTAAATTTCGTCCGATCCTGATGACTTCTCTGGCTTCAGTGATCGGTATGCTGCCTATGGCATTCGGAACGGGTATCGGCTCCGAATTGCGGTCAAATTGCGGTCTGGGCGTGGTAGGCGGCTTGACTTATGCCGCCATTATGACAGTGTACCTGATTCCGGCATTGTACTTCGCATTTGTAAAGGACAAAAAGAGCAAAGCGTAATCTTCTTCAAAAAAAGGCGGAAACATCAAAGCTGCATCGGCAGAAGTTGAAAAGCGTTTTGGAATGCCGTCAGCTATGGATTATGACAAAGAGGGTAATTTTACTTTCACCTATTTTTTCCTGCGGGATGAAAATGCCAAGAGAACGGATGGCACATATAATGCTGAATTGACTTTGTGTCTCTCATAATATCTTCACTGTGTCGTCAGGCACAACTTCACTCAAAAAACAAAGTTTTTTCTTCACATCTTCACCAAATTCCAGAAGTGGCGATTCTCGGAGCTGTTTCCCAACTGATGGACGATTATTTTCTTGAAGAACCGGATAAAAGCGACTTTGAAGCAATGGTGGAAGAAGCCATCAGAAGTTGTTTTGCAGGCAAAGAAAAACTGATCACCCCCAACATCAACGCATTTTATCTGGGCAAGCATAAGGCACGGCCAAACTAAATAATAAAAAATTTTCCGGATTTTTTTTCAAATTATTCTTGACATTTTTTTAAAACACGATTATATTAGTTAACATCATGAAAACTACATTGTGCAAAATTATTTTTTTGAGTAAGGCTTGGCGTTGGCGGTGATACCGCCGGAACGCCACAATATCTTGCACCTTGTAAAAATAATACCCGGCGGATCAAATTCGTAAAAGAGTTTCATCCGCTTTTTTTGTGTAAGTTTGCCGCATTCCGGAAGATTTCCGGGGTGCGGTTTTTTATTTAACTCAACTCAAAGTGAGGTTAAAATGGATTACAAAACCTTTGAAAACTACGCCCGGCAGGGCAATTTGATCCCGGTATGCCGGGAAAAACTCGGCGATATGGAAACTCCGGTTTCCGTGTTGAGCAGATTTGTCAACGATGAGAATGTTTTTCTGCTGGAGTCGGTGGAGAATTCAGAACGCTTCGGTAGATATTCATTCATCGGAGTCAACCCGGCGGGTGTCTTTACGCTACAAGACAAGAAAGCACTGCTCAACGGTAAAGAGATCGGCATTGGTTTGCAGCCGTTGCGTGATATCCTCAAGCAGATAACCGTTCCGGAAATGCCGGAGCTGCCCCCTTTGTTCGGCGGTGCCATCGGTTTTATCGGGTACGAAACGGTCGATCTGTTTGAAGAACTGCCGGAGCCGGAAAATAAGCTCTCCACGCCTGACGCGGCAATGCTGCTGGTGGATGAAATGATCGTTTTCGATAATCTCAAGCATATAATGAAACTTATTGTATGTGTGCATACGGACAAATTTGACGATCTGCCAGGTGCTTATAACTATGCACAGAAAAAGTTGGATCTGCTGGAAGAAAAAATCTCCCGAAGCGTCCCCCATTTTCCTGCGGGCAATGGTGTACTTAAACGGTTTACCGGCAACATGAGCAAAGAAGATTTCTGCGATATGGTCGATAAAGCCAAAAATGCCATCACCGCCGGAGAAGTCATACAAATCGTTCTCTCGCAAAAATTTTCAACACCGCTTGCCGTTGAGCCGCTGCAGCTCTACCGGGCGTTGCGGGCAATAAATCCCTCGCCCTACACCTTTTTCTTCAAAAATCAGGATCATCTGCTGATCGGTTCAAGTCCGGAAACATTGGTGAAACTTCAAAACGGCATCGCTTCAGTCCGGCCCATTGCCGGAACCCGGAAACGGGGCGTTACCCTGGCACAGGATCGGTTGCTGGCAGATGAACTGCTCAACGATGCCAAAGAACGCGCCGAACACCTGATGCTGGTCGATCTCGGACGCAATGATCTGGGGCGGATAGCCAAACCCGGCAGCGTGCAAGTACATGATTTCATGCACATTGAGCGTTACAGCCATGTCATGCACCTGGTCAGCGATGTGGAAGCAGCGCTGGACAAAGGATTTGATGCCTTTGATCTCTTCAAAGCCGCCTTCCCCGCCGGTACGCTTTCCGGAGCACCTAAAGTCAGAGCCATGGAACTTATCAAGCAATATGAGCCGGAAGCCCGGGGCGCATACGGCGGTGCAGTCGGTTATTTCAGTTATTCGGGGGATATGGACTTTGCCATTACCATCCGCACTCTTGAAATATTGAATAATATCATATCAGTTCAAGCCGGAGCCGGGATCGTTTTTGACTCCGATCCGGAAAAAGAATATGAAGAAACTTTGAACAAAGCCGCCGCGATTTTCAAGGCGGTGCGTCTTGCTTACAACGGTCTGAAACCGGAGGAAAAATAACATGATTTTTGTACTTGACAACTTTGACTCTTTTACCTACAATCTGGTGCATTTGCTTTATAAATTTGAGTCCGATATAAAGGTGTGCCGCAACCGCAGTATTACTGTTGAAGAAGTAATAACTCTTGCCCCCGAAGCGATCATTCTTTCGCCGGGGCCGGGTCGCCCAAAAACTGCGGGGATCATGCCGCAGCTTATTGAAAAAGCTGTATCAAAGCAGATCCCCATGCTGGGCGTCTGCCTCGGGCATCAGGGTATCGGGGAGTTTTTCGGAGCTTCCGTCGTACCGGGCAAAAGCATTATGCACGGCAAACTTTCAGAGATCCGCCATGATGGAAAAGGTTTGTTCAGCAACTTACCCGACAGCTTCAATGCCGTCCGCTATCACTCACTGGCTCTTGACGAAGCCACCATTCCGGAAGAATTGGAAATCACCTGCCGTACTGCCGATGGCGAAGTTATGGGCATCCGGCATAAAAAGTTTTTGATCGAAGGCATCCAATATCACCCGGAGTCTATCCTCAGTTCCTGCGGAAAAAATCAGATACATAACTTTATAAAAATGGTCAGGGAAAGAATATGAAGATATTTTTGCAGAAACTACTTGCCGGGAAGGATTTGTCGGCAAAGGAAAGTGAAAACCTCCTGGAAAACTTTTGCAGCAATGCTGTATCTGATGCCATGGCTGGAGCCATCCTGACCGCATTGCGAATGAAAGGCGAAAGCATGACGGAACTGCTGGGCATGGCAAGATTTTTACGGCGCAACTGCATCCACATCGATTGCGGCACAAAATCCTGTATCGACATTGTCGGCACGGGGGGCGACGGCGGGATCAGTTTCAATGTTTCCACTGCCGGAAGTTTTGTTGCTGCCGGAGCTGGCGCGGTGGTCGCCAAACACGGCAACCGGGCAGTTTCCGGCAAATGCGGCGCAGCAGACGTTTTAGCTGAATTGGGATTTGATCTGCAAGTTTCGCCGGAGAAAATTGAACACTCCATACAAACCCACGGTATCGGATTTCTTTTTGCTCCGCTGCTGCACCCTATGTTCGGCAAAGTTGCACCTTTACGCAAAGCTCTTGGCTTCAGAACGATTTTCAATATGCTGGGACCGTTGTGCAACCCTGCCGGAGCGCAAGGTATCGTGCTTGGGGTGTATGACCCCAAACTTACCGAACTTTTTGCCGAAACACTCCGGGAGCTTGGAGTTAAAAGAGCCATGGTCGTTGCTGCCCATGATGGGCTGGATGAGATCAGCTGCGCCGTTTCCAGCCGGATATCAGAGTTGAAAAACGGCATGATCAAAAGTTATGAGCTGTTTCCGGAACTGCTGCTGGGGCAATCCTTTCCGGCAAGCGCGATCGCCGGAGGAAGTATCAGCGAAAATGCCGCTATTCTGCAAAGAGTGTTAAGCGGGGCAGATCGCTCGGCAGCCCGGGCGATCGTTCTGCTGAACTCCGCCGCCGCCATTTACGTTGCCGGAGTGGCAGAAGATATGCGCAAAGGAATAGAACTTGCCCAAGCATCTATTGATAATGGAAAAGCTATGGAAAAATTACAGCTGGTAATCAAGGAGAGTCAGCAATGAGTAATATATTGCAAAAAATAGTAGCAGATCTGCGCTTGGAAGTGGAAAGGAAAAAACAAAATACCCCTTTGGATGAATACAATTTTCCGCTCCGTCCCTCTTTCTGGGCGGCATTTCCCGTGATCATTGCCGAATTGAAAAAGGCATCCCCC
>JAFTRX010000038.1 GCA_017462015.1 Lentisphaeria bacterium
GACGGATGCATCCACCGACTGCAATCAAACCGTTTTATTATTTGACAAATTACCACTTTTGAGGTATATTCCAATACAGTAAAAGAGGATATTGCAAGTTATAACATAAAAGTTTCACAGCTGTCCCATAAAATCAGCAAAATGCTTGTCTTTCAATTTTTTTCAGCGGAAGAAAATTGGAGTTGAAAAAAGTGATTTTGTCAGATTTTGTTTTGCGAAAAGCAAAACGCGCGTGCGCAGTGCGCCGCGCCACCAGTGGCGATGCGTTCAAAACTGTCATGAACTCGACCGGTGGATGCATCGTGCGGCAAGGTTGCGGGTAAATCAAGGCGACAACGAAGGAGTGGACTACTGTCCATGACTGAGTGGGCGTCCGCCGATTTGCCCGTAAGATTGCCCGCGAGGCGCCGCCGCCGGTAGTTTTTTATGAGACAACTGTGGTTTTTTACGAAATGGCGGTATTTGCTCTTGACTTATTGCCAAAGTTGTGGTATATTAAGTATTTGATGTGTTCCTGTTTTTTCGCACGGTGCGGACAGGAATGGTAGTATTAAACTTAATCAACTAAACAAGAAACTAACCAAACATGCAAGAAATCAATTTCGCAGAGAGCTTCCTCAGCTTCGACAACATGCCCGCGAGCATGGAAGAACTGCTCCAGAAGCAGGAAGCCGCCGACGCCTTCTCCAAAGGCAAAATCGTTGAAGGAACCATCGCCGCCAAACGTCAGGACGGTGCCCTGGTCGACATCGGCTACAAAGCCGAAGGTTTCATCCCCGCCTCCGAGTTCCTCAAGTATGACGAAGTCAACGTCGGTGACAAAATCGATGTCTACCTCGAAGAAATCGAGAACCGTCAGAACACCCCGACCCTCAGCCTCGAAAAAGCCGAGTCCATCAAGGCTTGGAAACGCATCACCACTGAATACGGCGAAGGTCACATCGTCAAAGGTTTCATGCGTCATCGCGTCAAAGGCGGTATCATGGTCGATGTCGAAGGATTCCCCGCTTTCCTGCCCGGTTCCCAGCTCGATGTCAGCCCGGTCCGCAACATGGACGATTACCTCAACAAAGAATATGATGTCAAAATCATCAAAATCAACCTCGATCGTCACAACATCGTCGTTTCCCGCCGCGAACTTCTGGAGAACAGCCTCCGCGAACAGCGCAGCAAACTGATGTCCGACATGGCGGTTGGTGACCTCCGCATGGGTACGGTCAAAAACATCACCGACTTCGGTGCCTTCATCGATCTCGGCGGCGTTGACGGTCTGCTCCACATCACCGACATCTCCTGGGGCCGCATCAATCATCCCGGTGAAGTCCTCACCGTCGGTCAGGAACTCGAAGTTGCCATCATCGGCATCGACAAAGACAAAGAACGCGTCTCCCTCGGTCTCAAGCAGAAGACCCGCAATCCCTGGGACGATGTCGTTGAAAAATATCCCAAAGGCAAACTGGTCACCGGTAAGGTCGTCAATCTGATGCCCTATGGTGCTTTTGTCGAAATCGAAACCGGCGTTGAAGGTTTGATCCACGTCTCCGAAATGTCCTGGACCAAGCGCATCAACAAAGCCAGCGAAGTTCTCGCTGTTGGCGATGAAGTCGAAGCCGTCGTCCTCGACATTGACCGCGACAGCCGCAAGATCTCCCTCGGTCTCCGTCAGAAAGAACGCAATCCCTGGGAAGTCCTCGCTGAGAAGTATCCCGCCGGTAAGCACATCGTCGGTAAGGTCCGCAATATGACCAACTACGGTGCTTTCGTCGAAATCGAAAACGATATCGACGGTATGATCCACGTCTCCGATATGTCTTGGACCCGCAAGATCAACAACCCCAACGAGGTTCTCAAACCCGGTCAGGAAGTTGAAGTTGTCATCCTCGAAATCAACCCCGAACAGCAGCGCATCTCCCTCGGTCTCAAGCAGGCTGAAAACGATCCCTGGAGCAACATCTCCGAACAGTACAAAGTCGGCGATATCGTCAAGGGCAGCGTCACCAAGATCACCGCTTTCGGTGCTTTCGTCGAATTGAGCAACAAGATCGACGGTCTCATCCACATCTCCCAGCTCAGCCACGACCGCGTTGACAAAGTCAAAGACGTCCTCAAGGTCGGTGATGAAGTCGAAGCCCGCGTTATCAAAGTCGATACCGACGAACGCCGCATCGGTCTTTCCATCAAGGCTGTGACCGACAACTTCTCCGAAGCCGAACTCAAGGCTGCGGAAGCGGAATACACCGCCGCCCTCAAGCCGGGCGAAGACATGGTCAGCATGGGCGACATCTTCGATGCCTCCATGGACAGTCTCAAACTTGACTGAAAAGTTCAAGTTTTGATGCAGTAAATTGCATTGAGAGACGGAACGGCTTGACACCGTTCCGTCTCTTTTTTTCGGCAAAATATATTTGCTTTGACCCATAAAACGTCAAACAGGGGATTGCGGGAGAATATGGTTGATTTTCTGTTGAATTTACGGCGCGGACTGATTTTGAAAGCTGAACGCAGTCTGACCCGCCGTTTCGGCGCCCGGGCGCTGGATGTTCCTTTGTCCATGCTGGTCGGTGTCCTGGCGGCACTGGTGGCAGCATCGCTGCACACTCTGGTATCATTGTTGGAAAAAGTCAGTTCCTGGATGCGTACATCGGCATCACCGTGGCTCTTCATCCTTTTTATGCTGATGCCGTTCATCGGCGTTACGCTCTCCTGTCTGTTTCAGCGTTTCTGCGGCGGTCCGCGTTACGCTAAAAGTTTAAGTCCTCTGATACTTGCATTGCATCGCGGTCAGACCCGCATCCCGTTCAGCGAAGTTTTTACTCACGTTATTTCCAGTGCCATCTCGGTCGGCTGCGGCGGTTCCACCGGTTTGGAAGCTCCCAGCGTGCTGACCGGCGCGGCAGTCGGTTCCAACACCGCAAGTTTTCTCGGTATCGACCGGCGGCGCCGTTTGCTCTTCACCGGTTGCGGCGGTGCGGCGGCTATTGCTGCTATCTTCCAAAGTCCGGTGGGAGGAATATTGTTCGCTGTGGAAGTTTTGCTTCCGGAATTCAGTGTCGCCGCACTGGTGCCGCTGTTGATTTCCAGTGCAGTGGCAATGGTCGTTTCCCGTTCCCTCTTCCCCCATGAACAAGTACTCTATGTGGTAAATCCCCCCTGGCGTACCGATGCCATTCCCTTTTATTTCCTCTGCGGCATTATCTGCGCGCTGGTCGGGGTGTTTATTATCCGCAGTGTGTACAAACTCACTGCTGTAATGAAAAAGTATCTCCACACCCGCTGGCAGAAGCTCTTTATCGGCGGCGCGGTGTTGACTGTTATTCTGGCGCTCTTCCCGGTTTTGCGCGGGCAGGGCTACAGTTTTATCACCCAGCTTTACAGCGGCAACGTCAGCATTATCGGCGACTCATCACCGGCACTTGCCATCCTGCCGTGGACGGTGCGGCTGGTCATCATCATCGCCATTGCGATTTTGCTCAAAGCGATGACCGCTGTATTGACTGTGGATTCCGGCGGTGACGGCGGCATCTTCGCTCCGACCATGTTTGTCGGCGCCTTTGTCGGCTTCGCCTTTGCCCGTTTGGTAAACTTGAGCGGCATGGCAGAGCTTCAGGAGATGAACTTTGTCATTGTCGGTATTTGCGGAGTGTTTTCCGCTGTGCTGCGCGCGCCGTTGACCGGTATCTTTCTGATTGCCGATGTGACCGGAAGTTACATTCTGCTGGTTCCGTTGATGATCGTTTCTTCTGTGGCATGGTTTATCGCCCGCTTGTTTGAACCACACTCGATCTACAACAAAGCTCTTGCGGAATCCAAACTCCTCCTGCCTGACCGTGACCACACCATGCTCCAGCGCTTTTCGGTGCGCCTTTGTCTGGATCGCGAATTTGTCGCCCTCAATCCGGATCAGCCGCTGAAAAATATGAGCGATGTCATCGGCTTCGGATCAAGTCAGGAGATATTCCCCGTTCTCGACGAAAAAAAACAACTTGTCGGTATCGTCTCTCTGGAGAAACTTCTTCCGGTCATGCTGGATAATGAACTCTCCAAAAATCTTCTGATTTTTGATCTGATGGAATCGCCCCGCGCTGAAGTTTTCATCGACTCCGATCTTGCTGATGCGATGAAATATCTTGAACGTTTCAAACTCAAGCATCTTCCGGTCAAAGGCAAAAACAACGAATTTATCGGTTTTGTCGGTCGCAATGCCATCTTCCGTTTGTACCGCAGCATGAATAAAGAGCAGTATTGAACTGCCGGAATGGCGGATGTTTTTGATTTTTTCGTGAAAAAATATTACAGCTGTCTCATAAAAAACAACCGGCGGCGGCGCCTCGCGGGCAATCTTGGGGGCAAATCTGCGGACTCAGCTTCAGTCGAGGACGGAAGTCCACTCCTTCAGCTTCGCCTTGATTTACCCCCAACCTTGCCCACGATCCATCCGCCGGTCGCGAACAAACCATTTTGAACGCAGCTCCACTGGTGGCGCGGCGCATGCGCACGCGCGTTTTGCTCGCGCAAAGCAAAATCTGACAAAATCACTTTTTCCAACTCCAATTTTCTTCCGCTGAAAAAAATTGAAAAACAAGCATTTCGCTGATTTTATGGGATATCTGTGAAAAAATATGAATTTTCTGCGAGTTTTTTAAAAAAATCATTTGCATTTTCGCAAATTCATGTTATATTACATAACATCACGCAGACCTATGGTGTAATGGTAGCACAAGTGATTCTGGTTCACTTTGTCGAGGTTCGAATCCTTGTAGGTCTGCCATTTTTTTGCCCCGTTCGTAATCCTTGCAAAAAGCAACTCCTGACTTTGGCAAATTTTGATTTGCCCGTCAGGAGTTTTTCTTTTTGCTGTGGAGTTTTTGCCTTGGCAAAAACAGGATTACTCACTTATTGGAGGTTGCCTTGCGCTTCTCGACCTTGCGGTCTGCGATGCTCACGCTCGTTCGGGCTGTGCCCTCCGTCGAATCCTTGTGGTCGCAACGATTTTTGCAAAAAACGACCTGCGGCGGCGCCTCGCGGGCAATCTTACGGGCAAATCGGCGGACGTCATCTCAGTCATGGACAGTAGTCCACTCCTTCGTTGCCGCCTTGATTTACCCGCAACCTTGCTCCACGATTCATCCGCCGGTCGAGTTCATGACAGTTTTGAACGCAGTTTCACTGGTGGCGCGGCGCATAGCGCACGCGCGTTTTGCTTGCGCAAAACAAAATCTGACAAAATCACTTTTTCTGAATCCAATTTTCTTCCACTGAAAAAATTTAGAAAACAGGTGTTTTGCTGATTTTATGGGATAGCTGTTATTTCCCATATATGCGCAATATCAACTCAGATGCAGCGCGGGCATCCTCTCCGGAAACGATCAGTTTTCCGCCGTTTATACACTTTTCTGCAAAATCTTTCAGCAATATTTCGTGTCCAATCGTGGAAGTCACCGCGTTGGTTGCGGCTCCTGAATGCAGTTCCTTTGCCGGTTCTGCTGATGGATTGGGCATATCTTCGATCTGCCACGAAGTGATCCGGTCTCCTTCCAGCACCAGTGTTCCTTTTTCGGTATGGATGGTCATTACGGCATCAAATCCCGGTTTGGACGCTGTTGAGGCGATGATCGTTCCGATCATACCATCCCGGTGACGGCAAATCGCCGCTCCGTAATCTTCCCCCTCCATTTTGTGCAGAAAGGTTCCGGTGAATGCATGCAGTTCCTCCGGCAATCCGAAAAACCACACATAAAGGTCGATGTTATGGCTCGCCTGCTGAACAAAGGGACCACCGCCATCCAATTTAAGATTACCCCGGTAATTGGAGTTGTCATAGTAACTCTGCGGTCTCCAGAAGTTCACCGTCAATTCACAACCGACGACTCTTCCCAGTTCTCCTTTGGCAATCATATTCCGGACGATAATATTATCCGGCGCAGTCCTCCTCTGGAACGCCACTCCCAGCTGCAAACTCTTTTCTTTGCACACCCGGATCATCTCATCCATATCTTCTCTGGTCAGCGCCAGCGTTTTCTCTGTAAAAACGTGTTTGCCCAACGCCGCCGCACTCATGCATCCGTCATGGTGACAACCATTCGGAGTTGCCAGGATCACCGCATCAAATTCAATGTCCACTGCCTCAAGCTCCGTATATACCGGCAAATCCTCTCCGCCTGCCGGGCTTTTGCCTGACCGCGATACCACTCCAACAATCTCAAGTTCCGGAACATTGCTTACGGCTTTGATGTAGGTTGAAGCGACATTTCCGGAACCGACCAGAACAAAACGGAACTTTTTCATTATTGATAATTATCCTGATTTTTATAACAGATTTTTTTCTTTTCGGGGTTAATATAGCCTGAAAAGGTGAATTTTCAAGGAGGAGGCATTAAATTTTGTTTTGTAAGTGCCGCTGTCTTGTAAATGTTTTTTCCACAGATATCCCATAAAATCAGAAAAAAGCTTGTTTTTTTCAATTTTTTCAGCGGAAGAAAATAGGATTTTGAAAAAGTGATTTTGTCAGATTTTGTTTTGCGCAAGCAAAAACGCATGTGTTCAAAACTGCTATGAACGCGACCGGCGGATGGATCGTGGAGCAAGGTTGGGGGTAAATCAAGGTGACAACGAAGGAGTGTACGACTGTACTCCTATGAGAGACAATTTGTCAAGTTATGTTTGCAAAAAAATCGTTAAAAAAGTTGATAATCAGCAAAAGATGATTCAAAAAGGTGTGCTTTTGTCTTGCTCCTATTCGCGTTCTACAATGCTTCTGCCAGGAAGCGAC
>JAFTRX010000039.1 GCA_017462015.1 Lentisphaeria bacterium
ATGCCAATAGACACACTTCATACCCGAGGTATCGCACTCCTCAAAGATATTTATTGAGGAATGCAGAGAATCATGATTGAATAAGTATTTTGGGTATAACAACGAGGCTGTCGCTAAATCTTATGTTTTGCAACAGCCCCTTCTTATTAAGGCTGGAATAGGACTTATAGGACTTATAAGACTTATTGGACGAGTGCTTAAATCGCAACACGATTCCAGCAGGTCACTTACGCAAAAGCTTTTCCGGCAATCCGGAAACACGGTAAAAACCTTGCAGCAATGAAGTTTCGCTGTTGTAGACAAAGACGGCACATTTGTTATCGCCGAAGGTGAACTCAGTTCCCCGGTTTTCCGGGAAAGTGTATTTATTCATTTGAATAAAACTTTCAACATCCTTTGCCTGAACCCGGCAATGCAAGCGAACTTCACCATCACTGCCGCGAACACCGGAAATTTTGACATTCTCTGCACCCGGCGGCAAAATTTTAGATGCGGAATTCTTATCCAGCAACGGCATCCGGCTTAAATCAGCCGATTCCATATCGTATTCAAACTTCAATGGATAAAGACCGAGCAGCTGCCGCATGGTGCTGAGCATGACAAACTGGCACACCACCGTCAACAACAACCACAACCGGGTACGGCGCGCCACCATCTGCGGCGGGAAAAAAACTCCGGCACAACCGGTAACGATCAACACCCCCCAGGCAACCGAACTTACTTCTCCCTGAAGAAGTTTCTCAGGAGCCAGACAGAACATCGCCGCTCCGCCGACAACCAGCACAGCTCCGCCATACAGCAGACCGCGAATCAAACCGACAAAAACTCCCGCGCCCCGGGGAAGCTCCACATCCTCTTTTGCTTCCACAACTTTATTGAAGATTTTTTTCCCGATCATCGGAATAATAAGCAGGACGAATCCGACATGCAAAGTCGTCCAGGGGATCATCGGAGAAGGGTTATCCCCCTGCAGCCGGGAGATCAGCATGACCGAAAAGAAATAAAGGCATACTGCAGTAAACAGACTCAGGGTCAGAAACATCAAATAGTTGGTCACTTGATTCAGTGTGATTTTAGACATAATTTCAATTCTCCGGATTATAAGAAAAACATTTATCCTCAAAATATAGCATCACAAGAGAGAAATTTCCACTTTTTTCTTGCGAAAATCCATTTATAATGGTATATTATACGGATTGATGTAGCCCAAAAAAAGGATTTTTTGTGAAATATTTTGACATGCACGCGCATATCTTTCCGGAAAAGATAGCGGCAAAAGTGGTTTCCACGCTGGAAAGTTTTTATAACTTCACCTGGGATGGAACGGGAACTGTGGACGATCTGATCGCCAATATGGACAAGGCTTCAGTAGAACGTGCCGTAATCTTCTCCTGTGCCACCAAACCGGATCAAATCGCCGCTGCCAACACCTTTTTGCGGGATACCCGGCTGCTCTATCCGGAACGTTTCTGCGCATTCGGCACGATTCATCCGGATCATCCGGACATTGACGGCGTGCTGAAACAGATCAAAGATTTCGGACTTCGCGGAATCAAACTGCATCCGGATTTTCAGCAAATATACATCGATGAACCGGCAATGATGCGCGTTTATGAAAAGCTTGATGCCACACTGCCGCTGATGATCCACATGGGCGACCCGCGTACTGATTTTTCCAGTCCGTACCGGCTGGCGCGGGTGTTGGAACGCTTCCCGCTGCTCACGGTTATTGCTGCCCATTTCGGCGGTTACAGGGAGTGGGATCAGGCATGGAAACATCTGGTCGGAAAAAATGTTTTTTTCGACACCTCCAGCAGTTTATCTTTCATGCCGGAGGAGGAAGCTGTGAAAATCATCCGCGCACACGGCGTGGAAAAAATCCTCTTTGCCAGTGATTATCCGGCATGCAGTCACGTTAAAGCTGTCGATGACATTCTCAAACTGGGGCTTTCACCGCAGGAAAACGAACAAATATTCCATCTCAATGCAGAAAGGATACTGGGAGAATCATGAATCCGGATACCGCAATAATCCTCGCTGACGGCGCATTTCCGGAAGCGGAAGAGAGTTTGAACATTCTCCGCACTGCCGGAGTCATCATCTGTTGTGACGGCGCGGCGGATACGCTTTTAAAACACGGCATGACACCGGATTTTATCGTCGGAGATCTGGATAGTGTTTCTGCTGAGACGAAAGCCCGTTTTCAGGATCGTCTCTTTCACGAAACCGAACAGGAGACCTGCGACCTTGCCAAATGTTTCCGCTTCGCCGCACGGCGCAATATAAAAATCACTCATTTGCTTGGTGCATCCGGCAAACGGGAAGATCATCTGCTGGGAAATCTTGCCCAGTTTGCAGAATTTTCCAAGCTCTTCCCGGCCATGCAGCTGGTAACAGACTACGGTTTTTTCATGGCAGTGAACCAGAATGCCGCATTTGACCATGTGCCAACCGGGACACAGTTATCATTTTTCAGTTTTGACCCGGCTCAAAAAATATCAGTCTCCGGAGTGCAGTATCCGTTGCAGGAGATGCAATTATTCTGGTGGTACGAGGCGACGCTGAATTGTGCAATTTCCTCAGAAATCACCGTACAGTGCAGCAGCACAACGCCGCTTCTGGTCTATTTTGCCGCCTCGCCCTCAGCGGGAATCGTTTCACGGTAAGCAATATAACGCTGATTGTAAATATCCGGAAAACGTCCTTCGGCATCCCGATATTCCGGTTGAAGCGCGACCTTGCCGCCTCCACCGGGAAGGTCGATGGCAAAAGTCGGCACCGCCAGCGATGAAAGATTGGCACGAAAATAACGCAGTATCTCCAAACCGCGCTCAATACCGGTGGCAAAATGGCGCACTCCGCGCACCGGATCAACGTGAAAAAGGTAATGCGGCTTTACCCGCAACGCCACCAGACGGCGGAAAAGTTTTTCCAACACCACGGGATCATCGTTGACCTCTTTGAGCAGAACACTCTGATTGATGACCGGAATACCGGAACGGACAAATTTTTTCAAAACCGCCTCCGCTTCCTCCGTGAGTTCTGCCGGATGATTGAAGTGCGTTGCCAGCCACAAACCGTCAACACCGGATAAATATGCGATTTTTTCATCGTCAACTTCATGGGGCGCGGTCACGGGAAGACGGCTGGCGATCCGGATGATTTCGATACTCTCCACGCTTTTTAATGAAGAAACGATTTTTTTTATCCGGTCAAGTTCCAACAGCAAAGGGTCGCCGCCGGAAACCAAAATTTCCCGGACTTGCGGATTTTTCCGCAAATAGGCAATTATTTCATCCAGTTCGCCATCAGTGATATCATGCATCTCGGCACCGTGTGTCCAAGTCCGTTTGCGGAAGCAGAACCGGCAACGCACCGCACAGCGGAAGGTAGCCAGCAGCACGGCGCGGTCTGTAAAACGGTGTATCAACCGGGAAACCGGCATCTGTTCTTCTTCCGCCAGCGGGTCACAGCTGGATTCAGCATCTGCAAGCTCCTGCATATCCGGCAGAAACTGCCGGTAAAATGGGTCTCTTTCCCCCAGAGCCGGATCGATCTGTTTCAAGCAATAATCATTGATTCTGACCGGATAAAGCGCTTCCACCGCCTGATATTCCGGATGCACGTCCAACCCTGCGGCGCGCAACGCATCCGCAGAGTTGTAAAAAACTTTTCCATCCATAGCGCGAATCAGCAGCCAATAGCTTTCATTGCGCGCTTGAAGCTTTCAGCGGAGTTGTTGATGACTGTTTCGGAAACACAGAACGCCAGACGGAAATATCCGGGCGCACCGAAACCGCGTCCCGGCACCGCCAGAACCCGCTCCTTAAGCAGAGCATCGATGAAAATGCGCTCATCGGCGACAGGAGATTTCGGGAAGAAGTAGAAGGCGCCGCCGGGCATGACAAATTCAATACCGGCATCGCTCAATACCTTTGCCATCGCGTTGCGGCGGCGACGGTAAATATCCAGATCGACCTGGCAATCCCAGCATTTTTCAATCAACTTCTGACCGACGATCGGCGCATTGACAAAGCCGAGGATACGGTTGGTCAGAGTGAGAGCGCCCATGAGTTCCTCTTTGTTTTCAAGGGTCGGCGCAACGGCGACGTAACCGAGACGTTCACCGGGCAGAGACAAGCTCTTGGAGAAAGAACCGATGATGACCGTGGCATCGTAAAGTGAGGCAATACAGGGAATTTCCACGCCGTCAAAGTTGAGAAAACGGTAAGGTTCGTCGGCAACGATGTAGATGACACGACCGAATTTTTTCCGAGCGGCAAACAAAACTTCCGCCACGGCGGCAAGTTCCGCTTTGGAGTAAATTTTTCCGGTGGGGTTGTTGGGGGAGTTGAGAATGATCGCCCGCGTTGCCGGAGTTATCGCAGCTTCGATAGCCGCCACATCCAGAGAAAAATCCTCTTTCGTCGCCACGGGAACCAGTTTGCCGCCGTAGTTTCCGGCATAAAAACCATATTCCACAAAGTATGGAGACGGACAAATAACTTCGTCACCACGTTCCATCACCGCCCGGAAAAAGGCGTTGATGCCGCCGGCGGCGCCGCAGGTAACAATCAAATCAGAGGGGGCAAAGGCAGTATTCTGCTCTTTGCTCAACAACTTGGCAAGCGCGTCACGGCAGCTGACACCACCGGCGTTGGGCATGTAACCGAAAGAGAACATTTCTCCGGATTCAGCAGCGATCTCCGCCATCGCAGTTTTCACTTCTGCCGGCGGCGGCAGATCGGGGTTGCCCAAACTGAAATCATAAACCTTATCAGCGCCGTACTGTTTTTTAAGTTCAATGCCCGCCTCGAACATCCGGCGGATCATGGATGAATTGCCCAAAAAATCTTTTACTTCTTTTGAAATGAGTTCCATTTCTGTAATCCTCATGTAATGTTGGAGTTTAAAACAAAGGTCTAATATAGCACCAACTGAAAAAATTTCAAATACAAATCACAGCTATCCCATAAAATCAGCGAAACGTTTGTTTTCTCAAGTTTTTCAGCAAAAGAAAATTGATTTTTGAAAAAGCGATTTTGTCAGATTTTGTTTTGCGAAAAGCAAAACGCGCGTGCGCTCTGCGCCGCGCCACCAGTGAAAATGCGCTGGAAATATCCGATCGCGACTGACGGATGGATCGTGGTGCATCCTCCTTCGCCTCGATGGCTACGGAGGACAGGAGCAAGATTGCCCGCGAGGCGCCGCCGCTGGTTGTGAAAACAACTTTGCCACGACCGGCGGATGCATCGTGGTGCATCCTCCTTCGCCTCGATGGCTACGGAGGACAGGAGCAAGATTGCCCGCACTTCTCCGCCGTGGCAAGGTGCTATAATAAAATCCTACAACTACCACTCTCAAGGCATGAGCAAGGCAAAGGTGCGCGGAATGCCGCAGAGCGAGGTCTCCGGAAAATCGACTGCAACCGCCGAGTGCGAAGCACGAGCGGCGAGGCGGCTCTCCCGCCGCCGCAGAGTTCGAAAAAAAGAATGAACTCGACCGGCGGATGGATCGTGGTGCAAGGTTGTGGGTAAATCAAGGCGAAGCCGAGGGAGTGTACGACTGTACTCGACCGAGGATGAGTCCGCCGATTTGCCCGCAAGATTGCCCGCGAGGCGCCGCCGCAGTCAGTTTTTTATGAGACAGCCCTTATTCGTAACGCAGCGCTTCGATCGGATCAAGTTTGGAAGCCTTCCACGCCGGATAGAAACCAAATACGATACCGATGCTGACCGAGACGATAAACGCCGCCGCAACCGCGCCGGGACTGGATTCAATGGGCCAGTTCAACTGACTTTCCACCAACAGCGCCGCACCGTGACCAAGCATAATTCCCAGCACACCGCCCACCAGACACAACACCACAGCTTCAATAAGGAACTGCTTCAAAATATCCCGGCTGCGGGCGCCGACCGCCATACGCAAACCGATCTCCCGTGTCCGTTCCGTCACTGATACCAGCATGATGTTCATAATGCCGATACCGCCGACGATCAGCGATATGATCGCCACCCCGAGCAGCAGATTGCTCATCAGCGACGTGGTGGTATTCATCATCTTCAAAAAGTCCGATGCACTGTGGATACGGAAGTCATCCTCCTGCTGCGGAGCCAAGCCGTGCCGTTCCCGCAGCAAAGCAGTGACCTCTTTGCGTGCCTCATCGATTTTATTGGGATCAGTGGCAGAAAATACGATCTGGTCGATAAAGGTGAAACGCGGCTGTACCAGCGTATCCGCTGCCAGATTGGAGTCCTGTTCCGGATAAAACGCCACGCCGGTCGCCGGATAAATTTCCCCCGGCTTTTTGGCAAGCGTACTGGTGGTTCCGGTAATCGAACCGGTACGCCGTCCGGTAATACGCATTCTGGCGGTGGTCCACGGCATCATTATCACGTCATCTTCATCCATCCCCATCATGTTGGCGCCCTTGGATTTCAAAACACCGATAACGCGGAAGGTGACGTTTTTGATACGCACTTCACAATCCAATGGGGATGCGCCGCTGAACACTTCGTTCACAATGGTCGCACCGACCAGACAAACCCGGGCATTGATATCGACTTCGCGCTGGGAGAAGAAACGGCCCTCTTCCAACTGCCAGTCACGAATGGTGAAATATTCCGGACTGACACCATACATCTGCGCCGGAACCCAGTTCGCCGAACCGAATACCAGCTGCATATTGCTCGCACGAACCAACGGAGAGACCAATGCCACCGTGGGACACTCCGCCAGAATCGCATCTGCATCCGACGGCAAAAGCGACGTAACACTGCCGGAACCCATGTTGACTCCGGCGGCACGGCGCCACCCCGGACGGATAAGTCCGCTTCCGGCGCCCATTTTTTCAATGGATTCCCGGATGGAGCGTGAAGAACCTTCGCCGATTTCCATCATGGTGATAACTGCGGCAATACCAATAATGATACCCAGCATGGTCAACAACGTTCTTGTCGGATTGCGAACCAGTGCTTTCAACGACATCAAAACAGTATCAGCGGTATTCATTTGTGCGCCTCCTCTCCGAAAATTCCGGAAACGATCTGACCGTCACTCATGCAGATCGTCCGTTTGGCATAGCAGGCGATTTCAGAAGAGTGAGTCACCAGAATGACCGTGATGCCTTCAGAATTCAGCTTACTGAACATATCCATAACTTCAACACTGGTGTGGGAGTCCAGATTACCGGTCGGTTCATCGGCAAATATCACCGGAGGACGGTTGATCAGCGCCCGGGCAATCGCCACACGCTGCTGCTGTCCGCCTGACAACTGTGACGGCTGGTGACCGGCACGGTCAGCGATACCGACCTCCTGAAGCGCCTTCAAGCCCCGGCGGCGGCGTTCTGCCATGGAAAGACCACCGGCAGTGTAAGAGAGCGGCATGATGACATTTTCCAGAGCGCTGGTACGGGGAAGCAGATTGAAGCTCTGGAAGACAAAGCCGATTTTCTGGTTGCGAACCATTGCCCGCCGGTCGCCGGAGGCACGGCCCAACTCTTCGCCGTCAAAGAGATAATTTCCACTGCTGGGGCGATCAAGGCATCCGAGGATATTCATCAACGTACTTTTCCCGGAACCGGATGCCCCCATGAGAGCCACATATTCCCCCTGTTCGATGGAGAGATTTATTCCTTTCAGAACCGGGACATCCATCTCACCGAGGAAGTAGGTTTTTACGATATTTTCAAGTTCAATCAGAGCCATAATCAACTGCGCTCCACGTCACTTGCCGCTGTTCTGCTGTGCGCGTGCCCGGTTGGCGGCACTGCCGCCGCCGCGGGGAGAGCGCCGGGTCGGAGTCGGCATGAAGGGACTGCGTGCCGGGCCGCCTTTGGAAACCTGCCGGTCAGGATGCTGTTCACTGGCGGCGATAACCACCTTGTCTCCGGCTTTGAGTTCACCGGAAATGACTTCAACTCTGCCGCCGGCATTGAGACCGGTTTTTACTGCAACCGGACGGAGTTTGCCGTTTTCTGCGGCAACATAGATAAAGCGTTCACCTTCCGGGGCACCGGCAGAAACCTTTTCGGCATCCGCCGCGCTCAAAGTTCCTTCCGGCGGAATAAAACGCAATGCGGCACTTGAGATATTCAACGCATTATCCCGTTCCGCCATGATAAACTTCACATTGGCGGTCAGGTACGGCAACAATTTTTCATCACTGTTGTCGGTGTCAACTTCCACGATATAGGTAACCACATTCTGGGACATGGTCGCATTAAGGCGGACTTTTTTGACTACGCCTTTGAAAACTGCGCCCTGAAAAGCATCCACGGTGAACTCGACTTTCATCTTCTCCCGGATATTGCCGATATCAGCTTCGTTGACGGAAACCCAGACCTGCATCTTTTTGAAATCTTTGGCAATAAGGAAGATGCTGGAGACGCTCATATTGGAGACCACCGTCTGACCGATGCTCACCCGGCGGTCGATGATGATACCGTCGACGGGGCTGGTGATAACGCAGTAATCCATATTGCGCTGGGCTTTGATAAGCGCCGCTTCCGCGATAGCAAGCTGAGCCTGCGCCCGCTTGAGAGCGGCATCGGCGGAGGCGCAATCCGCCAGCGCGGTGATATATGCGGACTGAGCCGAATCATATTCACTCTTGGACATCGCTTTTTTGGCATAAAGTTGTTTTGCCCGGTCCCAGTTGAGTTCAGCAAGGAGTTTTTTTGCTCCCGCCTGACGGATATCGGCTTTGGCGGTTACGATAGCGGCATCCGCCTGAAGTTTTTCCGCGTTGCGCTGACGGAGTTCTGCGGCATAAAGCACATCGTCAATCTGCGCCAGAACCATACCTTTTTTGACCCGGGAACGGTAATCAACCACTTTGCCGTCAACATCTTTGCCGAAAGACATGACTTTACCGGTGACCTGAGCACCGACATTGACCAGTTCCTCCGGTTCCACGGTTCCGGAAGCGCTGATCGTCCGGGCGATACGGGAGACCTGAGCTTCATCCTCCCGGAAATCGTATCTCACTTCTCCGGAAGAACCATTACTGCGCCACACCCATATTCCAACGGCAGCAGCCGCGATGACAGCAATAACCCAAAACAGTTTAAAAAACTTTTTCATAACACGCCCTCTCTTAAGAATTACACCTTGCAGACAATCGTTTAACGCATCTGTTCAGGCAATTATTTTATATTGACACAAATGTTTTTTTAATATAATACCGCAAACATAATTTTTCAACAGCTTGACTTTTTATAAAACAGAGGTTATTTTTGATAATTGTAAATTTTCATGTAAATAAAAGGTGTATTGTCATGGATTCTTATTTGCAATTTGCTTTGGAAAACAATGCTTCCGACTGCTTTATCTCAACCGGTAAACCGGCGGCGTTCCGGGTCATGGGCGATGTTATCGCCGCCGATGCCGAACCGATGGACGCAAGTTCAATAAATAACTTCCGGCTGAAAACACTCGGCGTGCGCGGCAATGAAAAATACCGGGAAAATGAAACCGCCGATGCCTCCTACTGCATGGAAGACGGTCAGCGTTTCCGTATCAACTTCTTTGAAACACTCGCTGGTCCGGCGTTTGTTGCCCGTCCCATCCACGACGGCAGCAGTCTGGATTTTGCCTCTCTTTCCCTTCCGGAAGAGACTCTCGCCGCCATCGCTTCCAAAAACCGCGGCATGATAATCATTGCCGGTTCCACCGGCAGCGGCAAATCAACCACTCTTGCCGCCATTGTCAACTACATCAACAACACCAGCCACAAACACATCCTGATGCTGGAAGACCCGGTGGAATTCACCTTCTCCGACAATCTCTCCGTCATCAATCAGCGCGAAATAAACTCTTTCAACAAGGGCTTTGTCCCGGCACTCCGCGCCGCACTGCGCGAAAATCCCGACTGTATCGTTATCGGTGAAATGCGCGACCACGAAACCATGAGTGTCGCCATTTCTGCGGCGCTTACCGGACATCTGGTCATCACCACCATGCACACCAGCGATGCCCCGCAGACGATTGAACGTATCATCAACTACTTCCCCGAATCAGTCCGCGATCAGCTTTCCCAGGATCTCTCTTTTGCACTGGAAGCGGTCATCGTGCAGCGGCTCATCCCCCGCGCCGACCAATCCGGCATGGTTCCGGTATTGGAGGTCATGCAGGGAACACCGGGTATCAAAAAACAGATCGCATACCGGGATTATCCGGCTCTGGAAGAGAGCATCCGCAACGGCCGCCTCGATGGCATGAACAACTTCAATCAGGCGCTCTATGAACTCAGCGAAAGCGGCATCATCACTCAGGAAACTGCAGTCGAAGCATCTGACAACCCCGATGAACTCCGTTTGCTCTGGCGCGGTATGAACAGCGGCAGCGACAGCTTTACCAAGCGTTATGCCGCCGAAGCCGATGCCGCCGAAGCTGACGGCAATATCAATATGAAAGTCCTGCTCCGGACCGCCGTCCGCAATGGTGCCAGTGACTTGCTCCTGACCTGCGATGCGCCTCCGATGATCCGCCTGCACGGAGCGTACTGCGGAATGGATTTGCCCAAACTCACCTCTGACGACGTCCGCCATCTGCTGTACAGTGTGATCTCCAAACGTCAGAAGGTCACTCTCGAAGAGAAAAAAGAACTCGACTTTGCACTCTCTGCCAACTTACCCAATCCCGATGATCCGGAAGCTCCGGAAGAAGAACACCGTTTCCGTGTGAACGCGTTCTATCAGCGCGGCAGTCTCGCCATGGTCGCCCGTGTTATTTCCAACTACATCCCGACTCCGGAAGAGCTGAAACTGCCGGAAATATTGAAAGATGTCATCCGTAAAAAACAGGGTCTCTTCCTGATCACCGGTCCTACCGGAAGCGGTAAATCAACCACCATGGCAAGTTTGATCAATATGGTCAATCAGACCAGCCCGCTGCATATCGTCACCATCGAAGACCCGATCGAATACGTCTACAAAAATCAGGCGTGCGTTATCGAACAGCGCGAACTCGGATTCGACACCTACTCTTTCGCCAACGGTCTGAGAGCGGCAATGCGTGAAGCTCCTGACATCATCCTCGTCGGTGAAATGCGCGATACCGAAACTATCGCCGCCGCTTTGACCGCCGCTGAAACCGGTCACCTGGTCATCGGAACATTGCACACCAACAGTGCTGCTCAAACCGTGGAACGTGTTATCGACTCATTTGCCGAAGCCCAGCAGAACCAGGTGCGTCAGCAGTTTGCTTCATCGCTGCTGGCAGTGGTCGCTCAGCGATTGCTGAGAACCGTGGACGGCAACGGCCGGGTAGCCGCCTTTGAAGTTATGATCGCCACGCCGCCGATCCAGGCTCTTATCCGTGAAAACAAGACCTATCAGCTCCAATCCATCATCGAAACCGCCTACAAAGACGGCATGATGACTATGGACAAGGCTTTGGAAGATCTTTACAACAACGGTCAAATCTCCTACGACGACTTGCGCGCATTCAAACCGGATGTGCAGCAGACGGAAGCATTTTAACCATAGAAGCTGTTGCAAAACCTTTGGTTTTGCGACAGCCTCGTTGTTATACCCAAAATACTTATTCAATCATGATTCTCTGCATTCCTCAATAAATATCTTTGAGGAGTGCGATACCTCGGGTATGAAGTGTGTCTGTTGGCATGCAGAATCGCTGGTGTACCCGATAGGCAATGCAACGCTTTTCACCGCGCACAAACTTGCCAGCCGGAGGGAGACAGCCGTTCCGGCTTTCTCCCCGCCGGACTCCCCTCTTTTCCAGTTCCCCGTCGCGCGCAACGTTTGCTGG
>JAFTRX010000040.1 GCA_017462015.1 Lentisphaeria bacterium
GGCAGAAGCATTGTAGAACGCGAATAGGAGCAAGACAAAAGCACACCTTTTTGAATCATCTTTTGCTGATTATCAACTTTTTTAACGATTTTTTTGCAAACATAACTTGACAAATTGTCTCTCATAGGAGGACGGCAGTCCACTCCTTCAGCTTCACCTTGATTTACCCCCGACCTTGCTCCGCGATCCATCCGCCTGTCGCGACAAAGCATTTTGAACGCATTTCCACTGGTGGCGCGGCGCATTGCGTACGCGCGTTTTGCGCAAGCAAAATGCGCTGTCGCGACAGGCGGATGGATCGTGGAGCATCCTCCTTCGCCTCGATGTGAACGAAAATAAAAAAAGCGGTGCCAAACACAGCACCGCACTCACAGTCAGCGAAAAAAAATCGCTTATTTCTTTCTGCAAATAACCACCTTGGTATTTTCCGGCAGACGGTCGCCTTTACCGACGGTGTATTCCGCGCCATCTTCAGTGATGGTGTAATACTGGACATTTTTTCCGCTCTTATCCGAGACAACGATCTTGTTATCTGCAACTTTCCAGCGGCCTTCCACGACCTGCGCTTTGCCATCCTTGCTGAAATGGAAACGGAGCAAACCGCCTTTGCAAAACTCCATATACGGCTGGGGAGAGACCGGCAAAGCTTCAAGTTTATCACCTTTGACGACAAAAAATTCCCACTTGCCGAGGAACGGACAACCTTTTTTGCTTTTGGCGCAGGGACGGTCACACTTTACCGTTTCGGCACACTTCTTTGAATCATTGCACTTTTCAGCGGAACAGCATCCGCCGGACAAAACTGCGACGGAAACAACTGCAATCAACAACAACATGAACTTTTTCATCATCAAACCTCCTTCTGAACTGAATAATACGGCAAACTGCCGTCACAGCTTAATATATAACGTCTTTATACAAATGCAAGGGAATCGTCAAAATTTCCACACAGAAAAAGCTGCCGCCCTTCAGGACAGCAGCCTTTTATCCTGTTTGTCTCATTTTTTGTGAAACTTTTATGTTATAACTTGCAATATCCTCTTTTACTGTATTGGAATATACCTCAAAAGGGGTAATTTGTCAAATAATAAAACGGTTTGATTGCAGTCGGCGGATGCATCCGTCTCCGCTGAAGCTCCGCCGTGACATGGTGTGAAGATGCTTGTCGCGGCGAAGTGAAACGAAGCCGGAAGTCCGCAGATTTGCCCGCAAGAAGCGCCCGCGAGGCGCCGCCGCAGGTTGTATTTTTACCCGAAGCAAGATTGGCTATTATTTTTTCTTTGCCCAGGAGTCCTTCAACGTGACGGTCCGGTTGAACACCTTGCGTTCCGCTGTGGAATCCTGATCGCAGGCAAAGTAACCTACGCGCTCAAACTGCACCACGTCTCCAACTTTGACCTCATCAAGAGCCCGCTCAAGATAACCATTGACCACCTTGAGTGAATCCGGATTGAGCTGAGTAAGGAAATCGACTCCATCTTCGCCCGGTTTTTCCGCAGTAAAGAGCTGCTCATACAACCGCACTTCAGCTTTGATGCAATCTTCCGCGTTGACCCAGTGGATAGTTCCCTTGACCTTTCTGCCGTCCGGAGCGTTGCCGCCGCGGGTTTCCGGATCAAAGGTACACAACACTTCACACACTTCACCGTTGGCATCTTTCACCACGTCCACACAGCGGATGAAATATCCATACCGGAGACGGACTTCTGCGCCCGGCGCCAGACGGAAATAACCCTTCGGCGGCTCCATCATGAAGTCGGCCCGGTCGATGTACAACGTTTTTCCGAAACTGATCTTGCGGCTTCCGGCGGCGGGATCTTCCGGATTGTTGACCGCATCCAGCGGTTCAACGCCATTTTCCGGGAAGTTGGTGATCGTCACCTTCAGCGGATCGAGAACCGCCATGTAGCGCGATGCTTCAGCATTGAGAATTTCCCGGGTGCAGTTTTCCAGCACTCCCGGAGAGATGATGCTTTCAACTTTGGTGATACCGACCGTTTTGCACATTTTACGGATAGCAGCAGCCGGAACACCACGGCGGCGCAAACCGCACACCGTCGGCATCCGGGGATCATCCCAACCGGAAACATGATTTTCCTTGACCAACTGCATCAGTTTCCGCTTACTCATCACGGTGTAACCGATGTTGAGGCGGGAGAATTCGATCTGGCGCGGGCGATGCGGAAAGTCGATTGCCTCCAGGAACCAATCGTACAGCGGACGGTGGATTTCAAACTCCAGCGTACAGAAGCTGTGCGTAACACCTTCAATAGCATCTTCCAGCGGATGCGCAAAGTCATACATGGGATAGATGCAATACTTGTTGCCGTGACGGAAGTGTTCCACCCGGCGGATACGGTAGATAACGGGGTCACGCATGTGGATATTGGGATGCGCCATGTCGATTTTCGCCCGCAGCACCATTGCTCCGTCTTCAAATTCGCCATCACGCATCCGGGCGAACAGATCCAGGTTTTCTTCAATGGAACGCGCCCGACCGGGAGAATCTTTTCCCGGTGTATTGACGTTGCCCTTGTACTCTTCCCACTCCTCGTTGGAAAGGGTGCAAATATACGCCTTGCCGCGTTTGATCAGCTCAACTGCGCACTCATACATCTTGTCAAAGTAATCACTGGCATAGTAGAGCGCCGCCGGTTCAAATCCCAGCCACCGGACATCGTTGACAATGGAGTCAACGTACTCCGTATCTTCTTTGGTCGGGTTGGTGTCATCCATGCGCAAATTGCAGATACCGCCATATTCAGCGGCGACACCGAAGTCGAGGCAGATCGCCTTTGCGTGACCGATGTGCAAATATCCGTTGGGTTCCGGCGGAAAGCGGGTGACGATTTTTCCGTCGTTTTTATTATTCTTCAAATCTTCGGTAACGATCTCGCGGATAAAATCCAGCGACTCGCTGCGGATTTCACTTTCATTCGACATGATATTATTTCCTCATAAAGATTTATGACTGATTATTCCAAAATGATTTCACCTTCATCGCCTGCCTCATCGGCTTCAGCTGCCGGAGAAAGCGTTGCTTCAGGAGCAGCGGCTGCGGCATTTGCGGCCTTCTCTCTTTCCAGCTCTTCCCGGCGGGCAAAGACCAGCGCTCTGATCTTATCCGCGACATCAGCAAGCTCATCCACTCCGACGGCGACCGGAACGATTTCTCTTGCATCCCCGGCAAGACGGGAACGCAATTCCGCCAGATTGTTCTCTGCATCTGGCAAATCCATCTTATTTGCCACAATCAGCGACGGACGTTTGGAAAGTCCCGGCAGATAGAGTTCCAACTCCTCTTCCAGACTGGCAAGGTCATCCCACGGCGTTCTGCCGTCGACTCCGCCCATATCCAGCACATAAAGCAGCACACTGGTACGCTCGATATGGCGCAAAAACGCATGCCCCAAACCGACATTACGGTGCGCTCCGTCGATAAGTCCGGGAATATCCGCCAGCGTCAACCGCTTGTAATCAGAATACTCCACGACACCCACCACCGGATGCAGCGTGGTAAACGGATACGGCGCAACCTTGGGACGGGCATCACTCAACTTGGAAATAAGCGTTGATTTTCCTGCGTTGGGATAGCCGACAAGTCCGGCATCGGCAATCATCTTCAATTCAAGTTCCAAATGCCGCTCTTCGCCCTCCCTTCCGGTTTCAAATTTGCGCGGTGCGCGGTTGGTACTGCTGGCGAAATGGATATTTCCTCTACCGCCTCTGCCGCCCTTGGCAACGATCGCCTGCGCGCCGTTGACATCGAGATCGGCAATGACCTCATTGCTGTCGATATCGCGAACCACAGTTCCCACCGGAACCTTCAATACAATATCATCACCTTTGTGACCGTAAAGCCCTTTTCCGGCGCCATTGGTACCATTTTTAGCACGGTAACTGCGTTTGTACACCAGAGACACCAGACTGGACTCGCTGGTGGATGCTTCCAGCACCACGTTGCCACCGGCTCCGCCGTCACCGCCATCGGGACCGCCCTTCGGAATAAACTTCTCCCGGCGGAAACTGCACGATCCGCTGCCGCCGTCTCCGGCACGCACGTTGATACGTGTTTTATCTACAAACATTTACCTCTCCGGTTATTATCTTGATTTCATATACATATTAACGACAAAAACCCTGACCGGGCTTTCCGCCCCGCCAGGGTTTTGACAAGTCACGCGCTTCTCGTGCTGATTACTCGGCGGCCGGAATAACGTTGACTTTACGTTGGGTCTTGATGAACTGAACCGTTCCATCGCAAAGAGCGAAGAGGGTGTAATCACGACCGCAACCGACGTTGTTGCCGGGACGGAAACGGGTTCCGCGCTGACGGACGATGATAGAACCGGCGGTAACAAATTCACTGCTGTATGCCTTGATACCGAGGTACTTCGGCTGACTGTCACGACCGTTGCGGCTGCTGGACTGACCTTTTTTATGTGCCATGATAAATTCTCCTGTATTTCAAATTAAAATAATTATTCAAACTGTCATTCCTATAAAATACCTCAACTTTTCAAAATTGCAAGTCATTTTTGAAAAATTCCGGCATTTTTCTCCATCAGAAATTGTGAGAAACCAATCCGTCACGGAGTTTCGGTTCAAACCAGGTCGATTTCGGCGGCATGATCTCTCCGGCATCCGCGATCGCCATGAGCTGATCCAAGGTCACCGCATGCAGTGAGAAGGTCACGGCATGAGAACCGGTATTGACCAGTTTTTCCAATTCCGCAGTTCCGCGGATACCGCCGATGAAGTCGATACCGGTACTGGTACGGGGATCGTCGATACCCAGGATCGGACACAACACTCGTTCCTGCAGCCAACTGGCATCCAACTGACCGATGACATCAAATTTGGAAATATCAAATTTCGGTTTGGCAAGACGCCACACTTTGTTCATGTAGAACTTGAATTCGCCGTTGGCAGCAACTTCACCATTGTCGCAGACGCTGATATCGAACTCTTTTTCCAACGCCGCAAGGAATCCGACTTCATCCAGACCGTTGAGCGTCTTCACCGCGCGGTTGTAGGGCATGATCGCCAGCTGGCTGTCGGGGAATGCCACGGCGAGGAAGTAGTTGTAATCTTCCTTGCCGGTGTGATTGGGATTGTTGGGCGCACATTCAGCAGCGGTACGGGCGGCGGCGGCACTGCGATGGTGACCGTCGGCAATATAAAACACCGGAACTTTGCTCTCAAACAGCGCGGCAAGTTCGGCACTCTTGGCTTCATTCACGCGCCACAGCGTGTGCTGGATACCGTCGCAGCTGACAAAATCGAACAGCGGCGCAGCTTTCATTTCCGTTGCGATCAGTGCACTGATCTCCGCCACATCGCGGTAGGTAAAAAACGCCGGTCCCGTGTGGGAACGCAATGTCATGACGTGACGGGTACGGTCATCTTCCTTGTCTTTGCGGGTCTTTTCATGTTTTTTGATGATGCCGCTGTTGTACTCTTCGGCACTGGCGGCACCGATAACACCGGTCTGCGCTCTGCCGTTCATGATCAGGCGGTAAATGTAAAGGTGTTCTCCGGCATCAAGAGTCAGCGGAGCTTCGGCGCAAAGACGGTCAAACGCCGCTTTTGCCTGCGCATACACGCGGTCATCATGAAGGTCGATTCCCGGCTCCATATCGATTTCCGGACGGGAAACGTGCAGAAACGACAGCGGATTGCCCTCGGCAAGCACAGCGGCTTCTTCGGAGTTCACAACATCGTAAGGAACCGCTGAAACTTCAGCGGCACGGGCAGGCTGCGGCAGCAAACCATGAAACGGGGTCAATTTGGCCATGATAATATTCTCCAGTGATTATAAAAAAGTTACTTGCAGATAATATAGCAGAAATTCTTGTTTTTTCAAGCTTTTTCACCAATCATATTGCCAACAAGAAAGCCCGATGCCAGCGCCCATGAGATATTATACCCTCCGCAGGGGCCATCCACATCCAACACCTCCCCGGCAAAATACAATCCCCGGACGATCCGGCTTTCCAATGTCTTACTGTCAACTTCATCCAACGCCACCCCGCCCCGGGTGACCATCGCCTTCTCCCATCCGTCAGTAGCGGAGATGTTCAACTCCAGCGCAGTGGCGTTTTTTATAAATTCATCGCGGGCAGAACCGGGGAACTGCGCTGCTTTCATCGCACCCTGCGGGCAGAGGATATTCACCAACCGGCGCGGAAAATCTTCCGACAGCAGCCGGGAAACCGAAACATTGCCGGATTTTTTCTGCCACGATCCGAACAGTTTTCTCCACTCATCTTCACTGCGCTGCGGCATCAAATCAAGTTTCATCGGCACACTTTTGTGCTGCTCCAGCAGTTCCGACACCCGACCGGAAATATCCAGCACCGCAAACGCAGATATCCCGGTATGCGTAAACAACAGTTCGCCACGGCAGCGGAACTTTTCTTTTGGCAGCGCGATACGGCTCTCCACATCCGGCAGAGATATTCCGGCGCACTCTTTCACCCACTCTTCGCGGCACTGTAATCCCACCATTGCCGGAAGCGGCGGAACCACATTATGCCCCATATCTTTTGCCAACTGATAACCGGAAACTGAACCGCCCAAAGCCGGATAAGATTTACCCCCGGAGGCAATCACCACCTGTGGTGCATAAAACTCCTCTCCGCTGACAGTAACTCCGCAAACAGCTTTGTCACGACTCAATACCCCATCGACACGACAACCGGTTTTGACCGCACATCCATTGCCGACAGCATCATCCAGCAGAGCGTGAAGAATATCAGTTGCTTTCAGCGACCGGGGAAAATAATGGAAACCGTCAGTAAATTCCAACGGAACCCCCTGCCCTGCAAAATACCGCTTCAACTCCTCTGCCGGATATGTATGCAATGCATGACGGACAAAACGCGCCCCGCGCCCGAAGCGCGACGCCATATCAGCCGGTTTCAGCACGTTGGTAACGTTGCATTTGCCGCCGCCGGATGCCAGAAGTTTACGACCGCATCCCGGCATTTGTTCCAACAGCAACGTCCGCATCCCACGCCGGGATGCCGCGGCTGCCGCCGCCAAACCGGCAGGCCCGGAGCCGATAATGATAAGGTCAAAAGTGTTTTTCATCAAATAAAAAAATCCACCGTTTCCACCGGAAACAGAACTAAAAAAACGCCCGGCGAACCGGGCGTTTACTCAAATTCAGTTGATGTCAGCAGCGCTCTGCTTTTCTTTCAGCAAGACGACCACTTTTTTCATCGCACCTTCGCCGATGGATTCGGTGGTGACTTCCGGATCATCTTTGAGAGTGACATGGATGATCCGGCGGTCATGGGCGTTCATCTCAGGTAAGCGAACCGGTTCGCCCCAGCGTTTGACTTCAGCAGCGGCATCGCGAGCCTGCTGTTCCAGCTGCTCGGCGCTGACGTGGGAAGCTCCGCCATGTTCACGGCGGGGACGGCGGCGGAAATCACGTTTGCCGCCTTCTTCACCGTCACCGGAACGGCGGTCGCGCTCGCCGCCGGCGTAACCGTCGATATCCAGCATGATATGGGGACACTCTTCATCACGTTTGAACATGATGCGGTTAAGAATCAACTGCAAGCTGTCCAGAGTCTGACCTTTGCGGCCGATGATGCGTCCGGCATCTTCACTGGCGATTTTGACGCCGATCTTCTGACCGCGTTCTTCAATGGTGAGAGATCCTTCCAGAGAAAGATAATCAAACATCGTGGTCAGGATGCGGGAGATCTGCTCCTTGTAATCGTTGAATTTCGGATTTTCAGACATTTTTTAATTTCCTTGAGTTTTGGGCTGGGCGGAGGAGGAGTTCTGTCCGCGTCTTTTCTGCAGCCACAGTTGTAAGATACTGAAGAGATTGCTGACGGTCCAATAAAGAGTCAAACCAGACGGCAAATCATAGAGGAACAACAACATGATGACCGGCATGAATGCCATCATCTTTTTCTGCGCCGGATCCATGCTCATAGGAGTCATGCGCTGCTGAATGACCATCAGCACTGTCATCGCCAGCACCAGCGGATTGACCGGAATTGCACTGATGTTCAACAGCGGCAGCGTAAAGCCGAGGGGAATACTGAAAATCGTATCCGCCGCCGCGAGATTTTTGCACCACAGGAAGGAGACGTGACGCAAGTCAATAGCGTTATCCAACATGGCATAGAGGGCAAAGAAAATCGGAATCTGAAGCAGAACCGGCAGGCATCCGGCAAAGGGATTGACACCTTCGGCACGGTAAAGTTCCGCCATCTTCTGATTGAGAAGCTGAGGATTATCTTTATATTTTTCCCGCAGTTCTTTGAACTTGGGCTGAACGCTCTGCATTTTTTTCATCGACTCGTTGCCGCGCGCCGTGATCGGATAGAAGACGGCACGCACCAGAATGGTCAACAGGATAATGCTGACACCCCAGCTGTTGCACAAGCTGTGGAAGAAGGTCAACACCCACAGCAAAAAGCGTGCGAGATAGTTCAACGGGCCCCATGCCAGATGCATGACCCCGGGAGCGCCGCCGGCAAAATCGCCGAGAGCGTCGATTTCTTTGGGACCATCATAGGTGGAAAATTCCATCGTTGCCGCTTTTCCGGGAGCGATCTTCACCGGCGGCAGAACCGCACCGACACCGATGATCGGTTCATCTTTTCCATCCTGCGGATTCTTGATAAAACGGCGATGCTGCCAGATGATAAAACCGCCTTTCTGCACATCGTCGCGTTTGAACACAGTACAGAAATACTTATTGCTCACAGCCGCCCAATGCACTTCCGGCGGACGGACGAAGAAGAAGTCTTCATCATCTTCGCTGCTGGCGATATCATCATTTTCGCCATAGGTGGTACGATAGTCGATGCGATGGGAGATCGCGCGTTTTTTATCTCCGGAAACCAGATGCCACGGCGCACTCTCTGCACCGTAAACGATCATGTCCGTCAGCACGATTTCTTTATCCGCTCCGGGAGCAGTAAAGCTGTAATCGCAGTCAACGACATAGCCTTTGGCTTTGAGAGAGAACTTCTGAGCGACAACGATTTCGCCCTGCGGAGTCAATATTTTACGGGTGATAGTGCAGCTTGCAGCATCGTTTCTGACTACGATCGGCTCGCCGATGAGCTGCCAATTTTTTCCGATAAGCTGGAAAGCGCCACGGGTATTCTGGTATTTGGTGACGAGTTTTTCACCATTTTTTGCAGTATTGTGTTTAAGATAGGTAACTTTGAGAACTGCGGCAAGATCAGGAGAGATATCCAAAGCGAGGTTCTCATTGGAAATACTTATCGTGGGAACAGGTGTTTCCGGCGCTTTTACCGGTGCTTTTTCAGGAGCTTTTTCCGGCGTTTTGACCGGTGCTTCTTCAGGAGCTTTAACGACTTCTGTCTGAGTGGATCCCGGTGCTTTTTCGTCACTGAACAACTTGGCGGCAAACGGCCATGCCAACAGCACAACCACACATACGATTAAAGCAATGATTGTTTCTTTGTCAAATTTCATATTTCCTCGTTTACTTAGGAAGAGCTTCTTTCGAGGAAATTTTTTCTGCCTTAAGTGGAACCGGATCATATCCGCCGCGGGCAAAGGGTTGACACCGCAACAACCGCCACAAGGTCAAAAAACTCCCAATCCAGAAACCACGTTTTCTTAAGGCTTCTATTGCATAATTGGAACACGACGGAGTAAAACGGCAACAACGCGGCAACCACGGGGAGATCAAAATCTGATACCCGCGAACAATGCCTATCAGCATCCTCGCGGGCAAGCTGCAACGCTCTCCGGCAAGACTCCGCTTTGCGCCAGAAGTCCGGCAACCTCCTGCGTAGTCTGAACCCGGTCGTATTTCATCATCCTTTTGCGGGGGATAAGCAGAACACGACACACAGCCAAATCCGGTTTCAGCATCCGGAAACTCTCCCAGAGCAACCGGCGGGCCCGGTTTCTTGTCACCGATAACAGGCTGTATTTTTTGCTGCATATCACCCCGCACTCCAAACGCCCGGAAGGCGATGGGGCAACCACTGCCACAACCCCCGGAGACAGGTATTTTCTACCGTCTTTCCGGATTTGGTCAAACTGACTTTTCAGGTGTATTTTATCCTGCTTGCGCAAGCGCAAGCGAACCGGATATTCACCCGAAGGCGGCAACGTGGTCAAGAGCAAACCCTCCTGAACAGTATGTCAGGCGGTAAGACGGGCGCGTCCCTTCTGGCGGCGGCGCTTGATGATGTTGCGGCCAGCGGCGGTAGCCATGCGGGCAAAAAATCCAAGCCGGCGTTTGCGGCGGCGATTCGAGGGCTGAAAGGTTCTCTTCATTTTTCTGTTCGTCCTGTTTTTCTTTGTTTTATAACTTTAACTACCTGCAGACGCCCTGTCTGAAAGGTATTTTGCGACACTATATTCTGTCGATTTCTTAAAATATCACCACTTTGTGTTTTTTTCAAGCTTATTTTTTAATAATATCAACTTTTTTCGCACTTATCTCACAGCTATCCCATAAAATCCACAGCTGTCTCATAAAAAAATAACTGCGGCGGCGCCTCGCTGGCAATCGTGCGGGCAAATCGGCGCAAGATCGCCCGCAAGGAGCCGCCGGTTGTTTTTTACAAAAAAATGCGACAATAAAAAACTGTTACCATGCGGCAAGACTTTTTTAGAAGTTTTCATTATGGAAAAACAGTGGTTTCAAGTTGAAATCTCACCGTTTTGGTGCTATATTTCAGGGTGTGTTATCTTAACCAACAGGAAAGGCAAAAAACGAACTGAAAAACACTTGAACTGAAAAATTATATATAGCATAAAAAAGGCTGCCTCTGCAAATTCTACCACCTTGTAATAGCCTTAATCCCAATAAAGTGCAATTTTTGTGCCGTGTATGTTTACGCATATACGGTGCATTTCTGCTTTGTATTTTATTGGGACGCTGTGGTAGGCGTTGCAGAGGTGTACAAACAGGGATGCACCTCTTTTTTTGTGGTGTTTCCCATAACTCCAAAGGGAACCGCCACAGTGAAACACCTCTTTTTACTCTCTCTGCTTTTGCTCTCTCTTTCTCTTTTTTCCGCTGAAATCAAAGGCACGGTTGTTGCTGTTACTGACGGTGATACCATTACCGTTTCAGATGAAATGGACAAAGGCAATTTCAAAATCCGCCTTGATAAAATTGATGCTCCCGAAAAAAAACAAGCATTCGGCAACAAAGCCAAACAGTTTTTATCCTCTTTGATTTCCGGCAAACAAGTTTCAATCAGATACAAAGCTGTTGACCGTTGCGGCAGAATACTTGGGGTTGTTTACTGTGACGGAATTGAAATCAATCTTGTAATGGTGCAAACCGGCTATGCGTGGCATTACAGCTACTATGACCAAACCCCTGCATACATTCAAGCCGAAAAACAAGCAAGGGCAGATAAAAAAGGCTTATGGGCAGACACACCCCCTATAAATCCTTATGAATTCAGAAAAATGAAGAAAAAACGCTGAAACATGCAGAGCAAATGGAAGCTGACCACATTACACCATGGAGCAAAGGCGGTAAAACAACGCCATCAAAGCCCGCATAAATATGCTGCTATTCCATAAATTCCCCAAAAATTGAGAAACATCGCCGGAACAATGAACATCCGCAGCAAATCTTTTCCCAGCGGCAAACCTTTTTTACCGTCGCGCCGGTAGACCACGATGTTGACGACACACACCACGACCGCCACTGCTATCGACAAATAGAATATTTCAAAACTCAATTCCAATGGAATCAACGCTGTAATCAGCGCGAACTCCCACAAATCCACCCAGCGCGGCTTATACACCAACATCGCCAAATACAGCGGAGCCAGAATAAAGACCAGAAAACAGACACCTAAAGCCACCAATTCCATCACCGTTCCTCCAGTCGTTTCTTCCGTTGATACCACCACGTCCACGCCGCAAGAGCCATCACCGCCACACCCCACGCGCACCACATCTTATACGGGTTTTCGATAAATGACGGCAATCCATCCACCCGGCATCCTTCCGGCACCGCCACCGGGAGAGAATATTTCACCCCCGGAATATCCTGCACCCAAAGCCGCTTTATTTTCAACTGCGGCAAAGCCTCCCAGTCGTACACATTGTCAACAGTCCACAGCGCCAACTCCCGAAGTTTCGGACACTGCGCTTTCACATTGGCAAGCGAAACTTCTCCGCCGTAATAGATCAGCAGTTCCTCCAACTCCGGCAACGGCGGCAACTCCACCATCTTTTTTTCCCAATAAAGCATGGTAAGCTCTTTCAGTTTCGGCAAGCGGACAGCATTGCTCTCCCATGATTCATGCGTGACCAGATGCTCCAAATGCGACAGATCCAATTCCGGCAAAAGGTGAGAGGTTTTCTTCGGCAGCCGCAGGTATTTCAATTTGCAATCCGGATGCAGCAATATTTGCAATCCGTCATCACAACTGTGAAAGGTCAGATATTCAAGTTTCGGCATCCCGCGCAGATCCAGAACTTTTCCTTTGATGTGATATATCACCAACTTCCGGAGTTCCGGCAATTTTGCCTGTGCCAGTTCGGCGGCATCGACATAAACTGAATCCGCTTTCAATACTTTCAACTCCGGCTGCACCAGCGTGTTCCATCCTCCAACTGTTCCGCCGTTGAGTTTCAGTTCGGTCAACTTGTATTTGCCCAATTTTGCCAGTTGAAACGTAAATCCGTCATTCCATCCGTCAATCGAAATTCTGGTAAAATCCCGTTCCGGCAGCTCCACATCTCCGCTCCCCGGAAGATAAAGTTCCAGCGAACGACACTCCGGCTTCTTCCGGAACTCCTCCTTTGCCTGCTCCTGCCAGTTGGAGTTCCGGCAATCGATCCAGATCGACGGCTCAACCGCAGACAAAGCAGAGAGCGCAAAAATCACGATGAACAACACCCATTTTTTCATCCTGCACCTCTTGCGCTGTACGCGAATATCATCGCCGCTTTTTCTCTGCCAATGCCGGAGGATATTTCCGGTCGGCGGCGAACTTCAAATATTTTTCCGCTTCACTGCGGGATGCTTCAACTCCATTGCCGTCCCGGTACATCTCATATAAGGCATACGCCGCAAATGCCAGCTCATGGTCATACGCGCGCTTCAAATATTTCACAGCTTTTTCCGGAGATCGGGCAACGCCCCAGCCGTGCAAATGCATGACTCCGTAAAGCCCAAGTGCTATCCCGCTGTCACATCCGGCGTGATTTTCTACCAACGCCCGTGCTGAAATCAGATTTTCCTTTGCCGCGTTCCGGTCTATCCGGATTCCTTCTCCGAAATAAGAACAATACCCCAAAAGCATTTGAGAAAACATCACGCCGTTTTCAGCTTGAGGACGGAGTTTTTTCATCGCCTGTTGAAAATATTTTTCTGCCCCTTCGGGGTCAACCGGACAACCGACACCATTTTGAAGCATCTGCCCCAATGCCAGCAAATCCTGAATATCAGCACGTTCAGCTTTAAATTTTACCATCACCTCTTTGAACAACCGTTCCGCATACGCCTTATCACGTTCAACTTCGATACCACGGTCGTAAAGACATATCAACTTCAGTTTTGCCGCCAACTTTTCATTGGCGAACAACTTCAGCATCTTCACCGCTTCGGGGACGTTGCGCACTTCTGCCGCGCCGTTCAGCAATTCCAGCGCATACGCATAACCGGCATCAGCAACCCCCGCGTCAGCCGCCTTTTTCCACAGCTTCAAACACTCTTTCATATCGTAAGGCTCCAGCAAGCCGAAACGGAACATCATCCCCAACTGATAATAACATCCCGGCGCACCTGCTTCCGCATACCTCCGGGCGGTGTCCCGGAACTTCCGGAACCAGTGTTCCGCCGCCTTCCGGTCGACCGGCATGAACTGACCGTAAAAGTGACAGCTTGCCAACATCCACTGCGATATGATATCTCCACGTTCCGCACCTTTCTGCAAATTTTCAAGTGCCAGCGGAATGTTGATCGCGGTCCCCTTTCCCAGGATATAACACCATGCCAAGCCGCCGTAGCCGTCAGGCAACCGGTGATACGCCACTTTCTGATAACATTTGAAACCGGCAGCAGGATCGTAAATCCCCCCCTTACCGCTCATATAGAACCAGCCGAGGAGCATATTCGCCTGCGTAACTTTTTCAGCGGACTTTTTTGCCCAGAAAAACGCCTGAGCATAATCCCGTTTCCCGGCGACATCACTGCACAATATCTTCGCCAGTGAAAACTGCGCCCAGCCGTGTCCGGCTTTTGCCGCCATAGTGAAAAGTTTCACCGCTTTGGCAACATCTTTTTTAACGCCGTTCTTTCCCCAAAAATAGTTGTACCCGTTTTCGTAGAACAACTCTGCACGCGATTTTGCCGCTCCCCAAACAGCAAAGTTGACACACACTGCCAACAGAATAAGAGCAACACTTTTCATAATCACCAACTCACCCGAGAAGTTTGGTCAGCAGCGCCTGCATCGGCATAAGTTTTTCCCGCCACGGAATCGTTTCAAAATCGACATCGAAGAAACGCGCCGCATGAAGTCCGATCAGGATATTGCCGTTTTCATTGGTATGCATCGGGTCGCGCATCAAATTGAAAATCCGGTAGTTGCGATCAATTTTATCAAAGAGCGCATACTGGTCGATGAGATGTTCTCCATCTTCGATCGCCATCTGCCGTACCGCCTTCATGTACCGGACAAACATCGCCGCCCGCTGCGGAACCATCAAATCGGTTATCATCGTGTAGTAGGTTTGAAAAATCACAACAGCGCCCAATTCCCGGAGCCGCCGCGCGATTTCCCGCAGATTACTGACAAATTCATCTTCCGGCACAAATTTCGACGGGATGATGTTGCAATCGTTGCCGCCCAGAGTGATGATCACGATATCCGGCTGATAAAACGCCACGTCACGCTCAAAACGCGCCAGCGCCTCCCGGGTATTGTTGCCGCTGACCCCGGCATTTATCATCTGGAACTTTCTGCCGAAACGGGCGCGCAAACCGATTTCCAACACATCCGTCCAATGAATTACCGGCATGTGCCGCTCGGTATTGGATGCACCCAATGCTACAATTCTCACATGATCCTGCCGCTCAAAACGTTCCAAAACATCACTGAAAGCCATTTTTTCCATTTGTTCGCCTCCGATTTTGAAAAAAAAGCGGCAGATGCTTTTTTCATCTGCCGCAGAAAGTTACGCTTTAAAGGTTGCGCAGGAAGTAACGCTTGAAAAAGCGTTCCGGATCCAGCGAACGCTTGGCATGCCGCAAACTCTCTTCATTCATATCCTGCTCGCGGTTCATAAACTTCGCCTTGCCGCGCAACGCAATCGCCAACTGCCACGTCAACGTCTGAGATGCACCTTTGACCGCGTGATCAGCTTTTTCAAAGTGGACATCCACCGTATCCGACGGCAGCACGCTGAACACCGACAATCCCGCCGGATAATCAGGTTCAGCAAAGAGGATTATTCCCTGCAGCCCCAACTCTTCAAAGTGCTGCCACGCGCTGTCCAGCGCCATGGATTCCTCTTCAAGAAACTCGCACCACTCCAGACGGGAGTTCAAATCATGCGCCAGCTTGGCGGCAATGGCGATATTCTCTTGGGTGATCTTCTGCACCGCCGCATAGGGCCAGTTCGCCTGAAACTGCTTGACCAGATTGTGCTTTTTGCGCAACTTGGAACCGTTGAAAGTAGCGATTTTTTCCACCGAAAAGAGGTAGTCGATAGCACCTTCATCGTACTCAAGGTCAAAGAGTGAATCGCAATCCGGATAATCATCCAGAAAGTCCTCCGGCACATCATAAATACCGCCATCAGTAAGTCCGGCATCCACAAACGCAGCACTGATATCGTGCAGCAGCTGCGGCGGAGTCTGCTTTCCGATGGGATAATGGATGACCCGGGTCACGCGTTCATACACGACCAACCGCTCTTCGATTTCCACAAACTCAATGCCATAAGGCTGACGGTACATGAAGATGTTGGGAAAACAAACTTCACAACTCTGACTGCCCATCTCTTTTATAGCACGGGCAAAACGCGCACGGTCACCGATTTCAACCGGGCGCAACGAACTCAAATCAATTTTAGCCATTAGTTATCTGACCAGTGTTTAGATTCCTGAAGCATAACGCCGGTACCATTGGCGACCGCATTGAGCGGATCCTCTGCCGGAAACACCGGCAACCCAGTCTCCGCAGTGAGCAATTTGTCCAATCCTGCCAGTTTTGCTCCGCCACCGGCAAGAATAATTCCACGATCGACCAAGTCGGCCGCCAGATCCGGCGGACACTTTTCCAACGTTGCGCGCACTGCCTCGGTAATGGAGGTAACCGGTCCCTGAAGCGCAGAACGCACTTCTGCGGCGCTGATCCGCACCGTTTTGGGAACCAGAGAAACCATGTCCAGACCTTTAACATCCATCGTCTCTTCATCTTTGACCGGATAGGCGCTGCCGAGACGGATTTTGATCTGTTCCGCACTCAGTTCACCGATCAGCAAGCTGTAAGCACTGCGCAAGTATTGAGTTATAGAGCGGTCAAGTTCATCACCCCCGACGCGCACGCTGTTTGCGTGAACGATACCGGAAAGAGAAATAACCGCAACTTCAGTGGTTCCGCCGCCGATGTCAACGATCATATTACCGGCAGGATCAGCAACCGGCAGTCCGACACCGACCGCCGCCGCCATCGGCTCTTCGATCAGCACCACATCGCCGGCACCAGCCTGCTTGGCGCTGTCGATAACGGCGCGGCGTTCCACTTCAGTAATACCTGTAGGAACTGCAATCAAAACCCGGGGACGCAACAACCGCTTGTACCACGGCACGGAGTGCATTGCTCGCTGAATAAAGTAACGGAGCATGCTCTCAGTTACTTCATAATTGGCAATAACACCATCCTTCATCGGGCGCAAAGCTTCGATATTACCGGGAGTTTTACCCAGCATCTCTTTGGCCTCCTGACCGACGGCAAGCACTTCGCGGGTGTTGACTTTTATCGCCACCACCGACGGTTCATTGATAACCACGCCTTTGTCGCGAACAAAAACAAGGCAGTTTGCCGTACCAAGGTCGAGACCGATATGTGTGGACAACAATTTTGTCAACAACTGTGTACCCATGTGAATCACCTTTTTTACAACTCGATTACCCGGTGTCATCATTTGCACCGGCATACAAAAACACCATTACATTTATATAATAGACTATCTCAAAGGCAATTTTTCAAGTAAATTAATAAAAAACAACCGTTTTTTTTGCAAAAAAACCTGTTTCTTTTTTGAAAAATCCAGTTTTGATGATATTTTATATCCATTATGGATAATGCGATTTTTTCACAAAATATAAATCATCCCGGGAATCTCCCGGAATACAAAGTTATCCCGGTGCGCTCATGGCGCAACGGGCTGGCGGTTCGTATGCCCAATCACCTGGGGGATGCGGTCATGGCGATCCCGGCGTTGATGCAGTTGAAAAAGATCATTCCGGAGTATTGCGGACTGTTCGTCATCACTCCGAAAGGCAATGCCGAACTCTACGACGCCCTGCCCTTTGTCGACAAGGTGATAAAACTTCAGACCGCCCACGCCATGTGGAGCAAAGGCGAACGCAAAGAGATAAAACAGCTCCGCGCCGGAGCGTTGGTAGTCTTCAACCACTCTCCAAGAGATGTGATTTCTGCCCGTCTTACCGGAATTCCGGAAATATATGGAGCCGCAAGAAGAATGAGGGGTATCCTGATGACCCGGGCGCTGAAATTTCCGCAGAGGACTCCGGGAAATCCGGCACACTCCCACCAGACCATGCGTTATCTGGCGATAAGTTCATCTTTGGGCGCCCCCGCCTGGAAAGGAGAGCTGCCGGTATTTACACCGAAAGTTGCGCCGGAGGAACTGTCTCCGGATCTGGCAGCGATCTGCCGTCATCGGAAATTACTGCTGCTTGCCGCCGGGGCAGCTTACGGAGCGGCGAAAAGATGGCCCGAAAACAACTTTCAGGCGGTGGCAAAATATTGGATACGTCACGGAGGAATCGTCGCGGTGCTGGGTTCTCCGGCAGAGCGCCCCATCGGGGAAAATGTTTGTACCGGACTTCCGCAGGAGAAGTGTTTCAACCTTTGCGGAAAGACCTCGATCACGGCGTTGATACATCTTTTTAAAGCCGCCCGTTATACTGTTGCCAACGACTCAGGATTAATGCACTTGGGAGCGATACTCGACACCTGCGGGATTGTTCCCTTTGGACCTACTGACTTTACGGACACAGGGCCGATCACGGAAAAGTGGAAAATTTTGTGCGACAAAGTTGAGTGTTTCCCCTGTTTGAAGCACAGCTGTCCCAAAGCAGAAAAAAAGTGCATGACCCAACTTACTGCAAGCCGGATCCTCCGGGAAGTCAAAAAGTTTATCTGACAATCAGCGTTAGCGCCCTCGCCCCCAAAAAACGCCAGCCCAATCCGCTACTCACTCCAAACGCTATTGTCGGACGAGTCCGACCTGTCCGACTCGTCCGACACTCACTTCCGCTCCACGTGGCACTTCGCAGTGCGTCAGCCACTGGCAGCTTACGCCAGGGCGAGGGTGTAACTGGTGGATTCCGTTTTGTCCCAGTCCAACTTGAGCGTGTAGGTTCCGGCGGCGGAGATGATGTCAACTTCGTTGCCTTTTTTGTCGAAAAGCGTGAAGTTTTCAACTCCGCTGACACAAAGCTCTTTGTCGACATCATTCTTGCTGACGGTGAACTTGATATAGTCCACGGTGTCCTCGCCGCTCTGCCAACTGCCGAGCCAGCCGGTGTAATCTCCTGCTTTCAAATCCCACTTGACCGCTTTCTTGATGGCGTCGTCACTGTTTTCGTACTTGGTGGTGCGGAAACCTTCGGCGGTCGCGCCCAAATTGAGAACGCCGTTGCAATTCTCCAACGTTTCGTAAACGTCACTTGCGGCAACGATTTCACCTTTGCCGGAGATGAAACTCCGGTCAAAGTCGCCAGTCAGGACGAGCGTACCGTTGTTGACGAACTTGTCTTTGGCGCCTGCTCCCATATCGACTGCTCCGAGAGCCAACACCGCATTTTTGTTGATGGTCAAAGTGTCGTTTCCGTCGCTTCCAGTGTAACTGGCAATGGCATTGAAGCCTTTGGAAGCTGTGACTTTGTTCATGCCGGCGATGCTGCCAACGGTCGCATTTTCAAGAGTGACGGTTCCCGTGTAAGTCTTCTTTGAGGACGGTGTTTCAACGCCTTTTTTCAAGGTAAACTTTTCAGTGTAAGAGTCACCAAGAACAATTTCACCAACGGTACTGGCAGTCAGTTTAACCGTCTTGAATCCGCTGATACTGTCCACATAAGAACCGTTTTTCAATGTGGCGGTTCCGCTTGCAGAATAAGTCGTGGTATGAGTAATGGTATCATCTTTACCGCCGACAGTTTTATCGCTCTTGCTGATTTTTACATTGGAGTTTACCAACTCTCCGGCGACACCGTTATCGAGAGTAACGGCCGAGTAACCGGAAATGTTTCCGGCAGTTGCGTTGGTGACAGTTACTTTACCTGAAGCAGTAACCGAATGAGAGAAAGTGACCGTTTTCGTGGCAATACCGTTTTTGAGGGTACTTTTCACCGTTTCGGAAATCGTTTCCTTGCCGCCATCGACATTGCCGACTACAGCACCGTCAGTGACATTGACCGTGGCAAAGCGGATAAATTCAACATCTCCAGTGTCGATGCCGTTGAGGTTCAACGTATTTTTCGGAGTGGAAACAGCTTTATAACTTCCCGTTTTGCCCGTTGCCGTCGCCACATTTCCGGCGATGGTTTCAATATTTTCCGGAATAGTGGAGATAGTGTTTTTAGCATCGAGCAGCACGGCAAAACTTCCAGTGACAACACCAGATAAATCAGCGAAGGCATTTATTCCATAACGCAAAACGAAACCATTTTGCGTTTTGCCGTTACTTTTAACATTGAAACTCTTTTTCACAAAATTGTAATCAATTTCGGCATTATCGGCAACGCTGTCGATATTGGTTATCTGATAACTTACTGTTTCAGAAACGTTTCCGGCGGCATCTGTACAGCGGAAAAGCACGGAACCATTTTCAGTAAAAACGACAGGAGCTTCATAAATTTCCCATTCTCCGCCGTTTACCGAATATTCATTAAGTACCGCTTCCGCAGCGAATGTTGCAGTAACTTTCACACTGCGATTGGTCAAAACAGCTATATTTGCCGTTACCGTTGAAACAACCGGAGCGATTTTGTCAATATTGGTAACTTCAACTCTTTTTTCAGTAACATTGCCGACGTCGTCGGTTGCCCGGAACAGGTAAATTCCGTTTTCAGTAACCGTCAAAGTGGAACCGGTCACCCATTGATCACCGGCAAGGTATTCAACTGTTCCATCGGAAGCGACCGCGTTCAAAGTGATGTCCTGATTGGTCGGAACTTCAGCGTTGCCGGTGATTTCCAAAGTCGGAGCGACCTTGTCGATCATGTCAACAATGACTGATTTTTCAGTAACGTTACCGGCAAGATCGGTCACGCGGAAGGTGTAAGTACCGTTTTCAGTAACCGTCAAAGTGGAACCGGTCACCCATTGGTCACCGGCAAGGTATTCAACTGTTCCATCGGAAACTGCCGCAGACAAAACCACATCCTGATTGGTCAGAGCTTCGGCGTTGCCGGTGATTTCCAACGTCGGAGCGATTTTGTCGATCATGTCGACCACGACTGATTTTTCTGTGACGTTACCGGCAAGGTCAGTCACCCGGAAAATGAAAGTTCCATTTTCGGCAACCGTAATTTTGTCTCCGGAAACCCACTTTTCGCCATCGAAGTACTCAACATTTCCATCACTTGCAACGGCAGTCAACACAATGTCTTTATTGGTTGGTGTGGTCGCGTTGCCGGTAATTTCCAGAGTGGGAGGAGCTTTGTCGATCTTATCAACCACCACCGTTTCTTCAGTCACATTTCCGGCAACATCGGAGACACGATACTTATAAATACCATTTTCAGAGATAATTTGAACCGCTCCGGAAATCCACTCCGTGCCGTTATAAAATTCCAATATGCCATCACTGATCGTTGCAGTCAATGTAATATTTTGATTGGTCCACTCGGTCGGATTTCCAGTAACTTTGAGGCTGGGAGCATCTTTGTCTATTTTATTAACTGTCACTTTTTGTTCAGTAACATTTCCGGCTTCATCGGTCACCCGGAAAGAGTAGGTTCCGTTTTCAGTAACCTTCAAACTGGAACCGGCAATCCATTTGCCGTTGGAGAAATATTCAACCGCGCCATCGCTGACAACCGCAGTCAATGTGACATCCTGATTAGTCCAATCAACGGGGACTCCGGTAATTTCAATCGTCGGGGCAATTTTATCTATTTTATCAACCACAACAGTTTGCTCAGTAACATTTCCGGCGGCATCGGTTGCACGGAAAATGTAGGTTCCGTTTTCGGAAACGGTCTGAACCCCTCCGAGAATCCAGCGTGTTCCGTTGTAGAATTCAATCGTTCCGTCACTGGCAGTAGCAGTCAGCGTGATATTTTTATTGGTGGGAACGGTTGCATTTCCGCTGATTGAAAGTATCGGACGGGTAAGATCTCCTATGAAAAGAATAAGATTTCCGGAAGTATTTTTCAACAGATAATCGACATTTTTATACGAAAATTTATCACCGTTGACTGCGATAATTCCATAATTGGCATCCGCAGTACCGATGGTGATCGCTGTTGAAAAATTTTCTGCGCCCTGAGCGAGTTTATATTCTCCCCATGCCTGGTTTGCCAAAATCGTTATTGTAAAAGCAGGTGTACCGTAAACAGCAGACAAATCACTGATAAGATAACCGTCTCTTGCAGAACGTTCAGAAACGGTAAAATCGATCACGGCTCCGGAATAAGCGGAAACTATGCCGCCGCCAGTGATTTGCAAACTGCCTTTGTGCATACCGTCAGCAGAAATATACATGACACCGCCGGTATTTATCGTGTTACTGCCGACACCTCCGCTGGAAATGTGCATAACACCGCCGGTATTGATATTTGTCCGCAACGCGATTCCACCTGCGGAAACTTTCATCGTATCATTGCCGGCACCGGTAATAATCGCGCCGGTGAGGTCAGAACCTTTGGAGACCACACTGCTGCCTTTATAAATTTTTATATTATCCCGCGTTGCAGAATCCTGAACAAAACCGGACGTATTCGGTGCCAGAAAATACAAATCTTCCAACCAACAGTTCTTTCCTGCGTAACTCGGATCCAACACATATTTCCCGAGCGAACTGTCATAGGTTATGGATATGATTTTGAGTACATCCGGAGCCTGAGTCGGATCGTTGACACCTTTATTATCATCGGAGTCAGATACGATAATGCCGGTATAATATCCTAAATCGGTACTGCTCTTTGTGATATCACAAGTCATGCCCCAAAGGGTTATTGCATGCCCTCCGGTTCTCTCACGATTATCGTTATAGTAGCCGAAACTTACACCAACAGCATAACCAGCATTCAACTTGTCTTTAGCGTTATTCAATGTTGTAACTGAAAAACTCTGGGTGTAACAGTAATCTCTAAAACGAAGATTACTGAATGTACTTTTGTACAAACCACCGGAATTTTCCAGCGGTTGATCCCACTCTGACCATCCGGCAGGAGAATACTTTCCGGTAAAATACCAGTTGATCGCATAGTAAATGCCGCCGCCATACTGCTTGCCCAAGGTGAAATTTTCAACAAATTTGTTAAAGACATTGTCTTCGTCATCTTCGACCCGGTATAAATCCCATCCGGCATAGCTTAACATGTTGGATGCGGCTGCCGCCCAGCACATCATATCATCCTGAGTAATAGTCCGGCATTTCTCCGCATCGACAATCGATTCATCCTTATAATAATAACCGCTGTAACCTTTTTCAAAATCACTCCAGGTCAGATTTCCATATCCTCCGACAAACGCCTGGATCGTTTCCGATATATAAAACAGTGATGTCGGAGCTGAAACCCCAGATACATCAGATGCAATTTCACCTTCTGCCACAGAAACATTGGTGTCATCCGACAACAAACTGCCATAGATCGAAACGGTGTCATGAAGTCTGAGGTCAACTTCAGTCAATTCATATCCAGAGGTATCGGAGTTTGCCGTGACGGTAAATTTCATCTCTTTACCGATAAACTCTCCTTCAGGAAACTCACAAACATTTCCCCCGGCATTCACTTGCTCAAAGACTATTTCTTCCTGCGTTGCAGCAATTTCAGCGGAATTGTAATGCCACGTCGCCCCGGCAGCGGCATTTTCAGAGTCGACCGGCAACTTAATGGCAGTTACGTTGACCGTATCATGGGTTGCGATTTTTTCAGATGGGACATACATGATCCCACCGGAACCGACAAAAGTACTGCCGTGAGCGGTGCTGGATGCAGAATATATGTTGTCACTATTTACAAGTCCGGAACCGATTTGACCTTTTTCGATTTCAAAATACATTATTTCCCCCACATTCAGCAATAAATTTTCATAGTTTCTATTTTCAAACTGCAACGATTACTATCCTGACAGACAATGTATTACAATAGCATATATTTCAGACTTTTCAACCCCGCATTACATTATCACTGTAAAAAAACTAACTGCGGCGGAGATAGCTGTGTGAAAAAATCGTAAAATTGTGTTCTGAGTTCCCTTGAAAAAAATCCGGAAACACGTCATATTATAACATGACTGTTTTTTAACTTTTTCCATAAGGATTTTTCATTATGTTCGACCTGCCCGTTACTTTTCACATGGCAACTACCTTCGGTGATGATTCCGCCCGCCAAAAGCAAATCGAACGCTATGCCGCTTCCGGAGTGAAGCACATCGTTCTGTCCGATCAGATGATCAAAGATATTATGCACGATCATAAACTCGGAGCAGTCTATTCTTCCGAACTGCACTCTGCCGGACTCGATTTTCTTGATGCCCATTCACCCTTCGGCGGCATCCTCGATATGAACTGCCCCGATCCGCTCTTCCGTCCCCAAATGCTTCTCCGCCACAAAACCGCCATCCGCATCGCCGCCTCTCTCGGCGTTAAAACCATCACCATCCATCCGGGCAGCGACCGCTTCTTCCCGGAAATTCCCCTTGAAAAACATCTCGACCTCATGCGCGATGCCATCGACAACATCCTCCCCGAAGCCGAAGCTGCCGGTGTCACCGTCTGTATCGAAAACTCCATGTCCCGCGCCGCCTGCCCCCGGAAAGTAGTTCAACTCAAGTCAGAATTTGATTCACCCTATCTGGGTTTGTGTTATGATTCCGGGCACGCCCACCAGCTCGATGCTGCCCGCACTCTTTCCGATTCCGTGATCCACCAATTCTGGCGGACGGTCGGCGCTCCCGAACCGGAGTGGGACGATTCCGCCCTCGACCGGATGCTTCCCGAGATCGTCAACTGCCATTTGCACGATAATGACGGCTCATCCGACTCTCACAGCATCCCCGGCGAAGGCTCGGTCAACTGGCAAAAAATCATTCCCATGCTGAAACGCGCCCCCAAACTCAAACTCATCCAGAGCGAAGTTCTGGTCGATCCCCGCTACGCCATTGAAGCGGTCTGCCGCAAGTTCGCCGAACTCGGGGAAATCAACTGATCCACAGCCGGGCATAAAAAAACGGGGGATACTCGCATGCATCCCCCGGATAATTAAATTTGCACCAACTTACAATCCCATCAGCTTAACGGCATCACTCCAAATTTCCGCCGCTGTGGTGTTCATGAGTTTGACCGCCTCTGTGCGCTTTCCGGCATCCAGCAGTTTCCGGGCATCATCCTTGGCTTTCACATATTTTACCATAAAATCCTGCTCAAACTTTGCCCATTCAGCCGGGAACGGAGCTCCCAGTCCCAACTTTTTCAAGCGAACCCACGTCATCTTCGCCCACTCGTCACCTTCCATCGCCGGATGGAGTTTTTCAGCACACACCGGAACCGGAATGTAAACCGTATTCTGCGGATGACCGATAGTGATATATCCCGTGGACAACACATCCGGATACTGCCGGTCAATTTCCAAACTTGCAGTAGAATTGGTGCTCATAAAACAGACGGAACGTTTTTCCGGAGATTCATCCGGCATCTTCCAGTGCCGGGAGAGGTCAAAGATTCCGGAAATGGAGATTTTTCCATCTTTATCCAACATCTGATTAAGTCCGGAAAGAGCAATGTACGCTCTGGCACTGCTGTTGAGATAATATTTGATCGTACTGCGCATCTGCTGATACATTCCCGGATTCTGCCAGATATTGGCCCGCACGGTAAAACCGCTATCGTAACGCTGGACTGACACAAATTTTGCCGTAATTTCGCAAATGTACCCCTCGTTCAAATCCATAAAGAAAAAGATTGAACCCTTGGATCCGTGCCAGTAATCCCCCGCCTTTATCAGCTCCTGCAGTTTGGCGACAGCCTGCGCTGCGGTATCACATGATTCAAGAATCGCCGTCATAATCTGCGGAGTGGTCTTTTTGCTCTTGTCCGCATCCGGCGGATTTATGCAGATTTCGCCGCTGTTCATCACGCCGGCAAGTCCGGATGTATTGACACCCATGTTGGCATAACCTTTGAGTCCGAGAGCGATATATTTGCGCGCAGAGTTTTCCGGGCTCAGAAACGCCACGACCTTCCGGGCTTTGGAATCCCGGTTTTTGTGCAGAATATTGGTATTGTTTTTGGTCAAGTCGGAAAACACCATCCAACTGGTACATTCATGCTCCAGTTCCGGATCATCAGCGACATCATCGACCGGATTGGCAGAGAGCAGCAGCGCTCCACACGCAACAACCATTGACAGATTTTTCTTCATAATTCCAATCGTCCTTATTATACCAAAACAGCGTTAAGCTTTTCAACTATCTCTTTTTCATCGAACAAAAAATGCGGCTTGGCAGCGCGCAGTTTTTCCAGCGGCGCATACCCCCACGTCACTCCGCAACTCAAACATCCGGCATCGTGACCGGCAAGAATATCAAGTTCCGTATCTCCTACCATCACCGCCCGGCGGGGATCAACATTGGCGATCCGGAGTGCAAACTTCAGTAACTCGCTTTTGGACAGTGAACTTCCGGGATAAATATCGGTAGTGAAAACTCCGGAAAAATATTTTCCAAAGCCGTAACGTTCAATCAATTTCACCGTTGATTTATACCGTTTATAGGTCACGACATAAATCTTTTTTCCCCGCGCCGATATATTTTTCAAGATATCTTCGCTCCACGGATACGGGGCTTCGCCCTGCATATCCGAATTGTCATAATAATAACGGTAAAGATCTGCCGCACGTTTCCACAGCTCTTCATCGCCATCCGGATATATGATCCTCACCTGCTGTTCCACCGGCGGACCAACCCGAAAATCAGTTTCAAAGGTCTTTGACGGTATGCCTATTTCATTAAACGTTTTGCGCCACGCGGTATGGATACCGTTTCTGGTATCTCCCAACGTTCCGTCAAAGTCAAAAAACAATGCATCGACCGGGAAAGTACCCATATCACAATCTTCCATTCACAACGTCACGCGGCAAAACGCTCTTGATATCAAAAACCACTGCCCCGGGATTTTTCAACGCATCAAGATCAAGGGCGAAAAATTGTTCATGCGCAACCGCAAGCACCACCGCGTCATATTTTTCCATGCCATCAATGGTGCGGAACGACTTCAAACCGTAAATCCCGGCAACCTCATCCGGGTCTGCCATCGGGTCATAAATATCCACCTGACAACCGAAATCCTGCAAGGTACGGGTCACATCCACCGCCCGGGAGTTGCGGATGTCCGGACAATTTTCTTTAAAGGTGATGCCCAGCTGCAGGACTTTGGCATCAAGCACCCGGAATCCGGCTTTTATCATCAATTTTACGATCTGCTGACCGACATACTCGCCCATGCTGTCATTGATGCGCCGTCCGGCAAGGATAACTTCCGGAAGATAACCGATCTCCTGCGCCTTGTAGGTGAGATAATACGGGTCGACACCGATACAATGTCCGCCGACCAGTCCGGGTTTGAACTTCAAAAAATTCCACTTTGTTGCCGCCGCCTCCAGCACATCCGCCGTATCAATGCCGATCAGATGGAAAATTTTAGCAAGCTCGTTGACGAACGCCACATTCAAATCTCTCTGGGAGTTTTCAATGACTTTGGCAGCTTCAGCAACTTTGATGCTTCCGGCGCGGTAAGTTCCCGCCGTCAGCACACTCTGATAAAGGGCATCGACCACATCGAGTATTTCCGGCGTGGAACCGGAAACGATTTTTTTGATTTTGGTAAAGGTATGCTCTTTATCGCCGGGGTTGATACGCTCCGGACTGTAACCGCAGAAGAAATCCGTGTTGAATTTCATTCTGCTGAACTCCTCCATCACCGGCACGCAAATTTCTTCCGTGCATCCGGGATAGACGGTGCTTTCAAAAATCACTACCGCACCGGGCTTCATCACCGATCCAACAGTTTCACTGGCGCGCCGCAACGGGGTCAGATCCGGCTGATTGTATTTATCCACCGGTGTCGGAACGGTAACGATGAAGATGTCGCAGTCGCGCAAATCATCTTTGTCGTCAGAGAAACTGAGCAAAGCGGCACTGCGAAGCTCTTCGCCGGAAATTTCCAGAGTGGTATCGACTCCGGAACGCAGCATATCCAAACGCGTCCGTTTGACATCGAACCCCACGGTGACAAATTTCTTTCCGAACTCGACCGCCAGCGGCAAGCCGACATAGCCCAAACCGATAACGGCAAGTTTCAATTCACATCGCTTGATCTTCTCTATCAGATTCATCCGGCAACTCCCAATGTGCAGTGTGTCGATAACAATGAAACCGGAACGCGCAAGTTCCGGTTTCATGTGTTCACTCCAACTTATTTCACGCCCCAGCTGCGAAGATTGTCGATGGAGATTTTCGCCGACTCAAAAATGCCGCGGCCGGGGAATTCACGATCCTGCTCAATGGAGTACCAGCGGACACCGGTCTCTTCACATGCTTTGAGGATCTCGGGCCAATCCAGGTTGCCTTCACCGATTTCGCAGAAGATCGGCGCCTTGTCGTACATGACAAAATCTTTGAAGTGGATAACGGAGATGCGTCCGGCAAACTTCCGGATCCACGCAGCCGGACTGCCGCCGCCGCGGGTGACCCAGTGAACGTCAAGTTCAGAGTAGACGTTGTGACCTTCGGTCAATTCCATAAAGGTTTCCAACATGGTCTTTTTGCTTCCGGCGACTTTGGTAAGTTCGGCGGCATGGTTGTGATATGCCAGCTGGATACCCGCTTCGGCAAGCGCATCACCCTGACGCTTGAAGATGTCAGCCAAACCGTTGATCGCTTCAAAAGAGGTAAAATCAAATTCTCCGGGGCCGCCGAGCGCGGTGAAGTTGCATCCGATCGTCTGGAGACGGTCGATCAATGCTTTGGAATCGCCGGAGATAGTGGCGAGGTTTTCATGGGTCGCACAGCAGTAAAGTCCGGTACGGTCGAGGTGCTTGCGGATGATTTCTGCCGGAAGCGGCACACCGGAGATCTGCACGCACTTGTACCCCATGGCGACAACTTTATCCAAAGTTGCGGCATAATCTTCTTCTGTCTGGCAGAATGCGCGCAGATTATAAAGGGTGATGGCAATTTTTGAATCGGGGATGCTCGTCATAGTACATGTTCCTTATATTGGGTTGTTAAAAACACTCAGTCACAACGGCTGATAATGATACACGCATTGGAACCGCCGAAAGCAAAGCTGTTGGAGAGCGCGTGGTTGAAGCGCACACCTTCGCGGTATTCCCGAACCAGATCAGCCCAACCGAAGGCTTCATCCGGCTCTTCAAGGTTAATGGTTCTGGAGATAAACTGCTTTTCCAGCATGATCGAACTGAAAATAACCTCCGCCGCACCGGTAGCACCAACCATGTGTCCGGTCTGGCTCTTGGTGCTGTTGATCGCCGGAACGGCACCGGAATTACCGATGACTTTGCGAATGGCATCAAGTTCGACCACGTCACCGATCGGGGTCGCCGTACCGTGGGTATTGATATAACCGATATCCTTGATGTTCAAATTTGCATCTTTCAGCGCGGCAGCCATAACGGCGGCACTGGCATCGGCATCGGGTACGACCATATCCAGCGCATTGCTGTTGGCACCGAGACCGGTGATTTCACAAATCGGACGGACTCCGCGCGCCTTGACGCTGCGTTCACTTTCCAACACCAGATACGCAGCTCCGCTGGAAAGGACAAAACCATCGCGGTTGCGGTCAAACGGACGACTCGCTTTTTCCGGGGTGTCGTTGTAATGCGTGGAGAGCGCGCGGCAGGCACAGAATCCCAGAGCCGTCTGCCAATCCAACTGCTCAACACCGCCGGTCATGACCATATCATACTCTCCGGAACGGATAAGCCGTGCCGCCTGCATCAGCGCCAATGCACTGGTGGCACACGCGGCGGAAATATCGTAAGATTCACCTTTGATACCGAAAATAAGCGAGAGGATACTCACCGCACTGGACGGCATGATACGCGGAACCGCAAACGGAGTGATACTCCGCAACCGGTAATCAGAGCCGACATATTTCGCCGCATTTTCGAACAACTCCCGGGAGTTGCTTGCCGCCTGCCCTCCGACCAGCGCCATACGCATATTGGGAATATCCTCCACTGCGATCTGCGCTTCCCGGAACGCCTCTTCTGCGGCAACGACCGACATCAAACCTACCGGCGGACAAAAACGCTTGGTCTTTCGGTCGATCAGTTCAGTCTGGGGATCGTGATCCGCCATACCTCCGATCAAACTGTCAAGTTTAACATCCGCAAACTCCGGTATCGCCGTGATACCGCTGGTTCCGTTACGCAAAGCTGCTTCATTGGCCTCAAGACCGTTTCCCAGCGGAGTCAAAAGTCCGCGACCAGTGATAAAAACCCTTTCCATTAGCTCCTCGCTGTTACATTTAACAGTAATTTATTTATGTACGAAAGATAATATAGCCTCCAGCGGCGTTTTTTCCAGTTTTAGAATGAATTTTTGTGGAATATTTCTTAAAAATGTGCTATATTTCCATTATGACACGGAGTTTTAGCAAATGAATACACTGCTTGAAGTAAAAAATCTTACGGTTTCGTTCTCTTCCGGAAAGAAAGATCTGGAGGTGGTTTCGCAAATCTCGTTTTCCGTCCGGCGCGGGGAGATCCTCGCTCTGGTCGGCGAATCCGGATGCGGAAAAAGTGCCAGCTGTCTGGCTTTGACCGGTCTGCTTCCGGTGCCGCCTGCCAAATACCATGCCGACTGCATCCGCTTCTTCCACGATGGAGAAGCGGTTGAACTGCAAGCTCTCCCGGCATCCCGCCTCCGGAAAATTCGCGGCGGCAATATAGCTTATATCTTTCAGGAACCGACAGCCTCCCTCAATCCGGTGATGCGTATCGGAGAGCAAATCGAAGAAGTTCTGAAACTCCATCGTCCGGAAATACGCGACCGCAAGCAGGAGATTATCTCTCTTTTAAAACAGGTCGGCATCACCAGCAGTGAATCCCGCATAAACTCCTATCCGCACGAACTTTCCGGCGGTATGCAGCAGCGCGTGATGATTGCCATGGCTCTGGCGGGCGATCCGGAACTGCTCATCGCCGATGAACCGACGACCGCTCTCGATGTGACTGTGCAATCACAAATACTTGAATTGCTTGAACAGCTGCGCAAAGAGCGGCAGATGGCAGTCATTCTGATTTCGCATAACCTCGGAGTGGTCTCCCGCCTTGCCGACCGCATCGCGGTCATGTATGCCGGAAAAATCGTGGAATCCGGCTCTGCTGACGAAGTGCTTTTTTCTCCGCGCCACCCCTACACTGCGGCACTGCTGGCAGCTCTGCCGGTTCCGGGCAACCGGGGAAAACAGCTCAACACCATTCCGGGCTTTGTTCCGCCTCCGGGAAAATTTCCTTCCGGCTGCCGCTTCTGCGGACGCTGTACCGTTATGGAAACTTTGCCCGAAGCCACCAAAGAGCGTTGTGCTGCTGAAGTTCCAAGAGAGACAGCATTTTCCTCCACTCATTATGCTTGCTGTCATTGTTTTCCGGAGGAGACACCATGAACTCTGCCCACCAGCACATCCGGAACCGTTATATACTTCTGGTAACGATCTTTCTGCTTCTGGTTGTTACGCTGGTATTGGTCTATACTCATCCGGACAAAAAAAAGCGCGTCCAGCAGCCTGCTTCCGTTTACGAAACCGATACTGTGAGCAAGTGGCACTCTCAACTGACAGCTCTGCTTCAGCAGCAGGACTATGCCACAGCGGAACTGCTGGCAAAAAACATACTGCGTTCCGTTCCCGATGATATCTTTGCCCGCCGGGTGCAAATTTGCTGCCGTCTGGCGCAGAATGACAATGCCGGAGCAATCGAAATGTGCAAAAAAGTACTGCTTCATGCTCCGGGCGATGCCATTACCCGCAACAATCTTGCAGTACTGCTCTACTCCACGTCTCCGCAGGATGCGGCAAATTCAGCTGCAACTGCGCTGGAACTCGCCCCGGAAAACCCGGCTGTCCGCAACAATAACATCCACATCCGCAACCGCTTGAAAAACTTTGCCATTCAGTGCGACATCGATACATTGCTGCTCAAACCCGCACTGACGGAAAAAGGAGATGAGCTATGAGCAAAATAAAAGTCATGAGTACGGCTTTAAGCAACCGTATCGCCGCAGGCGAAGTAATTGAACGCCCCGCCTCGGTCGTCAAAGAGTTGGTGGAAAACGCCATCGATGCCGGAAGTTCTTTCATCACCGTTGAAGTTGAACGCGCCGGAAGCCGGTTGATCGCAGTGACAGACGACGGCTGCGGCATGGATCAGGAGGATGCAGCACTCTCTCTGGAACAGCACGGAACGAGCAAACTTCTCTCCGAAGATGATTTGGAACACATCATGACCCTCGGTTTCCGGGGAGAAGCGTTGCCATCCATAGCTTCCGTGAGCCGTTTTACCATGATAACCCGCACTGCCGATGCTCCGGAAGGAACGAAAATAACCACCTCCGGCGGAGTTGACATCGACATCGCTCCGACCGGAGCCCCCGTCGGAACCAGAATCGAAGTGCGTGACCTCTTCTTCAACCTTCCGGCACGGAAAAAGTTTCTCAAATCCGCCGCCACTGAAGAACACCACATCGAAGAGATGATGATTATGCTCGCTATCGGTCACCCGCAAACCGGTTTCCGTTTGCAGCTCGACGGCAGAGTGGCATTCCACACGCCGCCGTGCTCCCAACAGCAACAGCGTCTGCGGGAACTTTTCGGCAAAAGTTTCGTGGATAAAATGCTCTTTTTTGAACACGTTGAAAATGGTCTTCACCTCTCCGGATGCATCGCTGCTCCCGGCTTTACCCGCCCCTCCCGCCGCGATCAGCGGATATTCATCAACTCCCGCCCGGTGGAAGCTCAGGCGGTTTACCGCGGCATCAAAGAGGGGTACGCAACTTTAGCTGAACCCGGACGTTACAATCCGGTGGTGATATTTATCGACATGCCACCGGATGATCTGGATGTCAACGTCCATCCGGCGAAACGCGAAGTCCGGTTCAAGTCAGAATTTGTGATAAGCCGCGCCGTAGCTTCAGCAGTATCTGCCGCCTTGCGGCGCAACCGGGAGACTCCCGGAATTCAGCCGGATGCTTCAAATTTGCCTGCCTCCGGAAAATTGCCTTTGTCTCTGGTTCTGGATGCGGCAGAGATCCGTTACGCTGTTGCAACTTGCGAACAGCGCAGTTTGAACGGTCTGGAACCTCCGCTGCCGGTTGAAAAAACCGTCTCCGTATGCACTGCCACTCACTACCGTCCCCCCATGCCGGAAGATTGGCAGGATCATACCCGCCCCGCCACGCGCCCGGAACCGCCTCCTGTGCCGGAGAAAGAAACTGTTTTCACGGAACCCGATACAGTAGAAATCCCCTGCCCTGCTCCGCAAGTTGACACCAAACCTGAACCGCCCGCTGAACCGGAAGTGGAATTCATTCCGCCATCAACTCCGCCCGTTCCGGAACAACCGGAAAATACAATGCCGTCCGCCGTGCCGTCCATGCGCGGCTCTGCCGGAAAAATGTGGGATGCTCCCGCCAGCTTCTCCGGCAACTGGCCCTCCCGGATCATCGGTGTTTTTGACAACACCTATATCCTCGCCGAAAGTGCTTCCGGTCTGGTTTTGATCGACCAGCACGCGGCTCATGAACGGGTGATGTTTGAACGGCTGCTGGATGAAGCGGAAAAAAATCCGGTAGTGCAACAGCCGCTTTTACTCCCGGAAGTGGTGGAACTTCCTCGGCAGGAAGCCTCCATGCTTTTGAAATACCGCGACGATTTTGAACGCCTCGGCTTTGATATCGAATCGGCCGGAGGAGCAACCATTATGCTCAACTCCATCCCGCAAAGTTTCGGCAAGTGCCGGGATATTGCCGGATTTTTTGCGGACATGCTGGCGGAACTCAACGAAAGTTCCGAATTAAAAAGCTCCGTCCGTCCGGAACATATCGCCCGCGCCGCCTGCCGCGCCGCCGTAAAAGCACACGACGTCCTCTCCGGCAGCGCACTGAATCAGCTTCTGGAAGATTTGAAGCAGTGCCGCCAGGGTACTCTCTGCCCCCACGGCAGACCCACCATGTTTACCCTCTCCAACTCCGAAATCGAAAAACGCTTCCAGCGCCGCTGAGCGCTTGCGCTCGCGCTCGCGCTCTCAGGGGGAAGGGGAAAACTTTTTTTCACGGGAAAAAAAGTTTTCCCCTTCCCCCCGAACCCCCTATCCCTTTTCAAAAAAAGCGGGACTGTGCCGCTCCGTTGTCGCGGCATTAAAACAAAGCGCCCGCGAGACATTAAGACTCGCAGGCGCAGACATTCAAGCTTCCTGGCGGCGATATCGCGCAGCTATCCGGGAGTTTTTCCAAGGCGGGGCTGAAGGAGTGGACTCCATGTCCTCGACTGAAGCAACGTCCGCCGGAAAGGCTCGCGGGAGCAAGCAAGATCGCCACCGATGCTATTTACTTGACACATAGTGACCATCATCAACCTTAAAGACTTCAAGCAAATCGAAGATGGCAACATCCTCCGGATGCTGTTTACCGCCGCAGATACGGATGTGCATATTTACCATATTTTCCGGAACGATAACTGCGATCTCCGCGATCTGCCAGCCTTTTTCGTCCGGTTTGCCGAAGCGGACGGTCTGCGTGGTACGGTTCCAACCGGCGCGCTTGAGGTGGTCATCGTAGCTGACAAGGACATTATATTTTGCCGATTTGCCGCTGACCTTTTTCATCCGGGCGCGGATGAGATAAAGCTGATCCTGTTTGACTTTGATATCCTGACTCAAAGTGAAAAATCCGCAGCCGGAGATCCGGATGGCATCTTTGCCGGTACTGCCGCCTTTGACCGCCTTTTCGCAAACGTAGCCGTCGTTTTTGGGCCAGAAATCATAATATTTCGGACGGCGGTCACGGATAAACACATCGGACATAGTGGGGTCTTTGGCAATGTTTTTCAACTTTTTCTCTTTGACGACAGCTTTCGCATAGGTCAGAGGATCAGTGGCAGATTCAACGGTACGGGTGACTCCGGGGTTGACCTCTTCCCAGAACAACCGGCAATGAGGATGCATCGCCTTGTGCGGATACCACTTGCCGCCTTCGCCCCAGGTCCAGACATATTCATCCGCCATGCTCAATGCGCGGGTGATGTTGCGCCGGAAAACGGTGAGCTTCGGAGCTTTTTCAAACATCGGGCGCAGGTGCTTCATAAAGGTACTGTCGCCGCAGTTGGGACGGAGATAGGGGTCAAGGTAGAGAGCCGGAGCAAGCTGGGTCTGAAGTTTGTATTTTTTGATATTCTTTTTATCGACCATCTGCATGAAAACTTCACCCATATCGGTGCGCAAATGAGCGAAATCCGCCTGCGTTGCGGCGCCGTATGCGTGGTGTTCGTGACCTTCGATGACAGTGGCAGTCGGCGGCAGAACGTCGTACATCCCGTTGAGGAAGGGAATCATCAGAGAAGACATCTCAGGCGTGGCGCGCTGAGCTTCTTTCCACGCAAAGCTGAAAATCAGGAACAGTTTGATATCCGGATAATTGCTGAAAATCGCCCGTCCCCACTGCTGACCGCGCTTGCGGGCGAGAGCGACCATATCATCAGCGGTACGTCCTTTTTCGAGAAAGCTGAAGATCGGCTTGCTCTTGTTGCCGTAAAATTCGCCGTCAAAGATGATACCTTTTACTCCGGTCTCTTTGGCGACACGCGCAATGATACCGAAGTTGTTGCAAACGATATCCCAATCGTGATCGTCAGACCACTCGACATTGCCGCTGCGGGAGTTTGTCCAGAAAAAGTTATCGGTAAATTTGGTAAATTTGGTCTTTTTCAGGAATTCGATATCTTCCTTGAAATATTCATACTTCCAACGTTCAACTTTGGGACCGCGTCCGGAGTCATGTTCGGGACCGAACATAAAGTTGGTTGCGAACTTTTTACCTTTTTCATCACGGCCGCTCAGCGCGATGGAAACGCCCTGATAAGGAGTATGTTTTTCCAGAATTTTCACTGCGGCACAAAGACGTTCCACGCCCATCGTCTGACTCCATCCGCATTCGATAAGTTTCTTTTTCGGCGGTGTCCAGTAATCCATCGGACCGGCGCAAAGGGCGAGTCCGATCACCGCCATTGTCAATACAAGCATACGTTTTAACATATTCTCTCCTTTTCTGATTTTTCGTCTCTGATCTGCCAGAGAAGTTGAACAACGGTATACTATAACGAACAAACGTGTTTTTGTCAAGCATGGCACAAAAAAATTTTCAAAATTTAAAATGACAACCGCCATCTTGAGATTTGTCAAAAAACGCGTATATTCATCGTCCAGAGGAGATTGACGGCATGGTGCTGTCAATAAAAAAAGAGGAGAAAGATTATGAAAAAACAACTCTTATTGTCAGCTCTGGCATTGCTCGGAGCCGGGGCACTCAGCGGCTGCTGCAGCAACTGCTGCAGCAATGGCGGTGATTGTGATGACTTCATCGCAGTGGAAGCCGTCGAAGTAGTTCCCTGTCCAGCCGGAAAAAAGTGCAAGGACGGGAAACACCACCATCTGCGGAAGAAAGACAGCGGACAAAAGATGCAGAAGAACAATGCCGGAAATTGCACTGATTCCTCCTGCTCCGTCCACGGCCAAACCGCCCTCGCCAATTGCGGCAGCAATTGCGGCAATACCGGCAGCGGCAGCGCCGACACCACCGGTCACGCTGAAACTGCAAAGTAATTTCCGCGTGATCAATGTCCCGGCGAACCCGTACCGTGAATAAAATGTACTGCTGTTCACCGCACGCTCCCGGGACAACTCTTGAAACCGTAATCTTCAATATATGGAGGACACACCCATGCTCTCGATCCGCGGAAGCCGTACCGAACAGAATCTGCTGCAAAGCTTCGCCGGGGAATCCCAGGCACGCAACCGTTACACCTATTTTGCCTCCCAGGCGCGCCGGGAGGGATTTATGCAAATCGCGGCAATTTTTGCTGAAACCGCCGAACAGGAAAAAGAACATGCCAAACGCTTTTTCAAATTCCTCGAAGGCGGTGCTGTCACCATCAGCGCCGATTTTCCTGCCGGAGTAATCGGCAATACCGCCGCCAATCTGGCAGCTGCCGCCGATGGCGAATATGACGAATACCACCGGCTTTATCCCGGCTTTGCCGACATTGCCAGAACGGAAGGTTTTCCGGCAATAGCCGAAGTTTTCAACGCCGTATGTGTTTCTGAACGTCACCACGAAAAACGTTACCGTGAACTCTTGAAACATGTGGAAAACGAGACCGTTTTTCACCGCCATTATCCGGCGGTATGGCGCTGCCGCAACTGCGGTTATCTCCACACCGGAACCGATGCCCCCGGCTTCTGTCCGGCGTGCGCCCATGAACGGGGATACTTTGAAATAAACTCTGAGTGCTGGTAATATCAGCAGAGAAACGCGCGTGCGCTCTGTTCGGCCTCACCAGAGGGGATGCCGCGACCGGTGGTGATATCGCGACGTTAATGTGAGTTTTTTCAAGGCGAAGCTGAGGGACCCGTCTCCGCTGAAGCTCCGCCGTGGCAAGGTGTGAAGATGCTTGTCGCGGCGTAATGTAATGAAGCCGGAAGTCCGCAGAAA
>JAFTRX010000041.1 GCA_017462015.1 Lentisphaeria bacterium
AACCTTTATTCCTGCAAGTTCTGCAATGGTAATGGCAGTCTGACCAACGATCTTTGCATTGAGTTTTCCGTCAACCTGGATCACATTGCCAACTGCTTCCGCTTCTTTTGCATTGAGAATATAACCACCGCGTTTGATGAATTCTTTCTTTACAGCATCGTAAATGGAAGCCATGACAGTTACAGACTGTTCAGAAGCACAGATCATACCATTGTCAAAAGTTTTGGAAAGCAAAACACTGCTGACTGCCATTTCAATATCGCAGGTATCATCAAAAACAACCGGAGTATTGCCGGGACCGACACCAACAGCCGGAGTTCCGCTGGAATAGGCTGCCTTAACCATACCCGGTCCGCCAGTTGCAAGGATCAGTGAGACGTCATTGTGACTCATAAGATAACCGCTCATTGCAACAGTCGGCTCGTCGATCCAAGCGATGATGTCCTGAGGAGCTCCAGCTTTTACTGCGGCATCCAGCACGATTTTGGCGGCGAGACAGGTGCATTTTTTTGCACGCGGGTGCGGACTGAATACGATACCGTTACGAGTTTTGAGTGCGCAAAGAGCTTTGAAGATGGCAGTTGAAGTAGGATTGGTGGTAGGAATGATACCGGCAATAACGCCACGGGGTTCTGCGACTTTGATAATACCCGTAGCATCATCTGTTTCAATAATTCCGCAGGTTTTCAGAGGGAGGTATTTGTTGCAGATATATTCGGATGCATAGTGGTTTTTGATAATCTTGTCTTCCACAATGCCCATACCGGTTTCTTCCACCGCCATTTGAGCAAGCGGAATTCGCATGTTGTTTGCTGCAAGAGCCGCCGCTTTGAAGATCTTGTCAATTTGTTCCTGGGAGAAGTTAGCAAATTCCTTTTGGGCAGCACTGACCTTGGCAACCAGTGCGTCAATCAAGGCTCTTTCCTCTGCCTCTTTCACTTCAGGGGCGACTTCGGGGGTGGTTTTCACTTTCTTGTCCATTTTAAACTCCTTATAGGTTGTTGGATGATTTTTTATTATCATCTGATGTCCTTTTTTTATCATCTGCGTTTAATATATCATCGAATTTTGAAAATACAAGCGGGAAACACAAAATTTATTGATATTTTTTTATCATCTCGAAAATAGAAAGCGTGTTTTCTGCGTAAAACAAGCTGTCGAATGCTGTTTTTTAAGATATTTTTATAGATTATTATCCGGACATCAGCAAGCATTGACAAGGATTTGTTTCTGTATCTGACGGAGGGTGAAAGGGCTAAAAAAATAGCGAGATGCTAAAAAACGAACATCTCAAACGCCTGGAGAGCACTAATTTTTTTCAGAAAACCAACGTTAATAAAAAAGGGAGTATGAGCTCTTCGGCAAAACAAAGGACATTTTCGGAAAAAAAAGGAACGATTTTTTTCGTTCCTGAGTCAGTTATTCATCGCAATTGATCTCTTCTTGTCTCTCTGCTTTATTAATTTTCGCAAATAATACAGCAAGCCCACCTGCGATCACTTCTCGTTGAACAATTACTCCAGGTGGAACATTCAAGCAGACGTTAGAAAAATTCCACAAATATTTTATTCCCAAAGATACCAAAATATCGGCGACCAACTGTGCTCCGACCGGAGGAACACATATAATGCCGACTTTGGGAGGTGCAAACTTAAGCCGTTTACGAATATCAGCTAAATCGTAAACCTCATGGCCATGAACAGAACGTCCGATTTTTTCGGGAGAAGAATCAAATACAGATTCAATGATGAAATTATAGGAGCGGAAATCATCAAAGTTCAATATAGCAGCACCTAATGATCCAGCACCGATCAATGTAGCAGAGGAAGGCTTGTCCCATCCGACTAATCTCAGTATAGCATCAATAAGATCATTGACTTTGAATCCATGACGTTTATTGCCAGGCAATCCTGTCATCCCAATATCTTTACGAACCATAACATGAGGAATATTCATGTATTTCGCAAGTTCCGCACAAGAAACCCATTCTTGTCCCGAAAGTCTCAAATGGAACAGCTTATGCAGGTAGGTCGGCATACGTCGCATCGCTGGTGTGTTTAATATTTTCATGTTGTTCCTTGTGTTTGTCTCCAGATGTTATTAATATATCATCTCGAAGTGAAAAAATCAAATGTTTTTCCAAAAAAATTGAATAAATCATTTACATTCAAGTAATACTGTTTCTAACCCCATCCTTTACACAAATACCTTTTGAATTTATATTTGATTGTATAATTTTTTCTCCATCATCAAATAATGATGTCATTTGATAATCTTGGCGTAATAGATAATCTTTTTCTGAGCTTGAAGCAAAGGTGTCGCACTTCTTGCATTTCTTGAGTCGGAAAGTTATGAAGATGCAATAAGAAATGCTATCAGTGTAGGTGGAGATAGCGATACCATTGCAACTATTGCAGGGGGAATGGCATTGGCATATTACAAAGAAATACCAGCTTATATTGTTCAAGAAATTGAGCAACGATTACCGGCAGACATATTAGAGGTGTGTCAAAGATTCACAAACTATTGCAACATATCCCCTCGCATCATTTAGAAACATATCGTCTTCCCACTCAGCCATTATTACCACTATATGAATGAGAATTCTCTCGGTGGCAGGCCTTTGAAGGTGCGGATGGCGTCACCGCGCTCAAGGCGGTAATGGTCGAGCCAGAGTGATTCTTTTTCGGCGACTTGGCGTTGTTCGGTTATAAGGTGCAGTTTTTCCTGCAAGCGCAGTATTGCCAATGCTTTGTTGCGGGTTTGAGAACGCTCTTCACTGGCAGAAGCTTCTATGCCGGTGGGCAAATGAACGATTCTTACCGCTGAATCGGTAGTGTTGACGTGCTGACCGCCGTTCCCGGAGGCACGGCAGGTTTCGATTTTTAGGTCACTCGATTTGAAACTGCTGTTATCTTTTGTTTCAAACTCAAAGAATGATACTTTGACGAACCAATTCTTCCGCAAATGGTGAGGACGGATAGTGCTTTGCCAGATCCATTTGACAGTTCCTTCCCAACTTTTGCGGAAAGCATCTATGTTTTCCCCCTCAATAGCAAAACGCATTGAAGCAATTTCTCTGTTTTTAGCAGGAGGTTCGGTGAGATTATTGCAACGCAAATTATTCTGCGTCGCTTCACGGCAGATGATCTCTGCCAAAAGCGGAACAAATTTGCGGCACTCTGCCGGACCAAGTCCTGCACTTATTTGTAATATAACAGCCATAAAAATTCCTTATGGTTTGATGTTGACAATCGGGCGGAGTTCCGCAAGCACACTTGCCAGTTTGAAGCTCTGCAAATCATCAATAACGGTGCTGACATCTTTGTAGGCTTCGGGAGCCTCTTCATAGAGCAGAGTTTTATCCGGACAGATGACATCCGTTCCCAGTTTGGTTTTCAAAAGCTGTTGCATATCATCGTGTTTGGCTCGAATCCGGTCGCGGGTGCTTTGCCGATTCCACTTGCGGCCTGCTCCGTGAGCGATGGAATGGATATTTTCCACACCGTCACCGGTTGAAGCGACCAGATAACTGTAAGTTCCCCTTGAACCCGCCACGATGACCGGCTCACCGGATTCCACATTGCTCGCCCCTTTGCGGTGAATAAAGCAGTTTTTTCCCCACGCAGTAATACTGTTATGAGTGGCATTGAGAAGTTCGGTCAGTTCACACGCCGCCATATTGCCGAGTGCTTTGGCGATGAGACGGCGGTTAAAAGTTGCCCAGCCGATAAGTTCAGCGTGTTTAGTCAGATAATCCGCTCCGTCAGGTGAGTCAGCCGCCAAACCTTTGTCACCGTGTCTGGCGGCTATTTCACGCCAGAGCATTTCGCCGTAACACCTTGAACCAGCGTGGATCAACAAAAGGACATCATTCTTTTTGATATTCAGTGCTTCACACTTTTCGCTGTTAATGATTTTTTCAACGGCGAGAAATTCCGCAAAATGATTGCCGTGACCGAGAGTTCCCAGCATATTTTCCGGGTCGGAAACGGTTTTACTCACACCATCCAGCAACCCCAATGCGGCGGTTTGCAAAGAGTTTTCCACCTCACTTCCAAGTCGGCGGAAAAGTTTGTCTTTTTTGAATTTGTGTTCCTTTATTCCGGTAGAAAAAAGCGTCATTCCGCAACCGATGTCGTTGCCGATCAATGCGGGGTAGATGACCTTTTCTGACAAAAACGCCGCCCCCACCGGAACGCCCCGACCGGGGTGCAAATCAGGGAACGCCGCCCCCTGAATGATGCCGGGAAAGGTCATAACACGCTTGAATTGCTCAACTGCAGGACCTTCAAGCCAGGTCTTCTGTCCGCAGTAGATGTTTGATTTTTTATCCATAAAACTTTATCTTTCATATTTTAATTTTGTGTAATCCGGGATCGGCAGATCTTCGGGGATGCCGTCAATAAAAGTGCGATGTCCGAAAACTTCCCAATTGTATGCACTGATGAGATTTTTCCAGAGTTCGCAATCATTGGCGGTCAATAACTCCATGAGATGCACTTTTTCCTCTTCGCTCAAAATCCAGTCCGGTTTATGGTCAACATTGTTGTACAACTGGTATTCAGGAGCAGTAAATTTGATGCGGATCACTTTGGTGGATTCCCAGTAGGTCCAGGCATCATAAATTTTGAAATACCGTTCAGAGGGATCGTCATCGTGAAAATTACCGCAAACGGTGAAATTCATTCCGCAAGACGTATCTTCTCCCATCTTCTCACCCCAGACCTTGTTTGACGTATCTCCACATTCACCTTCCTCAACAGCATAGCCCCGGTCAGCGATTTCATCCCATTCATCCCAGAAAAAATATCCGTCTTTCGGGCGGATCGCCACACGGAACCCGGTGTATTTATCCTTCACCTCCCTATTCAAGGTCTTTCGGAAAAATGGGGTGCAATATTCACTCTTGCTGTGATAATGTCCGCCGCGACAGATATGGTAAGTAAATGCCGAATGTTCAACCCCAAGCCCGATGGGGTCACGCCATTCGTGGGCATATTGATTGAATCTTTTCATCTCATCCGGAAAAACATTGTACCAGTCATAGCACCATTCCCAGACATTGCCCAGCATATCATAAAGTCCCCATTTGTCAGCTTTTTTCTGTCCAACCGGACGGGGTTTTATGAATTTGCCGAACCATGCGCTATCTTCCAAAGAGCCGTCAAATCCGGTTTGACAAGCGTACTCCCATTGAGCTTCGGTGGGGAGGGAAAATTCGTATCCTTCGGGCAGAAGGGAGCCAAATTTCTCATTCATCTTCCGGGTGAAGGTAAGAGCCTCCTTCCAAGTCATATTGACCGCAGGCAGATGGATTTCCCCCTCGTATTCGTAGGTCTTGTATCCCATCACATACTGCCATTGCTGACGGGTGACAGGACACTTGCTCAAATAGAAGTGCTTTGAAAGTATCACCTCATGTTTTGGTTTTTCAGCCCAGCCAAGTTCGTTGAATTCGTCTTCATCCCCCATAATAAAAGTTCCGGGAGAGATCAGGTTAAATGTCATATCAACTTTATGACCCAGTGTAAATGTCAATCTCTTTTCCATAATCATACCTTTCGTTTTTTGTTACAGCGATAATATATAACGCAAGGTATGACATTTTGTGACATCATTTATTGACACTGGCAGTTTTTTCCGCCAAATCGTGGATTTTCTGCCGCAAATCAAGCGGCTCAAGGACTTCCACGTTACCGCCTTCCCCGAGAATCCAGCGGATCGCCTCCTGTTCCGGAGATGGGGGCAAACTTACGATAAGCGTTCCATCAGCTTCCGGCTCAATGATAAGTTTTTTTGCCTTGCGTTGCTCATAAAGATAATAAGCGATGTCGGCAGAACACTTTACCTTGATATTTTCTATCTTTGGATAATTGAAAAGTCCATTGCGTTTGGTTTCCTGCAATATATCCCGTCTGATTTCAAAAGTACTGCGCAGCAGTTCCGCTTTTTTGATTCGGAAAATGGCAAGCGTTATTACTTTGCCGTCACTCAAATCCACGCCTTTGGTATACCAGTTGCCTTTGTGATAAGCTACAATGTGCGGCTCAAATTTCCGTTGGGTGACTTCTCCGGTGCTGCCTTTCTGATAAGTCAACATAAGAGTGCGCCGCTCCCTCCACGCTTGAAAAACTGTTCCGAACACTTCCGGCGAAGTGGTGGTCTTGATTCCGGAAGCGATGAGCAGCGTTTCAATAAAGGTCTGATCCAGAAGTTCAGAATTATTTGCGGAAATCTGATTATCCACCGCATCCCGGATCTGTTCTTTAACGGGGCTGGGCAAAATTTCTCCGGCAAGTTGTGCCCCAAGCATAGAAGACATGATCATTTCATTATCGAAGAATGGAACTTGAAATTCCCAATAAGGATTGGTCAAATAATATCCGTTATGCTCGCTGGAATATGCAATAGGTGCGTTAAAATCTTTTCGCAAATAATCAATATCCCGCATGACTGTGCGTCTTCCGCAGGCAACATTCAAATTTTCATCTCGGTCAAGAGCCTCAAACATCTTCACCCAAGTGTTGACATTCGGGTAAGAGTTTTTCCGCAGGTCAGCAACCATCTTAACCATCCGAAAAAGTTGTTTCTTATTGGTAGGCATGGAGATTTTTCCTTTCATTCCTTATAAATATATCACAGTTTTAATCAATGTCAAACAAGGATGTCAGAAAATGTCACACCTTTGGTTTTATATTATCTGCAGACTAACCAACAAGGAGGTTTTTATGACGGAAAAAGAAAAAAATGTACTGCAACAGGAACTTTGGGAGTTGGCTGCACTTGATGCCGATGCGACCAAGCATTTGCTGGCAATTTCAGTTCGTCAGATCAAGTGTATCACCAAAGAAGATGCCGATGAGATGACTCCGGATAAACACAAAGTTGTTGAAGAAATGCATTTGCAATGGAATTTTGTGAAAAAGATCCATGAAGATCTCTTCAAAATCGCTGAAAAGTTGGAACATACTGAACTTATTCCGGAAATCCCGCAGTTTGTTATCTGCGATGAATTGCGGGATGTTGAAAATTTCGGCAGGCAAAGTCTGATTTGCGATGTCAGCGAACAAATCGGCGATTTTCAAAGTTCTCTGATGGATGCACTCTGGAAACTTCAGGAATACTGCAAATAATTGAAAGGTGTTAAAAATGAACGGATTTGATGAATTTATCGAGACTTTGAGCGATGCCACCAGACAACTGGTTTCCGATATTGAAACAGCGTGGCAGGAGTTGAAAGAGGATTTGCACGATACTGTTACCGTGAAATATCTGCGCCCAGGCGGCATTGCTTACTGCAAAAGCCAAGGCAAAAAATATTACGGCATATTGACCGGAACCCAGATCATCTCTTTGAATAAAGAGAACGAACCGGACTATATGGAGTTACAGGATTTCCTTGATCTTCACGATGTGGATAAACTCAAAGTTGCCACGCAGAAACGCATTGCCGTGGGCTGTCACGAAATCGACTATGCCGCACGGATGGCGGTTGAGGAAGAAACTTTTCCTTCTACCAAAGTCTTTGTTTTGAAATGTCTGGCGGTCGATGGGGCAACCAAAGTCGATGAGGCAGTAGAAGGACGTTTCGGCTCTTTTGAGTGGCTCAACTATGACATCCCGGAAGTATCGGAAGTTGCGGAAGAAGATGATGCTGAGTAATTTCCGGAAATATCTGACAACTCCGGCAAAGCGGAAAATGAGAGTTCCTGTTAGCAACGACTGGCTCTCGCTTGCTGCACCATCAGGAGAACGGAACAGAACCATTTTTGACCCGACAGGAAAACCATTGCATTTAAAAAAATCGGATATTCTTGCTCACGGCGGCGAAGGTTTTGTCTATAAACTTGGTATCAATCCCTATTATCTCGTCAAGGTATGCAAGGATGATACATTGAACAACTCCCGCAAGCAGTCGGCATTTTGTGACCGGCTCAATGCCATGCTTGCTTTGGAAGATTGCCGGAAAGCTGATTTTTTGGCGTGGCCCCAAATGCCGGTCTTTGATGCCAATAAAAAGGTGATCGGTTTTGTCATGCCCCGCGCCAACGGCAGAACGTTACGGGCATTGTATGCTCCGTGCCAAGTAAAAAGATTTTTTCCCGGCTGGGATCGGCTGCAGGTGACAAAAGTTGCCCTGAATCTGGTCAATGCGGTGCAGATGCTTGCCCGACATCGGGTATTGGTCAATGATTTCAACCCTGATAACTTTCTCATAGACAAGCAGGGAAAGGTGACTTTAATTGACTGCGACAGTTTCCAGATCCCCGGAGCAGGAGAGAAACAGAACACCTTTCTTACCCGCACTTTTACGCCGGAATATACTGCTCCGGAACTCTTGTTCAAACCGGAACTCTTCAACTGCGAGCGCACTCCGGAACAGGTTCGGTTCAGTCTGGCGGTGGTGGTCTATATGATTTTGATGTCGGGACTTCACCCCTACGCCCAATGCGGCGGAAGTGATCCGGTGGAAAATCTGAAATCCGGTAAGTGTCCGCTGGATAAGTCGCTCGGTGTCCGTCTGCCGGTAGGATGGTATAAGTCAGTCAGTTGGCTGCCGGAAAGTTTGAAAGAATATTTTGTAAAAATGTTTGTATATGGCTACAAAGACCCGATGAAACGCCCCCTGATCGGAGATTTGAAAGCTGAATTGGAAAATTTTATAGAAATAATGCGTAAAAGCACCAACAAAAATCAACGGGCAATTTGCCCGGAAAAAAGAAAGACTGAAAAGAAATGAACGACTACGCTGAAAGCAACAACCTCGATGTGACCAACCCCGCTCCCCGCTGTCCGGTGATTTTGCTGCTGGATACCTCCGGCAGTATGTCCGGTCAGCCGCTTCGGGAACTGCAGTCCGGTCTGGAGCAGTTTCTCAAAGAGACCAGCGACGATGAAACCGCCAGTATGAGCGTGGAATTGGAGATCATCACCTTTGGAGGGAGTGCTGAAATCGCCTCTGCCTTTGCTCCGGTGTGCGACATTGCCGATATGCCGCCCGCACTGGAAGCTAATGGCTGTACTCCTCTCGGTGAAGCCTTGAAACTGGCTGATTCCGAACTCAAAGCCCGCCGTCGTTTGTATAAACAAAAAGGCATCGCAAGTTACAAGCCGTGGATCGTTTTGATGACTGACGGCTGTCCTAACGATGATTACGAAAGTGCCGCCGCTTCAATGAAACGCCTCGGCGATGAGGGCAAACTGCAGTATATCGGTATCGGCATCGGTGAAGAGGCTGATTTTGACACATTGCGGAAGATTCTGCCGGAGCGTCCCGGACCGGTAAAACTCAAAGGATTGTGTTTCAAAGAGTTCTTCAAGTGGCTCACCGATTCTCTTAAAAGCGTTTCCGCAAGCAATGTTGCCGAACAGGACAATGTCCGTCTGGGCAATGTCACCAGCTGGGCTGACCTTGCCGGAATTCCTGCTCCCGCTGAAGAGGAGGAGTGTGAATGAAATTTGCGTATCACGCAGTTTCCATTCCAGGCAACGGCCATATCCGCAGCGAACGCCCCTGTCAGGATGCTTGCGGCGTTTGGTGTGATTTTCGCCCCTGTCTTATCGTCTGTGACGGCAGGGGCAGTGCCAGTCACTCCCATTATGGAGCGAAAGCGGCGGTGGAAGCGTTCCGCAGTCAGTGTGCGGTAATGGAAGATCTGCTTGCCGCCATCCTTGATGGCGAAAAGTGGAACGACAACCGCTGGACCCGTTTTTGCGATTTGATGATTCGTACTGTCTGTCAGAAGAAAATCGAGCTTGCAGAAAAATTTGATTTGCCGGAAAAAGAGTTTGACTTCACTATAGCTTTTGCGATGTGGGGCAAAGAACGGTGTGGATTTTTTCAGGTGGGGGATGGTGCAATCACCGTCCGGGAAAATGGAGAGTGTTACTGTGTTTTTGAGCCGGATAAAGGGGAGTTTGACAATCAGACCACATTTCTGCGGTACGGCGATGAGGTCAAAAACACATATCACCGCCGCTTGATTGCCGGTTGCGATATTGACGGTATCGCTATCACCAGTGACGGTCCGGAATATTTGATGTTCCAACTGCCAAGTATGATACCGGGACCGATTTTCAATAAGATGTTTGATGATTTGAAAAGTGACTTGTTGCGCCGTCAGGATATTCTTGATTATCTCACAGGTTCCCGCTGGAGCCGAGATCCCCGCGGCAATGATGACAGAAGTTTAGCAATTTTAACGATAGGAGAAAAAGATGAAACAGATCATATTCAGTGTTCTGATTTTGCTTACCGTAACCGGATGTGCAACCCGTCTGCCGGAAGATGAATTAGCTCACACAAGAGGTCGTTTGGAACATTATTTAATGAATGATGCCATGACGCAGAGCGAAATAAACATTTTAAGTCAATATATGGTGGAACTTGCCAACATGGAACGGCATTTGCTGGAATACCGTATCTGGAATCAGCCCAATTATGACAAAATAGAAAAAGCGTTTACGGCAGATTGTGAAGCATGGGAAAAACGTGCCGATGCCGAAGCAAAAAAGCCGAGCCAATATAAAGGCGGTTCTGCGGAACCGATGGATCACAATTTGCGGATGACCGGCTTTATTGAAAAGCGCATCGAAGAACTCAAAACCAAATGGAGACAAAAATAATGGAAGTCAAAATAAAACTGGAAAATGGCTGCGAAAACTTTTGTCCGAAAAAGGCACACCCTGACGATGCGGGATACGATTTGTATTCCCGCATTGATGCCGTACTGGAACCATTGTCCGGAATGGTGATTCCTGTTGGCTTTGCCATAGAGTTACCTACCGGTTACGAGGCACAAATCCGTCCCCGCAGCGGACTTGCCGCCAAGCATCACATCACTGTGACCAACTCCCCCGGCACAGTCGATGCCAACTATCGTGGAGAAATCAAAGCGATCCTCTACAATCTCGACAGAGAACCTTTCATCATCCAACGCGGCGACCGCATCGCCCAGATGGTGATCTGCAAACTGCCTGAAATCGAACTTGTCGAAGCAACAGAACTTTCTGAAACCGACCGGGGAAGCGGCGGTTTCGGCAGTAGCGGAAAGTAAAAAGAAAAATCCCCGGTTCTGCAAGTTTTGCAGAGCCGGGGCGGAATTCAGGGATATACCGCTATTTATTCAGCTTATATATAATTTTACCATAACATTTTGTATATTTTTTATCTTTTTTATCCTTCTTAAAATCGTAACTTGATTCAGATACTCCTGCCTTGTCTATGCTTAATGTTGTCTTGCCATATGTCCAACTCGAAGGATGGTGAATGTGATAAAATTCCACAGGATATTCCTCGCCATCTTTTTCATCGCTGTAATTTTCCAGAACACTTACAATAGATTTGCAAACTTGACAGTATAATGGACTTTTTTTATTATCACCTTGTGTACACGCATTGACAATAACAACATTTTTGCCTATTAATTTTTCAAGCAATTTTCCCAAACGATCTTCAAAAAAATTCTTACCGATAGCATTGTTACCCCAAGCTTTTGCAAATACACCATCTCTGAAATGTTTTGGTGCGACTCCCAAAGAACATTGAAACGGTATTGCGTTCATTAAAATGAGATGATAATTCGTATATTTAGAAAAAATTGTTGCAATATGTTCTCTTATCATACATCCAGTGTCACCATTTGCCGGACCGATCGGCTCGCCATTTTTATCAAACTCGTCTGTGTGCGGAGACTCTAATATAAGCAACAAAATTTTATCCTCCGTTATTGTGATTTTCGTTTCAGAAGTTTGATCTTTGAAAATATCCGTGCGCTTATAAAATTTCTGCCAATTGTCTTTGTGTCTTATTTTTCCAACATACTGATCAGGACAAAGGTGATACGAGAAATCCTTTTCTATGCCGTCAATAAGATTTGGTTCTACAGTTTCTTTTTCCTTTATTGCTCTTACTGCGGCATTAATAAATGCAATTTCTTTCGAAATCTCTTCAAGTTTTTCTTTTGCATCTTTTAGTTTTTTATTCAAGAACTTTACAAGTTTTTCTTTTCCCGTCATATTTCCACCTCAAAAAAGTTTCTCCGCCGGAGTTTTTGTTTTATTATACTCCGGCAGAGAGGGGTTTACAAGTTAGTTGTTTGCTTTTTTCATACTTTTACCGCAACGGCATATCACTTCGGGGAGCGATGAAGCATATTCCCAGCGAGGGTGCTGCTGGAATACGGTTTGAGCGTTGCCGCAATCACATTGTAAATGATGTACTGCGGTGCGGGAAGGCATATCATGTCCGCGCGAAAGAGGGCTCAACTGTATGGGAACATCGGTGAAAATATCCTCATACGCCGGATTCAAACCCGGAGCGTAAGGGTGCCAGGTGAACTCTCCATACCGCTTTTCCAACAGAGCTGGAAAATACGGCATTTCGTCTTCCGTCATATCAAAAAGATTTTTGAGAAAGTCCCACGTCATTTCAAACGTTCTTGCCTCGTCCCGACATTGTTTGAGTTTGGGAACGATGTCCGCAAAACCTCTGGGATTTTCGTCAATGCTCAATATAGATATATTGCGGCATTTTTCCAGCATCTGCCAGGTCATTGCGCCGTCGCGGTAAACGATCACCTGATTGTCAATGGAAAATCCCCACTCACGATGTCCGAGAAACTCCCACTTGACACCCACCGCCGGAAGCGGAGCAAAAATTGGCAGATTGCTCACCATCCAGTTCCAATATTCACTTTTTTTCTGCATGAGAAGCCCCCTTGCAGATAGCTACAAATAAATCGGTGATCGCCATGTTGCACGGACCATCCAGAGCAAAGGTTTTCAGAAAACCGTCAGATGAAAATCCGCTGGGCAATTCTTCAAGAGTTACATCAAGGTTATTGCTCCGGATAAAGATTTCAAGCTCACGGTGAAGTTTCTGCTGCTCCATAAAGAGCGTTTTGAAATCTCTTCTTACCCGTTCTTTACCTGCATTGCCGAGACGGGCTTGGGTTTTCTCATCGTTGCACACCAGCTGCAGTTCCTCATGCAGGATTTCTGCGACTTCCCGCAACTGCATACAATAGTGGTGCAGGCACTCCAATTCAATAATTTTACTTTTCAAAGGATCTGTTACAGTTGTCAACATGATCTTTCCTCCTTATGCTGGTTGCGGATTTTGTTGACTGCGATTTCAAGTTTGCGGAACTCCTGCGGAGCTTTTTTCAAAAAGAACTCCAGTGCATTGCAGAAAGTATCTTTTGCACCACTGAGACTGTCGGGCAGAAAGGTATTGAGTTTGAAAACAATCAAACCGTTTCCGTCAGTTTCCAGATTGCCGAAATCATTGTCATAGTTGATTTTATTGATGAGCGAGCAAAGTTTATCACCATCCATCTCTGCATAAGTCAGCAGTTCATAGTCGGCAATAAAACGCATTTGACCGTCCTCTTCTGTGATGATGCAGTCGAGCAACTCCGGAAACTTCGGATGCTGAAAATGAAATGCGTCGTCTTCAAAACGGAACGAGATCTCCCTGCGGAGAAGTTCACTTTTGATATTTTTATACATAATTTGTATCCTTCTATTCTTGCCGGATAGTTTATCAGGACAAAAAGATATCTCCGGCACATACCTTTTCATCAGTTTGCTCCGGCGACCGCCGCCGGAGCATTTTCGATAAGTCAATAAAAGATCAATAAAAATATAAAAATCAATAAGTATGTGCCGGAGATATTCCGGTATTCAAAAATATATAATTAGTATCAGTCAACGTACTCTTTTTTGCACCTCCTTTTTGTTACATCTTTAATATATTACAGACAGGATGTCATTTTGTGTCATACCGACTCAATCATTCTCAAAATCCCAAGCCCGCCATTCCCATTCTTCTGTCCCGTAGTATTCCGATATGGCATTTTCGATTTCTCTGAGACGATAGTTATGATGCTGATCAAAATTTCCGGTAATGCAACCTAATGTGAAGCCGTGACAATTGTCTGTCCATACAGAATAGGTCTGGTGTCTGCCGACTTTTGCCTGTGCTCTCTGGGCAACGGCAGCTTTCCCCAGAGGGGTGTTTGCTTTTCTTGCGGCGTAATAGATATTGACAGCCAGATTGCTGCCGTTTTTCCGTTCAATGAATGTTTTAGGAGATGTGCAGATGATGTTGCCTGAACCATCCAGATGCACGATTTTTCTTCCGACACAAATTCCGGAGTGTTCTGCCAATCCTCCGGCTAAATTGCAGAACACCGGAGTTCCCGGTGTTAATCTGAAGAGTTTATCGCCACACATTTTCTGGAAAATGTTTCCGGCGTGCTTTTCCTCTTCCTCGTATAATTGCGAAAGATATGATCCCTCATCTGGCTTTTCAAGCCCCAATCTGTCCGTGGCTAAATCGCAAAGTCCAGCTACGGCAATTTCACCCAATCCGTGAAAAAAATCCGCTATGCTCATTTTGATTACTCCTTACTTTTTGTTGTTCAACACATGAACACCGTGTCCATGCCTTTTTAAGAGAGAAATAAGATCATTGTTGTCTTGAAGCAGATTTCTCTGCCCCAAGAGCCATTTCAGAAATTAGAACCGGGATAACCGATCCTTTAAGTATATACTGGTAAAAGAAATTTCATCGCCACTGCCTGATCGCTCAAGCAAAGGCATCATCATAGACCGGAAACCCGGTTTCGTAAGGAGTATAAATTAGAAATCAAAGGACAAACGAGTGCGGCTTGTCTCGCACCGGAGGAACTTCCCCATCCGGACTTCAAAATAAAAAACTAAACTACCCATAAAATAGCATAAAAAATAGACTTATCAAGTCATAGAATTAAAAAACTCGATATTTTTACACCTGCCGCACAAAATTTTCAATAAAATTTATAGATTTAACTTCCTTTTCAACCATCAAAATTTATTGCTGTCGGAATACGATATAAAGGTGAAATTTGTAGCAGAAAGAGCTGGAATTGGCAGAAATAAAAATGTCAATATCCCGTCTTTTACCAAAAGTCGCAAGTTGGTATCTTTTTTCGGGGCAATTTGCAGTTGTTTCGGAAAAAAAGTCCTTTCGGTTGAGTAGAAAATTTTCTCTGCTGTATAAAAAGGCAAAAACAGAGATATTTTCGCGAGTTAACGAAGCGATGACCATGATTGATTAACTTGCAACCATTTTGAGCTTGAGAGAAAATTCTGAATTAAGCGAAAATGGTCGACCATTTTTTTGCCTTGATTCCAAGGCAAAAAAACATGAAGCCGTCAGGATTCGCTTCATGGCACGCAGTGCCGCTTCATGCAGCGTAAGCTGCGCTTCATATTTTGCGGCAGCGCCGCAAAATGCTTCATAAAAAACTCCTGACGATGAAGCAGCTCTCGTCTTCATTTCATTACGCCGCGGCAAGCCATTTCATTCCGATATGAAGCACTTCGCTTACGCTCCGTATGACCTGTCATCCATAGCACTTCGTGCGACGGATGATGTAAGAAAATGGAAAATGAGAGTTTATCTGTGCATTCCTGCCACAAACCGTCGAAGAACCATTCCACCTCCCGCAACCAACCTTTCCCCTGAGCTATACCCCGCCTGAAAGGTTTTTGGCTTTATTCAGACAAAAATGCAACTTTTTTCGTTTTTTTTGCAAAAATCATTTGCATTATCCACAATTCGTGTTATATTATGTAACGTTGACAACGGATAATACAATCTCAAGTCAACGCCGCTAAATAAAGCGGGGGAGTAGCTCAACTGGTTAGAGTGCCACCCTGTCACGGTGGATGTTGCGGGTTCGAGTCCCGTCTCTCTCGCCATTTTTTTTTGCCTTTTTTCGGAGTTCCCATCTTCAAAACCCCCAAGCCGTTTCCAGGGAGATAATATTTTTCAATAACTGCGTTTGCTCCTGCCGCTCCGTTGTCGCACCAGGAGGAATGTGAAGCGACAACTGTACTGGCGTTGTTTCTTTTGTGTTTTCTCCATAAAAAAGTACACCTCAAAAGTTGTGTCCAACTTTTGAGGTGTACTTCATTTTGCAACAGCCCCAATTGGATCGAAAAAATTACTTTTCGTAATCAACACTTTCCATCCAGGAACGGACGAAGCGGTCGCCCTTCATATTGGAGACCTCATATCCCAGACTGAGCATGTAGACCCGGAAAAGTTCAAAATCCTTCTCCACGCGAGTCCGGACGATGGCGTTTTCCGTTTTTCCGGCGGCAGCCCGGGCAGCACTGATAAGTTTCAGCAGCTTGGTTGCCGATTCCCGGCGCTGTTTGGCGGGAAGCTTGCGATCGACCAGACGTCCGGCGTAATCACCGATATGCTTTTCCCAGTTCCAGCAGAAACACCACGGCGTATTGTCGATAAAGTCGCTCTTGCGGGGAACAGTTTTACCCGGATTGCCGCTGTTATAGAAACGTTTGCTCACTTCGAGATGGTACGCTGCCATGAGTTTGGCAACGGCATCGCCGTAGTAGTTGCGGCAGAACTGATGTACGAGATCTTCGAGCTTCTGGTCCGGATCCCAAAGCATCTGCAAAAAGACAAAGTGCATCAACGCGTTGGCATCCCAGAAAGTTTCATACGTCGGCACATCCGGCTTCAACCAGCGCGGCATGCGGACACCGCCCTTCAAATTGGCACCATCGGGACCGTCGGGCCGGGTTTCCGGCGCGGCTCCATTGATGCCGATAGATTTATAGAACTTGAGTTCATTCTGGACGATCTGCAGCGGAAAGAGCGGATAACGGCCGCTGGAACCGAAATAGTCGCGGAAATAGATATTTTTGGTCTTTTTTGCCCAGTTGCTCAAATGTTCTTTAAAGAGCGAGTTACGCAAACAGTTATCATCGCCGATGGAGTGGATGGTGCACTTGTAAAGCGGAGCAAATTCCACCAGCAAATTGGGATGGACTTCGCAATCCGGCGCCTGTATCATCCACCAGTGATAGGCATAAACGTGCATTTTCAAGTCGGGATAAACCTTGTTTACGCGGGAGATGATCTCGTTAGCAGTTTTGATATAACGTGTGGAGTAGGTGCGGTAGCGTTTTGACCCCGGTTTGGGATAATCTTTGGGTGAATCAAGTTTTACTGACCACTTGTCGTCACCGAAACCGATACCGCCGCCGTCAGTATCATTGTAACCGAACGCGATATATTCGATGGTCGGATGCTTCTTTTTGTACGCAATCATGCGTTTCACGATAATGTCGGTAACTTCCGGGTGACCGAGAGCGATCTGACCGCCGTGATAGAATTTTTTGTTGGGCTTGCCGTTTTTGTCCACTCCGAAATATTCGGGATGGTCTTTGGCGTAAATAGATGCCGGCAGCCAGTAATGGAAGGTGTGTCCTCCGGCTTTCTGCAAAAATCCGTACTTCATCCGCACTCCGGCAGTCGCTTCCAGACTTGCCGGCGAAGCTCCGGGCATGTTGGCACAGTTACGCGACATGTAGTTATAGAATTTGGGGTTGTCATAAAGCCAGATACTGGAAGTAACCGAAAATCCGCGCATCGAAAACGCCGGTTTGTCGATATACGGCAGCTTGATCGGAGTGACTTTCAGCTTGCGCGGCGGGAAGACGAGATCAGCGGACGGACGGGGAAAGACAACATCAAGGTTTTTCTGGAAAATTTTGTACACACCGTTGAGAATACCTCTGCCGGTGTAAGCGGTCAACACAAATTTTCTGCCTCCGAGGAAGTGGAGCAGAAAGCCGTCATCACCAAGTTTTTCTCTGGAGAGGTTGTTTGCTTTGATCGCTTTTTCAGCTTCAGCACTGCTTTCATTGCCCGCCAGAGCCATAATCAGTTGATAATAGCCGCCGTTATTGTAGTTGGAAAAGCCGGTAACTGCCCGCATGATACGGGTAAATTCCTGTCCGGCATGAACCAGTGCCGGATCATAACCTGAGATCTTCATTCCCATCGAGGGGGCGTTGCGAAAGAGCAGACTGAACGTCGTCGCCTGAGTTTCAGTCTGTTTTTTTGCCCGGGCTTTGGGGACTGACTTTACTTGTTTTTTTGCCGGAGCGGCAAAAGAGTTCAGCAGCATTGCCGCCGAGATCAGGATTAAAAATTTTTTCATTTAAAATCTCCTTTATACATTTATAGATTGGTGTATTTTTACTTGCGGCGACTGTTGATAATATAACATTTATCCGGAAGTAATGCAACACAAATAAAAAAAATGTTGTACGTTATATTATCAAAAGCGTACAACATTTTACCATTATTAATTTACGTTAATGTCCCAAATTTTGTGAAACTGAATATTCTCTGGAAGAAATTTGTATTTAAGAATAAAAACAGTCGTTTGCAATCGGCGGATGGATCGTGCGGCAAGGTTGCAGGTCTATCAAGGCGAAGCTGAAGGACCCGTCTCTGCTGAAGCTCCGCCGTGGCAAGGTGTGAAGATGCTTGTCGCGGCTCCGCAGATCGTTTTTGGTGCTATAATAAAATTCAACAACTACCACTCTCAAGGCATGAGCAAGGCAAAGCCTGCGGAATGCCGCAGAGCGAGGTCTCCGGAAAATCGACTGCAA
>JAFTRX010000042.1 GCA_017462015.1 Lentisphaeria bacterium
GCTTGCTTGCTTGCGTGCTAGCTTGCTTGAGTTCATGTCGTTCGCGCAAAACAGTTGATCAGAGGTCCGAAAAACTGTCGTGGACACCGAAAATGCGGACAGCGGTAAGCTGATGCCGTAAAGCGGCATCTTAAATACTGTTGCTGTTGTCGTTCTCATGATCGGAAATCCCCATAAATTTAGTAAGCTCGCCGATTCCACAACTTTCTGCTGCGAAATCCAGCTTGCTCGGTAACGTTCAAAGAAAAAACGAACGCTTCCAAGCGAACAATCAATGCCTTAATATACTTTAAAAAAAACAAAATACAACTCCTGGTTTAAAAAAACTACAATTTTTTACTCCAGTATCATAAAAGACGACTGCGACAGACCATTTTGAATGCATCTCCGCTCATGGCGCGACAACGGAGCGCCAAATATTTCGCTTTTCTTGAAAAGGGATGAGGGTTCGGGAGAAGGGGAAAACTTTTTTTCACGTGAAAAGAAGTTTTCCCCTTCTCCCGAGTATCGCCAACTTCACCTGCCGAAGTTGCAGAGGTATCCGCCGTCGATAAAGTGGGTGGAGCCGGTGATAAAGCTTGACCGGTCAGAACAGAGTTGTAGGATGAAATCAACCACTTCTATCGGTTCTGCCGCTCTGCCCAACGGGGTTTTCATTGCTGCCATTGCTTTTCTGGTCAGTACCGGACCCGGTGCAACGCACACCGCCCGGACATTATGCGGCGCTCCTGCCAGCGCCACGCCTTTGACAAACTGCGAAAGTCCGTTCTTACTCGTTCCGTACATCGGTCCATTGGCGCTGCCTTCCACTCCGCTGACGGAACCGAGGCAGACGAGAACCCCATGTTTTTGCTTTATCATTGCCGGCATACATGCTCTGGCAAAATAGACTGCTCCCTTCAGGTTGACATCAATGCCCCAATCAATAACCTCTATCGGCTGTTCGTAAAATGGCACGTTACTGCGGCAGCATCTCGGTTCATACCCCCCGGCAAAACAGAGCAAATAATCGATTCTTCCAAACTTTTCCAATGCCGTTGCCGCCGCTTTTTCTGCATCTGCGTAAGAGCGGACATCGGCGGTTACAGCAAACGCCTTTCCTCCATTATCGCAAATCTCTTTCACTGCCGGTTCAAGAGACTCTCTGTTGATATCGACCATCAGTACCGCCGCACCTTTTGCTGCAAATTCTCTGGCGGCAAGCAACCCCATGCCGGATGCCGCTCCGGTGATGACCGCTGTTTTTCCGGTAAACTCTCCGCAAACGCTTCTCCCTGCTGCCGCTGCCCACGGGGTATGGCGCCGCAAATATTCAAGCGCTGATTTTACTCCCGGCTGGATGTCATTGTCATCAAGGCGGACGAAGGTCATCAAACTGCCGTTGAGCAGGGTTTCATACCGTTGATATTTGCTTCCGAACTCCCCGCTGCAGACGTGGACAAACGGAATCGGAAACTTTGCGCAAAGCTCATCTGATGTGCGGCGGCTCTCCTGCAGCTCCTCTTCTGTGGTGCAGGCAAAGACTGCTTTGGAAATATCTGCTCCGCGCTCATAGTGGGCATAAAAGTATTTCAATGCATCCTCTTTGGGGCGGAATTGCTTTATATGGGATGACATCAATACGGTTGCCCCGTTGGCTTTGATTTGGGCAATCAATGCCTTTTGCTTATTTATCGCATCCGGGTTCCGGGTAAGTTCATATTCAGTCGGGTCAAACAAATCTCCCATGATGTCGACGATGTCGGCCCCGGCGCAACTTGCCGCAAGCAGATGTTCGGCGCGGGTCTCGTCACTCACATCCTGAGTGTGTTTGTTCCGGTAGAAACAGGCGTATTTTTCCACCCGGCATCCGGCGGCGAGGATTTTTTTGAAATCGTCGAATGTCCAGTATTGCCGGTCAAGCTCACCGAGGTCAACGACGACACCGTGGGCTCCGGCATTTTCAAATTGCAGAATATTCTCAATCAATTCTTCCGGGGTGCGGCATTTGCTGCAAATGCCGAAAAGAGGACCGTACTTCATGGTTATATACCTTGTTTTATTTCAGTTGAATGTGAGGACGACTTTGCCGGTATTTTCTGCGTTCCGGAGGATCGCGTGTGCTTTTTCCACCTCCTGTATCGGGAATACTGCATGGATGTTATTGACCAGTTTACCTTCAGAGAATGATTGCCACAATTCATCTTTCAGCGCCTGCAGGATCGCGGATTTTACTTCCGGGGTGCGGCTGCGGAGCGTACTTCCGATCAATTTTATCCGTTTGCGCCAGATGGTTTCCAAATCGATTTCTGTTTTGCCTCCGGCAAGCGTGGCGATCATGATCCAGCGGCCGCCGAAAGCCATCTGTTTGAGATTTTCTCCCATGTTTTTTCCTCCGACACAATCCAGCACCACATCCGGCGGATTTGCGGTGAGAACGGGAAGAAGTTCGCAGGTTTTATGGTTCACCACTATATCGGCGCCGAGTTTTTTTACGAATTCAGCTTTGCTTTCAGAACCGACGGTGGTGATAACTTTTGCGCCTTTGTATTTGGCGAACTGGATCGCCGCCAGACCGACACCGCTGGCACCGGCCTGTATGAAAATTGTATCCTGTGGACTCAAGCCGCCGGCTTCCAACTGCAAATTGAGATAAACTGTTGCCCACACTTCGGGAATGGCTGATGCCGCCTCCATGGAAACTCCTTCCGGCACCGGAAGCACCATTCCGGCGGGAACAGTGACCAGTTCCGAATAACCGCCGCCGCCCAGAAGCGCACAAACTTTGTCACCGGGCTTGACATGACAATCTGCGGGAGATTCAACGACGACTCCGGATACTTCCAAACCGCACCACTGCGGCCAATCCGGAGGGGAGGAGTAGAGACCATCTTTCTGCATCAGGTCGGCGCGGTTGACCGCCGCCGCAAAAACCTTTATCAGAACTTCGCCCTCTTTCCGGACGGGGTCCGGAACCTGACACCATTTGAAGTCAAGTTTATCATCCAAAATCATTGCATACATGATTCTGTCTCCATGTTGATAGAAATTCTTCTGTGTTTTAAAATATACTGCCGGAAAACGGCAAAGTCAATGTATCACAGTTTTTTTCTGAAAACAATTCTTACAAAGGAAGGCAAGCTAAAACTTTCTGCAAAACTCCCGTAATGCGTTTGGGATCCCACACCGCCATGATCTCCACCTGGGGCAGGGGGATCTCCAACTGGCGGCTGCATAACCCGGAATGGAGTTCCCGGGTACTGGATTCCGGCAGCAGCGCCGCTCCGAAACCGGCGGCGGCAAGAGCCAGCATCGAACTTTTGTTGCGGGCATCCTGCCGGAAATGAGGGGCGGGCAGATTTTCAGTGGAGAGCAAGACGGTTATCCGGTCATAGATCATCGGATTGACATCCCGGGCAAATAAAATTATGCTTTCCCCGGCAAGGTCGGAAGTTGTTATCGTTTTCCGCGCTGCAAGCGGATGATCCTGCGGCATGACCAGAGAATAGGACTCCTGCCAGATGCGGCGATATTCCAATCCGGTCATGTCAAAGCCGTAAGGGCGCATAAAACCGATATCGATAGTGCCGCCGCGCAGATTCTTCAACTGTTCCGCAGTCTCCTGTTCGCGCAGCTCAAATTGGATCTGACTGAACCGGGTGCGGAGCATGACGAGCAGCTGCGGCAGAAAGGTGTTGAATGCAGTTTCGTTGTACGCTATGGCAAGTTGTCCGGAACTTCCGGAACGCAGTTCTGCCATCCGGTTCAGCGCCGCTGCCGTGCGCTGCAGAATGGCTTCTGCTTCGGTCAGGAACAATGTCCCTGCCGGAGTGAGCTTTACTGTGCGGCTGGTTCGTTCAAAGAGCTGCACTTCCAGTTCATCTTCCAACTTTTTTATCGCCGCGCTCAATGGTGCCTGCGTGATGTTCAGTCTGGCGGCGGCGCGCCGGAAGTGCAGTTCCTTTGCCACGGTCACAAAATATTTTAAGGTCGTAAGTTCCATTGATTGTTTATATCTCTTTATTGATTTAAAAAATATATCAATTAATATATATTGTGATGTTGTAAAAATCAAATAGTGAAATTATATTTCCTTCAGACAAACCTGGAGGTTATTCTATGAAAATTGAAAAAATCAGTATGTATCGTGTTTGCAATCCGATCAAAAATCCGTACACTACTGCTTTTGGCACCCAGAAGGCGTTCAATTCCGTGGTGGTGAAACTTGAGTCAGAAGGTTTCTCCGGTTGGGGCGAAGTTGCTCCCGGCGGCGGACCGATGTTTTCCTGCTATACTGATAAGACGACCTTTACTATTGCCCGGGATTTTATCGTTCCCAAGGTGCTGGGACGCAACTTTGATTCCGGAGCCGAATTGCAGCAGCTTCTTGCTCCCATCCGCGGAAATGAGTATGCAAAAGCGGCATTTGACGTTGCTCTCTGGGATCTGCTCTCCCGCAAGCAGGGGATACCTTTGAAACAGGCTATCGGAGGAACCCATGAAAAAGCATCCATCGGTTACTGCTTCGGCGTGTTGAAAACTTTTGATGATCTGATTGCCGGTATCGACAAAATGACTTCAATGGGCTATCCCCGGATAAAGTTGAAATTCTGCCCCGGCTGGGAGTGCGATATGCTGGATGCAGTGCGCAGTGTTTATCCGGATCTGACCATCCATATCGACTGCAACAGCGCTTACACTCTCGCTGATATCGACATGCTCAAATCTCTGGACAAATACAACCTTGCCATGATCGAGCAGCCGCTGATGCATGATGACCTTATTGACCATGCCAAATTACAGAAACAGATCGCTACTCCCATTTGTCTGGATGAGAGCATCTGTTCGGTTCAGGATGCCCGTCAGGCGATAGAGATCGGTGCCTGCAAGGTCATCAATATCAAATACGCCCGGGTCGGCGGTATAACTCCCGCGTTGGAGATCCATAAACTTTGCGGAGAGAACAACATCGGCTGTTGGCTCGGCGGCATGGGGGAATCTTCTCTGGGGACAACTGTTGTCGCCAACCTTGCCACTTTGCCGCATGTGAATTATCCGTCCGATATTTCTCCGGTTGACAAGTTCTATGTAGAAAACCTCGGTACTCCGCTGCTCACTACCGAACAGCCGGGAACCTATACAATGCGCAACCGTCCCGGTCTGGACGTGGAACCCGACATGAGCGTATTGGAAAAATACAAGCAGGAGGAGTTTTTTGCATGAGTGACAGCAGCAGATTGAAACAGCAGATGATCGCCGCCGTGGAATCCCGGCGGCAGGAGATCATTGATTTGGCGGAAAAAATACTTCACAACCCGGAACTCGGTTACCGGGAGGAAAAGACCGCCGCATTGGTTTGTGCCGAATTGGAAAAACTCGGACTTACGGTCCGCACCGGACTCGCCATCACCGGTGTTCGCGCCGATATCGACAGCGGCAAACCCGGACCGCGCATTGCCATTATGGGAGAGCTGGATGCGCTTCCGGTTCCATCACACACCTTTGCCGACCCGGAAACAGGTGCCGCTCATGCCTGCGGACATCATGCCCAGTTGGCGATGATGCTGGGGGCGGCGGCGGCGCTGGTGCCGGTGGTGAAAGAGTTGTCAGGTTCCCTTGCTTTTATCGCAGTTCCGGCAGAAGAGTTTCAGAGTCTGGAATATTGCCGGGAACTTATCGCCTCCGGGAAGATAAGTTACTGCGGCGGCAAGCCGGAGTTTATCAAACAGGGCGTTTTTGACGACATCGATGCCGTTCTGCTCATCCATGCCGGACACGATACTTTCACTCCGGAGAGCTTCAACGGCTTCTGTATGAAGCAAATCATTTTTGAAGGCAAGGCCGCTCACGGCGGTCTGCGTCCCTGGGACGGCATCAATGCCGCAACGATGGCGCGTCAGGCGTTGAACATGATCGACTCTCAGCGGGACACGTTTGATGACAAAGACAGTGTTCGTATCCACGGTATCATCTCCGACGGCGGCAACGCCGTCAACGTGGTTCCGGCGCGCGCCGAACTTGAACTTCAAGTACGTGCCAAAACTCCGGAAGCGGTGAAAAATGCCTGCGCCGTGGTCGACCGCTGTATCCGTGGTGCGGCGATGGCTTTCGGCGGCAAAGTCACCATCACCAACCTCGGCGGTTATATGCCGTACCGCAGCTGCCCGGAACTCAATGCGGTCCATGCGGAGAATTTGAAACTGCTCAACGGCGGTATTCTGACCAACTTCGGTCATCGCGGCTCGTCCACTGACATGGGCGATGTCAGTATGCTGATGCCGGCGCTGCATGCGTATTGTGCCGGATTTTCCGGTTCGCCGCACGCGCGGGATTTTGTGGTGAGTGATCCGGAAAAAGCTTACATCGACGGCGCGAAACTGTTGGCGATGGATGCAGTTTCCCTTCTCGCCGACGGCGCCCGAAAGGGTAAAGAGATCGCGGCACTGCCTGCCGTAATGGATAAAGAAACTTATTTCAAATACAAAGAAATTTTTACATCAAGTGAGGAGTACAATTATGATAAAGCGTGAAGTTGTCACCGATGCCATGTACAATGCCATCCGGCTCGGCGCGACCAAGATGCCGCCGGATATCCGCGCCGCATTGCAGCGCGCGCTGGAAGAAGAGCTGGATCCCATGGCGAAAAAACATCTGGAAGTCAGTTTGCAGAACGCCGACCTTTCGGAAAAGGGTAACGGTCTGGTTTGTGCCGACACCGGTTTCCCCATGTTCTTTGTCCATGCCGGAAAATCCACCGTCATTGAAGGCGGTTTCAACACCCTGAAAGCGTGTGCGGAAGAAGCCACAGCCCGTGCTACTGCTGAGTGTTTTCTGCGCCCGACGATGGTTCACCCGCTGACCCGGAAGAATCCCGGCGACAACATCGGCCCCGGTATGCCCAAAATGGAGCTGATCTTTGACCGCGAGGATGACGGACTGGAGATCATCGCCGCGCCCAAAGGCGGTGGTTCAGAAATTTTCGGTACCTTCTACCGGATGATGTTCCCTGCCGACGGCGAAGCCGGTATCAAGAAATTTGTCATCGAATGTATCAAAGATGCCTGTTATGCTGGAAAGGTCTGTCCTCCTGCCATTATCGGTGTCGGCATCGGCGGTACTGCCGATTTGTGCATGGGACTTGCTAAAAAAGCGGCACTGCTGCGCCCCATCGGCGCTCATCATCCCGATCCGGAGGTCGCCCGTCTGGAAAAAGAACTTTATGATGCCGCCCGCAAGCTTGGTATCGGTCCCATGGGGTCCCGTGGTATAAACGCCGTGCTGGCGATCAATCTTGACATCGCGGTCACCCATACGGCAGCTCTGCCGGTTGCGGTCAACGCGCAGTGTCTCGTCGGCCGCCGCTGGGTTGCCCGCATCGACGGCAATGGAAACATCAACTATACAGGAGTATTGGAAAATGCGTGATATAAAACTCCCGATGAGCGAAGCGGATGCCAAATCTTTGAAACTTGGCGAAATGGTCACCGTCAGCGGTTTGCTTTTCACCGGCCGCAGCCGGTTGCACATCCGCGCGGTCGAAGATAACATCTTTCCGCCGATCGACTACGAAAAAATCAACTGCTTTTTTCATGTCGGGCCGGTGATGCGCCAGAACGGCGATGAATGGGAAGTCGTCAGTTGCGAACCCACGAGCTCCATCCGTTTTGAACGTTACGGTGCCGATGTGGTGCGCAAGTTCAATCTCCGTACCCTTATCGGCAAAACCACCATGGGACCGCGTACTGCCGAAGCGCTGAAAGAGGTCGGCGGCGTTTATCTGACCAAAATCGGCTTGAGCGGCAATGCTTTGCGCGGTCAGGTGAAGAAAGTTCACGATGTCCACTTCCTGGACGAGCTGGGCAAAACTGAATGTACCTGGATCTACGAAGTGGAAAACTTCGGTCCGTTCTTCGTCGCTATCGATGCCGACGGCAACAACTATTTTGAAGACCTTGCCCGGGAAGCCGATGCCAAAATGCCGGAGATCGAAGCGGAGCTGGGTATTCCTGAAGGTTACACTTATACTGAGGTGAATGGATGAAAACTCCGATCCGTTATCTCTCGTTGTGCGGACTGCTGGGGTACGGTTACTCCCCGGCAAGTCTGGAAAACGCATTCAAAGAAAAGCTCGACTTTGTCGGTGTCGATGCCGGTTCCACTGACCCCGGTCCGTATTATCTCGGCAGCGGCAAGGGCTTTGTCAAGCGCCTTCAGGTCAAGCGCGATCTGTCGCTGGTTCTGCCGCTGATAAAGTCGCGCGGCATTCCGCTTATCATCGGCAGTGCCGGTGGTTCCGGTGCCCGTCCGCATGTGGAAAGCGTTTTGGAAATCCTCGGCGAAATCGCCGGAGAACAGAACAGTTCTTTCAATGTGGCAGTGATTTATTCTGATTTGGACAACGAATTCATGCACCGTGCCGCAGACGGGCATCTTTTCAGTTGCGGCGGTTCTCCGGAATTCAAATCTGAACTGGTGGATAAACTGGAAAATCCGGTCGCCCAGTTCGGCACCGATCCCATTATCGAAGCCTTGAAATCCGGCGCTGAAATCATCGTTTCCGGACGTTGCTGCGATACCGCTGTCTTTGCCTCCTATCCCATCTGGAAAGGATTCAATCCCGGTCTCGCGCTGCACGCTGCCAAAATCGCTGAATGCGGCGCACTCTGCGCCCGTCCGGTCGGCGCCAACGACTCTCTTGTTGTCGAAATGTATGAAGACCACTTCACCGTCGAACCGCCCAACCCGGTGCGTATTTGCACTCCGGACTCTGTCGCGGCGCACTCGCTCTATGAGCAGCCCGATCCCAACTGCTTTTATGAACCGGAAGGAAAGATCGACCTTTCCAACTGCACCTTTGAACAAATTGCTCCGCGCAAAGTTCTGGTGCGCGGCAGCAAACTTGTTCCGGCAGACAAACACACCACCAAACTGGAAGGCACGATCAAACTCGGTTACCGTTCCATCACCATCGCCGGCTTGCGTGACCCCTCCGGTGTGGCGCACTTGAATGAGATTGAAGCCGGTGTCCGCTCCGCCGTCGCTGAATCGGCGACTTTTGTCAACCCCGGGGAATACTACTTGCGTTTCCTCCGCTACGGTCTGGATGCTGTCACTGGAAGCAATGAGCCGGAAAATACCACGCTCCCCCGCGAAGTCGGTCTGGTCATCGAAGCCGTTGCTCCCACTCAGGAGCAAGCCGATGCGTTAGTGGCTCTCGCCCGTTCCAAGGCTCTGCACCAAGGCTTCCCGGAACGCAAGGCCACGGCGGGAAATCTCGCATTTCCCTTTTCGCCATCCGACTTTTCCGGCGGCGCGGTCTATGAGTTCGCTCTCTACCACCTGACCGATCTCCCGTTGGAATTTGAAGTAAAAAACATGGTGATAAAATGAAACTTTACGATATCGCCTTTGTCTGCCGCAGTAAAAATGCCGGCCCGTTCCAGTTGACCATCGACTTGATGTTCAACAATGAAGCCGACTACCGCAAGGTGCTTGCTTCTCCGGCATTTACCCCCTGCCGCATCGCTGAACTATACAAAGTTGCTCCCGAAGCTGTTGCAATCAAGCCCTTTGAAGCGATTTTGACCATCAAAGTCGCTTTGCCGCGTGCCGCGTCCTCCGGTTCCGCCCTGGATTCCGACGTATATGGCAGTCAGCAGCACTTCCCGTTGGGGAGCTTGGAGATATAACGGAGCGATCTCGCTTTGCCGGAGCGTGCCTTGCTCCTGCGCCGAAGAGGTCGAGGACGGAAGTCCACTCCCTCTTCGTACTCGTCGCAAAACGCGCCCGGCTTTGCGATATCGCTCCTCGCCTGTTGGAGTTTGCGCCTGTCGCCGGGCTGTCGCCCGGCAGGCGAGGGGTAGTTTTTGTTTTATGAGCGGCGCGCTCCTCGCCTGTTGGCGTTTGCGCCTGTCGCCGGGCTTCCGCCCGGCAGGCGAGGGGTAGTTTTGTGACTCCGGCAACTCTTGTCCGACACGTCCGACACGTCCGACACGTCCGACACGTCCGACTGCCGCTACTGCTTCAAGTTGCACTACGCAGTGCGCCAGCTGCCAGCTGCAGTTGGTTTGCACGGGGCACGCCGCCCTCCATTCGCGCCCCACGGGTCATTTCTTCGGGATGGTCATGGCGAAGAGTGTGTTGCAGATTGCCATGATCGCGGAAAAGACAAAGAGGTGTTCCACTCCGAATTTCATCCATATCCAACCGCCGATGGGCGCTGAGAGTATGGCAATCAGGTGGTTGATGGATATGCCGGTCGAAAGTGTGGAGGTCAATTCATCCTGGGTGTCAGCCAGCGAGCGGACGTAAATGTTGGTTGCCAGACTGGTGGTACTGATGATCGCATCCAGAAGAAAGTTTATGCTTACCACCCAGAACGCAATGTTTGCCGGAAAAAGTTTTCCGGCAAACCCGTAGAGCAGACAAACCACGGTCAGTATCACCGTGTCCCAGATCATTGTGTTGCGATAGCCCCAGAAGTCGGTGAGTTTGCCGATCGCCGGGGCGGCAAAGATGTTGACAAAGGCGCAAATCCCCAGCAGCAGTGCCATTTGCGCCGTGGAAAAATCATATTCCCGGATCAGCACATACGGCGCAAAGGTGAGAAAAATCTGCTTTCTCGCACCGTAAAAAAGTTCGAGCGCGTAAAATTTGGAAAATTTCCGGTTAAAGTAGAGGCGGGGACGCTTGGACGGAGTGGTTTTTACCGATTTTGAGAATGTGCTGACCGTACTTGCCAGCATCAGCAGAGCTATCAATATCCACAGCACGTTGAAGAGCATGTCTTCACTTTGATGAAAGAATTTTGCCCCGGCGTAGAATATCAGTGCCACCAGCAAACTTCCGGAGACCGTGCCGAAGTTCATCACGCTGGTCAGAAATCCCAGCGATTGTCCGGCGCAGCCGGGTTGTGCCAGCTGCATCGCAACGGCTGAACGTATCGGCATCACCAGATGTTCACCCATGCTCCAGATCATGATGAAAGCCACCACGGCAATCTTGTCAGCCGGGATCAGCAATAAAATTGCTCCCAGCATGGAGATGGTCGTCCCCAGACGGATGACCTTCCAATCGCTGACCTTGTGAAGCAGCGCAAGAAGAAATACCAGCGCCAATCCCGGCAGTTCGCGGAAGAACTCCAGCCAACCCCGTTCCACGCTGTCCATGTGGTGGATGTCGGAAAGGAAGTTGTTCATGGCAGCGGCAAAACAGCCGATGCCGATACCCCAGACCAGAATGCTGAAAAAAAATGCTCCGGCACCGGAGTCCGGGCGGAAGGTTTTACGGATATTCATGAGCATAATGCTTACCTGTGAAATTTTTAGTGGAGTATAATAAAGTACGCGTACGTTTTTGCACCGGTGCATCACGGGATATTTATTGCCGGCGCAAGCTCTCCAATTTTTCAATGAGGCGTTCGCGCACTTCTCCGAGACGACCGATGAAAAACGGTGTCCGTTCCCGGAAAAAGGGATGGCTGGCGGCAATAGAATCAAGGGCGTTTGCCGTATCGTTGAGATCGCTCAACGTGCGTTTGCCCAAACTGAGTTGAAGCGCCTCCGTGCAATCCGGTCCCGGATCAAGAAAATCCGATGCCCTTGCCAGCAGTTTGGCAAAACAGCAATTACATCCCAAGGCCTTTGCCGCCAATCCTTCCGGCATAGTTACTGCCGTTAAGATGTTCCATTCGGAGCAGAGCATGTCGAGTTCCTCGATGATCGCCGTTTCCATGCCTCTGTGTGCCGGAACTGAATCAAACTGCTCATCATCACTGTCATCATTGTCAGTAAACCAGTTATGCAGAGACTCTGCGGCATCGGCGCTCGGAACCAGATCCGGTTGGGCTGAAAGTTGTCCGAAGATAAGTTCCTCTTCATCCGGCAAATCCAGACAGGCGGCAAGTTCGCGGAAATATCCGGATATCCGCCGTTCATCGCGACGGATCTCCTCTTCCCACTGAAACTCATTCCAGTTCTGATGTTTGCCGGTAAATTTGCCCATGTTTACACTGTCAGCGGCGTTTGCCGAATTCTCCCCACAACGTTTCCAAATCGTACTTATCCCGCATTTCCGGGCTCATGAGGTGAACGATGACATTACCGAAGTCCAGCAATGTCCAGCCTCCGGCATTATCTGCTTCATCCGAAAGCGGGCGCAGCTGATAAACTTCCCGAACCTGCCGTTCAATAAAACTGGCAAGCGCCCGGAGCTGCGGTTCGCTGGTCGCTGTGGCAACGACAAAGAAGTCGGCGATACTGGACTCCTCTCCCAATGCCAGCAATGCCGGAGCTTCCGCAAATTTTTCTTCAGCACACTTGATGCAGAACTCTGCAAGTTCACGCGATTTGTTCAATCTCATCTCATTTTCGTTCATAATCTGTTACGCTCTTTCCTTCGTTGCGCCGTAGAGGTGGTTCGCTTTGATAAAAGCGCTTATTTCTTCCGGCAATTCTGTCTCGTCTTTAATATTACCCGTCAACGGTGATTTTTCCATCGAATTTCTGATATTGGTCGAAGATATTTCAAAAAATTTGCCGGGAATGATGCCGGAAATCAATTTTTCTGCAATTTCTCTGCCCCAGAAGTTTTTCAATTTTTCCAAATCGGCACAGTAATTTTTCCGGGGATAACAGTATATTGAGTAGTTTTCCGCCAGCTCCCGGCTCCGGTGCCAGGTGTGAAGTTCCTGCAAACTGTCTGCTCCGATGAGCAATACCGGACGGAAGCCCTGTTCCGCTTCGATGAATTCCAGTATGTCGATGGTGTAACTTGGAGTTTTGCTGATTTTCTGTTCGATATCAGATACGCTCATGTTGCCGTTTCCGGAGATCATCATGGAAACCATCTCCATGCGCATGGCAAACGGTGCCCTTTGAAAATTGAGCTTGTGCGGCGGCGCAAACGCCGGAACCCACATGACATGATCGCATACTCCGGATGCCAGTGCCCCCCGGGCAACTGCCAGATGTCCGCGATGGGGCGGGTCGAAGCTTCCGCCGAAAAATGCTGTTATCATATTGAAAAACACCTCCTCTCCTAATTAAAATAGCGTTTTTTTGCCAAAATTCAATCAAAAAGATTGAAGTTTTTGCTGAAATGCTGTATTTTTAGTAAAGTGCAGGGATTTTTGCCATCCCCGCAGAGAAAATTTTTAATGGAGGTCCGGTCGAGTTCCGGGCCGGAAGGAGAGTTGTTGACTATGAAAAGGTCGAAGTGGATCGCCGGAGCCGTTTACAGTGCGGCACTGGTATTGCCGTTGTTGTGGAGCGGATGCCGTTCTGATGTTTACTATCAGAACCGTGCTGCGGAACGGGCAAGAAAATTTTTGTTGAAAGAGGCAACTGATTTGAACTGGGAACAGCAGGAGTTCGTCCGTTATTCCGATCCGGTATTCATGCACAGTCATGTTATCGGCGGACACAGCGTGGGTAACCCCTCCCAGTTGGGCAGTGAACAGCGCCAGATTTGTGTCACCTGGCAGATTCCGGGAAAAGAGGGGTTATACATGGTGTTCGGTGTTTCCGGCAGCCGCATGGCAAACTGGTATCCGGAACGTCTGCTCCGCCGGAATTACGCTAAAAAGAGCGCTCCGCTTGTCGGTATCGCTCCTCTGGCTTACGATTATGCAAAGAACAATCTCTTCCACGAACTTTCGGTCGAAGATATGAACCGGGTGCGTTTTTCCGCTCCGGCGCTGGTGCAGACAAATTTCAATATCTCAGTTGCTCCGCCTGAAGGCTCTTCCGCTGAAGAAAAGGCGGCTTTTCTGGAAAATCACGGCAAAAAGCTCCAGTTGGCTCTGGTTTGGAAATTGGACGAAAAAAAGTCGGTTTATTTTTGCGGTTTCGGCATGCCGGATTTGAGCCAGTGGCAGATCATGCGCGCCGGAATCATCGGCAATACCGAATTGCGTTCCCGTACTGTGCGGACGATCCTGACTCCGGAACAGCGTTTGGATAAGCTGCCTGATCTGTCAGTTGTCAGTCGTATCGGATGTGAATGTGAACACAGTGAAAATTGTATCAAAGCCGGTGTTTGTCAGGCTGCCGGTAAAAAGACTACCCCGGGGAGATAAGAGATCATGTTGTACAGTATGACCGGATTTGGCAAGGGAAAAGCCGCTTTTTCTGACGGCAGAACCATGCAAATTGAAATATCTTCAGTCAACCGCAAGCAGTTGGAAGTCCGCTTTCTGATGCCTCAGGAACTGGCCGCACTGGAAAATGATGGACGGAAATTTGTTGGCACTCTGGTCTCCCGTGGCGCGGTTCAGGTTCGCGTGACCATCAGCAGCGCCTTCGGCAGCGGCGTTGCCAGTGTTGACCGTGCTTTGCTGGATAACCTTATCAACGAGTGCCGCTCGGCGCGCCAACGGGCAAATCTGGATACCACGGTAAATGTGGAAGCGTTGCTTGCGCTCCCCGGAGTGCTGCAGAATATGGTTCCGCTGGACAGTGATTCCTCTGAATTGGCGGAGGTTTTTACTGCCGCGCTTCATCAGGCCGGAGAAAATTATCAGGCGATGCGCCGTATCGAGGGGGCAAATTTGAAGCATGATTTGGAAAACCGGTTGAAGTCTCTGGAGATGATGCATGGCGAATTGTACATGATGACCTCCATGCAGCCGGATCTGGTCAAACAGCGTCTGCTTTCCCGTTTTGCCGCAGAGAAGTTTCCGCTGGAACCGGATGACCCGTCGCTGATGCGTGAAGTTTTGTTTTACATCGACCGGGGCGATGTCACTGAAGAGTTGACCCGGTTGAGCAGTCACTTTGAACAGTTCCGTAACTTTCTGGAAGCAGATGTTCCGGTCGGACGGAGTCTGGACTTTCTGATGCAGGAGCTGTTTCGGGAAATCACTACGCTCGGAAACAAGGCATTTGCCGGCGGAGTTTCCCGCAAAGTTGTGGCATTTAAAGCTGAAGCGGAGAAAATCCGCGAACAGATACAGAATATTGAATAACACAATGGAGTTTTTATTATGATGACCCTCCGTGAAAAAAATAGTGTTCTCGATCGGATAAACGATGAACTTTCCGCAAGTTACAGCGACCGTCTCGGAATCAATGACCCTGTAAACGATACCGTCCCCAGCCGCGCCGAAGTTATCGGCGTTACCGGAAAACTGCTGGAAATAATTTTCCCCGGATTTGAAGGCGCTGGAACTTATCCTTCCACCCGGGTGCTGCTGGGCGCTGTCATGCGGGAACTTTCTGACCAGATCGGCAGAGCTTTGCGCCACAGCAAGGGCGGAGAGTGTGCGGATTGTCAGGAGGATTGTTCTTTCAAGAGTGATGAACTTACCATCAAGCTGTTGAATGCGCTCCCCGGTATCCGGGAGATTCTCAAAGCGGACGTGGAAGCTGCATACAAAGGAGATCCGGCCGCCAGAAATTACGATGAGATAATTCTCAGCTACCCCGGACTCAAAGCAATTGCCATTCAGCGCCTCGCTCATGAACTTTTTACCGCCGGAGTTCCGCTTATTCCCCGGATGATGACCGAATATGCTCACAGTGAAACCGGTATTGATATCCATCCCGGAGCCACGTTGGGCAAGGGAGTCTTTATCGACCACGGTACCGGGGTGGTTGTGGGAGAAACCGCAGTTATCGGAGATAACGTCCGGATTTATCAGGGGGTGACTCTGGGAGCGGTAAACTTTCCGAAAAACGCCTGCGGCATGCTTATCAAAGGTCTGCGCCGCCATCCGACGATCGGAAGCAATGTTACCATCTATTCCGGAGCCTCCGTGCTGGGTGATGTCACCATCGGAGATGACTCGATCATCGGCGGTAACGTCTGGCTCACAGAAAGTCTGCCGCCCGGAACCAAAATTACCGCATTGCCGCCGGAACACCGCATGAAGTTTCTCAACGGGAAGAAATAAAAAATGAGTCAGGCTCCGTATAATTATCGCAATACGCTGTCCGTTCTCCGGCAGATCGAAGAAAAGTGCGGCCGATCTCCGGGGGAGGTCAAGCTTCTGGTGGTCAGCAAGACCATGCCGCCGGAAGTGTTGAAAGAGCTGTACGATGAGTGCGGCATCCGCGAGTTCGGCGAGAACCGGGAACCGGAGCTGGCGATGAAAACTGCGGTTCTGCCGGAAGATATCGTCTGGCATTTCATTGGACCGTTGCAGTCCAATAAAGTCCGCAAAGTGGTTAAAATGGCATCGGTCATCCATTCCGTTTCCAGTGTGCCGCTGATTGAGCGAATTGAACGTATCGCGCAAGAGGAGGGGCGGACTCCGGAGTTTCTGCTGGAGGTCAATGTTTCAGGAGAAGCATCAAAAGGCGGATTTTCGCCGGATGAACTGTTCAATGCCGCAGATGTTGCCAAGAGTTGTGTGAATGCCCGCTGGCGCGGGTTGATGACCATGGCTCCGCTGGATGCTGATGACGATACTCTGGAAGAGATTTTCTGTACCCTTGCCAAGCTCAAGGACCAGTGTGAAGAACGCTGTCAAATAACTCTGCCTGAATTGTCCATGGGAATGAGCGGAGATTTTCCTATCGCGGTTTCTCAGGAAGCAACCATCGTCCGCATTGGCAGCCGCATCTTTGAAGGTGTGGAAAAAATCACAGCTGTCCGGTAAAATGCGGGGAGGCTTGTCGCGGCGTAATGCAATGAAGCCGGAAGTGGAAGTCCGCCGATTTGCCCGCAAGAAGCGCCCAGCGCCGCGCCACCCGTGGAGATGCGTTCAAAACGCTTTGTCGCGACCGGCGCAAAAAACAATTAGTTTTGTTTTGCGCAAGCAAATCGCGCGTGCGCCCAGCGCCGCGCCACCAGTTGGGATGCGTTCAAAACGCTTTGTCGCGACCGGCGGATGGATCGTGGAGCAAGGTTGCGGGTAAATCAAGGCGACAACGAAGGAGTGGACTTGCGTCCATGACTGAGTTGGAGTCCGCCGATTTGCCCGCAAGATTGTCCGCGAGGCGCCGCCGCAGGTTGTTTTTTATTGGAAAAATGGGTAAATAATGGCTGTTGCGGCTGAAAGTGCTTGATATTATTTGAAATGTGATATATATTAAAAGAGTGTGTTTTTTTAACTAAGTATGGATTCTTCTCAAAGTCGAATTCTAAAAACGTCAAGGAGACAATATAATGGAAGTCAAACTCAATGGTAAAGTCGCCGTTGTTACCGGCGGCGGTGGTGTGTTGTGCGGCGTTATGGCGAAAGCTCTCGCCAAGGCCGGAGCCAAGGTCGCTATCCTCGACCTGCGTGCCGAAGCTGCGGAAGCTGTCGCTGAAGAGATCCGCGCCGAAGGCGGTATCGCAATGGGTCTTTCTGCCAACGTGCTGGAACTTGAAAGCCTTCAGGCTGCTGAAGAAAAGATCTCTGCGGCTTACGGTCCCTGCGATATCCTGATCAACGGTGCCGGCGGCAACAACCCCAAAGGTACTACCAGCAAAGAGTTTTTGACCAAAGAAGATCTGGCTGCCAAAGTTGAAGGCGTCACCACTTTCTTCGATCTTGATCCCGCCGGTGTCGGTTTCGTGTTCAACTTGAACTTCCTCGGAACCTTGCTTCCGACTCAGGTCTTTGCCCGCAAGATGGCTGAAGGCAAGGGTGGTAACATCCTCAACATCTCCAGCATGAACGCGTTCTGCCCGTTGACCAAGATCCCCGCTTACTCCGGTGCCAAAGCTGCTATCAGCAACTTCACCCAGTGGTTGGCGGTTCACTTCTCCAAGGTGAACATCCGTGTCAATGCTATCGCTCCCGGATTCTTCCTCACCAACCAGAACCGCGCGCTGTTGACCAACACTGACGGTTCTCTCACCGCCCGCGGCAACACCATTTTGACCCACACCCCGATGGGCAAGTTCGGTTCCCCCGAAGACCTCGTCGGTGCGATGCTCTTCCTGCTCGATGACGAAGCTGCCGGTTTCGTCAACGGTGTCGTTCTGCCCATCGACGGTGGTTTCGCGGCGTTCAGCGGCGTTTGATTTGAGACTTTCAACCAAAAATTTTAAGGAAAATATAAAATGGATAAAAAAGCTGATATCGGTCTTATCGGTCTTGCGGTAATGGGCGAAAACCTCGTCCTCAATATGGAAAGCCACGGCTTCAGCGCCGCTGTCTACAACCGTACCGTCGAAAAAGTTGACAACTTCGTCAACGGTCGCGGCAAAGGCAAAAACTTCATCGGTTGCCACTCCCTTGAAGAACTGTGCAACAGTTTGAAGTCCCCCCGCAAGATCATGATGATGGTCAAAGCCGGTAAGCCCGTCGATGACCTCATGGAACAGCTTATTCCCTACCTCGATAAAGGTGATATCCTTATCGACGGTGGTAACAGCCACTTCCCCGACACCATCCGCCGTACCAAATATCTTGCCGAAAAAGGTCTGCGTTTCGTCGGTTCCGGTGTTTCCGGCGGTGAAGAAGGCGCGCTCCTCGGCCCCTCCCTCATGCCTGGCGGTGACCCCGCTGCCTGGGAAGAAATCAAACCGATCTTCCAGGCTATCGCTGCCAAAGTTGCCGGCGGCCGTCCCTGCTGCGAATGGGTCGGTGCCAATGGCGCCGGTCACTATGTCAAAATGGTTCACAACGGTATCGAATACGGCGATATGCAGATGATCTGCGAAGCCTACTGGATCATGAAGAACGTTCTCGGTCTTACTGCAGAAGAGTTCCACGAAGTCTTTACCGAATGGAACAACGGTGAACTGGACAGCTACCTCATCGAAATCACCAAAAACATCTTCGCCAAGAAAGATCCCGAAACCGGCAAGCCCGTCGTTGACATCATCCTCGATACCGCCGGGCAGAAGGGTACCGGTAAGTGGACCAGCCAGAGCGCTCTCGACCTCGGCGCCCCCGCTCCGACCGTTGCCGAAGCTGTGTTTGCCCGCTGCCTTTCCGCCATCAAAGAAGAACGCGTTGCCGCTTCCAAGATCCTTACCGGTCCCAAAGTCAACTTCACCGGTGACAAGAAGGCGTTTATCGAATCTGTCCGTAAAGCTCTCTATGCTTCCAAGATCTGCTCCTACGCGCAGGGTTATCAGCTGATGAAGCTCGCCGCCAAAGAGTACGACTGGGATCTCAAATACGGCGAAATCGCTCTGATGTGGCGTGGCGGATGCATCATCCGCGCTCAGTTCCTCGAACGCATCAAAGAAGCCTACGACAAGAACCCCGCTCTGGAAAACCTGCTGCTTGATGACTTCTTCCACGGTGTCATCGACAACTGCCAGGCGGCATGGCGCGAAGTCGTTGCCACTGCGGTCATGAACGGTGTGCCGGTTCCGGCATTCAGCAGCGCGCTTGCCTACTATGACGGTTACCGTTCCGGCAATCTGCCCGCCAACTTGCTGCAGGCTCAGCGCGACTACTTCGGCGCTCACACCTATGAACGTGTCGATGCCGAACGCGGTAAATTCTTCCACACCGCCTGGACCGAAAACAGCGGTACCACGGTCGCCGGAACTTACATGGCGTAAGTTAAGGTCGTAAATTCAAGACGGCGGGAACATCAAAACTGGATGTTTCCGCCGTTTTGTCCAAAAAACAAGGATAATCTGTTATGGCTATGTATACTCAAAAGGGCGGTGCTTCTGTTGTTGTTACCGATGCCGAATTGAAAGATATGGTGCTGAGCGCCATTGAGAAATCCGGAAAAACGATCAAGCGCATGCTGCTTCTGCCGCCGGATCATACCCGGCTCAACTCCTGCGCCGGACGTATTACGGAAATCATTTACGAAAAATATGCTCCGACTTGCCACATCGACATCATGCCGGCTCTCGGCACGCACAGCGCGATGACCGATGCCCAGCTGGAGATGATGTTCGGTGCGAATATTCCGAAATCCGCGTTCAAGGTGCATGACTGGAGAAATGACGTTGTCACTCTCGGAAAAGCATCCAGTGATTTCATCAAGGAACTTTCCGGCGGCAAACTCGACTATGAAGTCAACGTTCAGGTCAACAAAATCGTCTACGACAACTATGATCTTATCGTCTCCATCGGTCAGGTCGTTCCGCACGAAGTTGTCGGTATGGCGAACTATACCAAAAACATTATGGTCGGTATCGGCGGCTCTGATATGATCAACAAGTCGCACTTCCTCGGCGCGGCGTCCAATCTGGAAAAAATCATGGGACATGCAGACAGCCCGGTTCGCCGTCTGTTCAACTATGGCGTTGACACCTATCTTTCCGACTTGCCGTTCCTCTTCATGCAGACCGTAATGGCGCGTGACGAAAACACCGGCAAGATGGCGATGCGCGGTTTCTTTGCCGGTACCGGCGAAGATCCCTTCCTCGCGGCGGCTGAACTCAGCGTTGAAACCAATTTGCAGTTGCTGGATGCGCCGTTGAAGAAGGTCATTGTTTACCTCGATCCGGAAGAATTCAAGAGTACCTGGCTCGGAAACAAATCGGTTTACCGTACCCGTATGGCGATCGCTGATGACGGCAATCTGATCGTGCTTGCCCCCGGATTGGTTGAGTTCGGCGAAGACCCCGAAAACGATCGTCTTATCCGCAAGTATGGTTACAAAGGCACGCCCAACACGCTCAAAATGGTTGCCGAAAACCAGGAACTCCGGGACAACCTCGGTGCTGCGGCGCACTTGATCCACGGTTCCAGCGAAGGTCGTTTCCGTATCACCTACTGCCCGGGCAAAGGTGTTACTGCCGATGAGATCCGTTCCGTCGGTTTTGAATACGGCGATCTGGATGAGATGATGAAAAAATATGATTTCGCCAATCTGAAAGACGGCATCAACGTTGTCAACGGCGAAGAAATTTTCTACATCAGCAATCCTGCACTCGGCTTGTGGGCGCTCAAATCCAACTTTTGAAACAACGCCTGACGCAGAATAAAATAAAAACGAGGGTGTTGCAAAACGTTAGGTTTTGCAACACCCTCGTTTTTATCCAAAAAAGTATTCCTCTGTAAATCCCTTTGAGGAATACTATACTGCTGGAATAAAGTGTGTCTATTGGCATGCTGATTTTTCTGGAGTACCCGATTCTCAAAGCAACGCTTTCACCGCGCACAAACGTGCCAGCCGGAGGGAGACAGCCGTTCCGGCTTTCTCCCCGCCGGACTCCCCTCTTTTCCAGTTCCCCGTCGCGCGCAACGTTTTCTGGTATTTTCCTTCGATTACAGCGCCTGCGGTCAGCCGATTACATCGGCTGACCTCGCGGCTTAAGTGCTCGGCTTCCTACGCCCGCGCTGAATTTCTTCAGCGCGTCCGCCGGCTGTTGACCGGCGGTTCGCTTCGTCCAGGAGCGCGCGCTCGGCGGCAACCGCCTCGCATCACTATTTCAAGATTGCCCTTTTGGCCGTACAGAAGGCAGCTTTATACAAAGCTGTTGATGAATTCGATAATCAGTTCCACGTTCGGTGCAGTTCTGTTTATATCTGTGGTCAAACGGGCGTGCAGTTCATCCTGCGTGAGTGCGTAGTTGCGCGGGATGAGCAAGTGGAAGTGCAGCTGCAGTTTGCCGCTGTCAGAGGTTTTCAGTCGGAAATCGTAAAGTTTGAACTGGCAATCGCACGCCGTTACAATTTCCTCCATCCGTCCGCGCCATTTTATAACTTCCGGATCACTGGTGTTGCTGGGGTCGCAATGGAGAAGCAGGCGTATCGGCATCCGGCGGGCAACGTGGATCTCTGCCGCTTCCAGCATGTCATGGGCGGAATAGAGCGTTCCGTCCGGGTCAACTTCAGCATGGGCAGTGGCAAAATACTGGTTGTGTCCATAGTTGTGGATAATGATGTCGTGAACACCTTTTATTCCTTTGCATTGCAGCAAGCATGCCCGCAGCTCCTCCACCACCTCCGGGGCAGGGCGCTCGCCCAGAAGCGGATTGGTGGTTTCTTTGAGCAGTTTTATTCCGCCGGTGATGACGAGCGCCGCGACCAGCGTACCGGTAACAGCATCCACGGGGAGCGTGGTGAAACGTCCGGCGAAGGTTGCAAGCAGCACCGCTGTGGTGCAGAGCGTATCACTCAAGCTGTCAAACGCTGCCGCTTTGAGGACATCGGAGTCGATCAGGCGTCCGATTTTGCGGTAAAAGACAAACAGCCACAACTTGAACAGCAACGATGCCGCCAATATTCCCAGGGCAATATTGGTGATCTCAGGGGATTTTTTGCTGAAAAACGTGGCAATACTTTCCCGCAGAAACGCAAAGCCGATGACGATGATAAAGACCGATACCACCACGCCTGCGACATACTCGATTCTGCCGTGCCCGAAAGGATGGTCTTTGTCCGCCGGATGTGCAGCGATTTTAAAACTGACTGCGGTCACGACCGATGATGCCGCATCAGCGAGGTTGTTGGCGGCATCAGAGGCGATGGCGACACTGTTGCCCAGGATACCAATGGTGAATTTTATGGCAAAGAGCAGTACATTTACGACAATACCGGTGATCCCGGCGAGTATTCCGTAACGGATGCGAACCGCAGGACGCTGGACTTGTTCCGGTGTACGGATGTTGAGTTTTATCAGTAATTCTGTCAGCATGAGGAGAAATTTTTCTGAAACTGCAATAACGGCGGGGAGTGCTTTTCAGCATCCCCGCCGTCAGGTTTTACTATTGGAAGTTGACGATTACTTTTTGGGAGTAATGCGGTCAAATCCGGTGTAGGGGCGCAACACTTCCGGAACGATGATGGTTCCATCGGGCTGCTGGAAGTTTTCCATGATACAGATGATCATGCGGTCCGTTGCGGCGGTGGCGCTGATGGTGTGGACATAGTCACGTTCAGCACCGTCTTTGTAACGGATGTTGAGACGACGGCTCTGGAAGCTGGTCAAGTTGGTGTTGCTGGTAACTTCACGATATCCGCCGAAGCTGGGGAAGTATGCTTCAATGTCATACTTCTTGTAACCGGGGGCGCCGAGGTCGCCGACGCAGACGTTGACGACATGGTAGGGCAAACCGAGCGCCTGAAGCAGAGCTTCTTCATTTTCCAGACAGAACTCATGGTATTTGACAGAATCTTCCGGTTTGCAGAAGATGATCTGTTCAACTTTGTGGAACTGGTGGACGCGGAAGATACCGCGGGATGCGCGGCCGTAGCTTCCCGCTTCGGTACGGAAGCAGGGCGTGAACGCGGTGTAGCACAACGGGAAGTCCGCCGCATCGAGGACATCATCGGCATGGTAACCGACCAGAGTCTGTTCACTGGTTCCGATCAGGGCGAGGTCTTCGCCGGTGAGGTTGTAGGTCTGATCGGCGAAGAAGGGGAGGTATCCGGTACCGAAAAGAGTGCGCTCTTTGGCGGCGCACGGGGTCATGAACATGGTGAATCCGCGTTCAACGAGGAACTTCTGCACCCAGAAGAAGAATGCCTGCGCGAGCATGGCACCCTGTCCCTTCCAGTAATAGAAACCGGTCTGGGCAACTTTGGCACCGCGGGCGATGTCGAGGATGTCGAGTTCTTCGCCGAGCTGCTGATGATCTTTGATCGGGAAATCGAAGGTGGGGATGGTTCCGACCTTTTTGATTTCGACGTTGCCGGTATCATCAGTGCCATCGGGCACATCCGGGGCAAGCAGGTTCGGCATACGGATCAGCACCTGACGGATACGTTCCTGCAGAGCATCAAATTTGCTCTCTTTTTCACCGAGCTGAAGTTTGATTTGTTTGACGGTTTCACGTGCTTCGGGGTTGGCGGCGCACTCTTTGCTGAGGCGGTTGCGTTCACTGCGCAGATTTTCGATTTCCACGCCCAGCGCGCGGCACTCCGCATCAAGTTTGACCAGAGCTGCCATGTCGATGGGATAACCACGACGGACACAGTTCTGCTGAAGCATTTCCGCATTTTCGCGGATAAGTTTGATATCGATCATTTTCTTTCTCCAAAAAAGTTTTTACAATTACTCAGAACTGGGGCATCGGGAACGCGGCCATGAATTCCGTGACTTCCTGACCGATGGCGCGGAGAGCAGCTTCATCAGCCCGGACGGCAACGGCGCGGTCGATAAAGTCGGCAACGTTGACCATTTCTGCTTCCTTGAGACCACGGGTGGTGATCGCCGGGGTACCGATACGGATACCGCTGGTGACGAAGGGTTTTTCCGGGTCGAAGGGAATCATGTTCTTATTGGCGGTGATGTGCGCGATATCGAGAGCGTTGGCGACCTCTTTACCGGTGGCGTTTTTGGGACGGAGGTCAATCAGAGCAAGGTGGTTGTCGGTACCGCCGGAGACGATACGGAAGCCACGGTTCTGAAGTTCGGCTGCGAGCTTGGCAGCGTTGAGCTTGACCTGGTGCTGATAGGCTTTGAATTCCGGCTTGAGCGCTTCGCCGAAGCAGACCGCCTTGGCAGCGATGACGTGTTCAAGGGGACCCCCCTGAAGACCGGGGAAGACGGCGGAGTTGATCGCCTTGATGTACTGTTCTTTACCGAGGATAAGACCGCCGCGGGGACCGCGCAAAGTTTTGTGCGTGGTGGTGGTGACCACATCGGCATAGGGAACCGGACTGGGATGTTCACCGGCGGCGACCAGACCGGCAATGTGCGCCATATCGACAAACAGCAGCGCACCAACCTTGTCGGCAATAGCACGGAGTCGGGGGAAGTCGATGATACGCGGATAGGCACTGGCACCGGCGAGAATCATTTTGGGCTTGCATTCGATAGCAAGTTTTTCCACTTCATCGTAGTCGATCTGCTCAGTTTCGCGGTTGACACCGTAGGGAACCATGTTGTAAAGTTTACCGGAGAAGTTGAGCGGGTGACCGTGGGTCAGGTGACCGCCGTGATCCAGACTCATGGCAAGAACGGTATCGCCGGGCTGGCAGAGCGCAGTGTAGATCGCCTGGTTGGCACCGCTGCCGCTGTGGGGCTGGACGTTGGCTGCTTCAGCACCGAAGAGGGCTTTGGCACGTTCGATGGCGATGCTTTCAACTTTGTCGATGAATTCGCAGCCGTTGTAGTAACGTTTGCCGGAGTAACCTTCGGCGTATTTATTGGTGAGGACAGAACCCTGCGCGGCGCGGACGGCGCAGCTGGCAAAGTTTTCGCTGGCGATCAATTCGATACCGTCACGCTGACGGATGGCTTCAGCATCGATGAGTTCGGCGATTTCCGGGTCGGCAACGCGGACGGCGGCGATGTCATCATAGCTCTTTTGTTCGAGTTTGACCAGACGGGCGGTGTGACGTTCCGCGTTGCTGTACGGCGTGGCAAGGAAGAGGTCGAGCAATTTGAGCGCTTCATCGGCAGTGGTGTCATCGGCACCGATAACGAGCGCGTTGGCGCAGTTGTGCTGACGCGCGAGCTGGATGTTCTTTTCGCTGAATGCCAGCGCGGCGCGGACACCGTGGTAACGGTTGGCAACAATGCTCATGCCGATGCCGGAACGGCAAATCAAAACGCAGGCATCAGCTTTGCCGTCGGCGACAGCGAAAGCGGCTTTTGCGCCGAAATCGGGGTAGTCGCAGGAGGCCGCGGCATCGGTACCGAAGTCGACAACCTTGTGACCTTTGGCATCAAGAGCAGAAATGATGCTCTTTTTCAATTCGACACCACCGTGGTCGGCGGCGACGGCGATGGTCATTCCGTTTGCTTTGAAGTCAGTGATTTCTTTCATGGTCTTTTCCTTTCAAAAAGATTGTATAAACACCTGATTATATTGAAATTTTTTTGTTTTCGATCATATCTGCAAGCGTGAGCAGCGCCTGCTGCATAACATTGAACACACTGCGGTAATCATCCACACTGCCGCCGTAAGGATCCGGTACATCGCCTCCGCCGCAAAAGTCCAGCAAACGTTTGACTTTGTATGCACAATCGGGGAGGGCGCGGCAGATGGCTTCAGCATGGGAAGCGCCCATGGTGACGATAAGGTCACTGCTGTCGATGAGTTCCACGCTTAATCTGCTGCTGCGGAAGGCGCTTGCATCAATGCCTTTTTCGCGCAGGACTTCCTGTGCCTGTGCGCTCATGGGAGTGTTGGTGCAAGCGGCAGTTCCGGCTGAACGCACTCTTATTCCGTCTATCTGCCTGCGGGTGATTTCGGCGGCAAAAAAACATTCCGCCATCGGACTGCGGCAGGTATTTCCGGTACAGACAAAAAGCACTTGCATAGACGTTAAAAACTCCTGAAAATATTGTCGATTATATAATATAGCTCCAATATTGCATTATTCCAATATATTCTCTCATTTTTTGTGAAGAATATCATACCCATCAGGAGGAAACGACCTGCGGCGGCAATCTCGCTTGCTCCCGCGGACCTTGCGGCGTTCGCCGCTCGGGTCGAGTACAGTCGTACACTCCCCTCGCTTCTCTCTTGCAAAATCCCCGGATAGCGTCGCGATATTACCGCCGGTCGCGAACAAACCATTTTGAACGCAGCTCCACTGGTGGCGCGGCGCATGCGCACGCGCGTTTTGCTCGCGCAAAACAAAATCTGACAAAATCACTTTTTCCAACTCCAATTTTCTTCCGCTGAAAAAAATTGAA
>JAFTRX010000003.1 GCA_017462015.1 Lentisphaeria bacterium
GCGACTTCGTTTTGTTCTCGGATTTAAAATAAATCCATTTTTATCAAGAGGCAAACCACTTTTTTGTTTTTTGGCAGAAAAAATGAGAGACCTCTTGTGTCTCTCATAATATCTCGACTGAAGCTGAATCCGCCGATTTGCGCCCGAGATTGCCCGCGAGGCGCCGCCGTTGGTTGTTCTTATGGGATAGCTGTGGCACAGCGTGGATATATTTGTTTGTAATGCGTTTGATGACTTGAAAAAAAGCAGTTATTGTGATATATTATAGCGAATGAATGTATAATTGAAACATGCTAAAAAATACCGGGAGTATATTTGATGAAAAGTCAGGCAAAAATGATTGGTGAACGTTTGCGGGAGATCCGCACGATTATGGAGATTTCTACTGCGACCATGGCTCAGGTAACCGGTGTTACCGAAGCGGAATATATCGCTCATGAGACCGGTGAGGTAGACAGCCACTTTTCGTTCCTCTATGATTGTGCCAAAAAGCTTGGCGTTGACCTTAATGCCATTGTTCGCGGCGAAAGCCCGAAGCTTTCCAGCTACACTCTGAACCGCTCGGGCAGCGGTGTTTCCATCGAGCGTTCCCGCGAATTCGTCTACCGTCAGCTGGCGGCAGATTTCAAGAAACGTATCACTGAACCTTTGTTTGTCAAAGCCAAACCGCAGCTTCCCGGTCAGCCGATCCCGCTTTCGGTCCATCCCGGTCAGGAATTTGACTATGTTCTGCGCGGAAAACTTCTGGTGCAGATGGGGGAGAAAACTGAAATTTTGAGCGAAGGCGACAGCATCTATTATGACAGCAATCAGCCTCACGGTCTTGTTGCCGTTGATTGTGATGAGTGTGAATTTCTCGCTATCGTCATTCAGGGCGATGCCCGGACCCCGGAAGCTCCGCACCGGGTCAATTCTCCGCAGCAGGTCGATGCCGGTGAGCGTCTCTGTCAGCAGTTCGTCTCTGAAACTCTGGACGCAGAAGGTCATTTGATCAATGCCAAATTCAATTGTCCGGAAAACTTCAACTTCGCTTACGATGTGGTCGATGCGCTTGCCGTCAGATATCCGGATAAGCTTGCGATGGCGTGGGTCGACAAGCATCACAACCGTACCGACTTTACCTTCTTTGATATTGCGCTCAACAGTTGCCGTGCCGCCAATTATCTTACCAGTTTGGGAATCAAAAAAGGCGATCGTGTGATGCTGGTTTTGAAGCGCCATTATCAGTACTGGTTCATCATCAATGCACTGCACCGTATCGGCGCTATCGCTATCCCTGCCAGCAATCAGCTTTTGACCAAAGATTATGTTTACCGTTTCAACGCTGCCGGTGTCAAAGCGATCATCGCCACTGCCGATGACGGTGTGACTGATTACGTCGATGCGGCGGAGAAGGATTCTCCGTCTCTGGAAATCAAAGTCATCGTCAACGGTCAGCGTGACGGATGGAACGATTTCAACGCGGAATATGACAAGCACGGCGATACCTTCGCCCGTCCTGCTGATCTCAAAGCCACCGATCCGATGCTGATGTTCTTCAGCAGCGGTACTACCGGTTATCCCAAGATCGTTGAACACAGCTTCTCCTATCCCATCGGTCATATCATCACTGCCAAATGGTGGCAGAATACCGATCCCAACGGCCTCCACATGACTATCAGTGATACCGGTTGGGCGAAAGCGGCATGGGGAAAACTCTACGGTCAGTGGCTCAATGAAAGTGCGATTTTTGTCTATGACTTCGACCGTTTCGATGCGGCAGATATCATGACGGTGATTTCGCAGAACAAGATAACCACCTTCTGCGCGCCGCCGACGATGTACCGCTTCTTTATTAAAGAACATCTGGAAAACTACGATCTTTCCAGCATCAAATACGCCACCATCGCCGGTGAAGCTCTCAACCCCGAAGTCTTCCAGCAGTTCTACAATGCGACCGGATTGAAGGTGATGGAAGGCTTCGGTCAGTCAGAAAGCACAGTCATGCTTGCCAACTTCCGCGGCATGACTCCGAAACCCGGGTCCATGGGTAAGCCCTCTCCGGCGTTCCCCATCGAGCTGGTTGATCCCGATGGCAACCCGGTGAAGAACGGCGAGACCGGTGAAATCGTTGTCCGCTGCAACCCGGATGAGATTTGCGGTTTGTTCCGCAGTTACTATATGGCGCCGGATAAGACTGCTGAATCCTGGCACGATGGTCTCTATCACACCGGTGATACCGCGTGGCGGGATGAAGATGGTTATTACTGGTATGTCGGTCGTACCGATGACGTTATCAAATCCTCCGGTTACCGTATCGGACCGTTTGAAATCGAAAGCGTTATCATGGAGCTGCCCTACGTTCTGGAGTGTGCCGTTGTCGGTGCGCCGGACGAGATCCGCGGTCAGGTCGTGGAAGCGTTCATCGTCCTCACCCGCGGCACTGTCGGTACGGATGAGATGAAGAAAGAGATCCAGAACTACGTCAAGACTCATACCGCGCCGTACAAATATCCGCGCCGGATAGAGTTTGTGACAGATTTGCCCAAAACCACCAGCGGTAAGATCAAGCGCAGTGATTTGCGCATGCTCGCTGCCAAAAAATAACAGTTGACGGCATGTATGGACAACGGCTGTTGCAAGACATCAAAGTTTTGCAACAGCCGTTGATGTAATTGGTGCGTGAGGCGCTGTATCTCAATCCGGGATATTATCCAACGCGTACATTACCGCGCCGTTGCTTCCCGGCGGCAGCTCTTCTGCCGCTTTGAACAACGCCACGCACGCGGTGTGATAATCAACTTTTCCCAGTTCGGAGATCAAACGTATCGCCCGGTCGATCAGCTTTTTGTTGGATATGGCAACGTGGCTCATCCAGTTGCCGCGCACTCTGCCGAGTTTGACCATGGTACCGGTGGAGATGGTGTTCCACTGCAATTTCACCGCCAGATGTTCAAAAACTTTCAATCTGGTGCGCGGCACTCTGCCGCAACCGGCATCCATGTTGCGGAAATGTTTGAAATCCACTGCCTGTACTTTTGCGGCAAATTCCAGCTCCGCCGGAACTCCATTGTAACCGAAAAGTACGGCGGCATCGTGTCCGGTTTCATAACGGCTGGGAAGATACTCGTTGCCGACCGGAATCTTGACCAGATCTTCGGCGCCGATTTGCGGCGGATTGTCAACCAACTTCTGCGGCGCATGCATGGCAATGTAGTCCAGCGCTGTCCACTTCAGACAACGCAGTTCCCGGTTGCCCAGTGCGCGGCGGATGGTATCGGCGCTGGAATACAACGGATTGCGGACAAACGCCCACGGTTCCGGCAGCGTATCATCATCGATACGGCGGAATCCCGGCAGCATGAAGGTCGGACTGCGTTCTGTGGTGTCGGTGAAAAGATCCAGCATATATTCGTCGGCAAAATAGGTGACTCTGCCGCCAGCTGAATAGATTTTCGCTTCAAAATCGATGTGCGCGGCGAGTTTTTCCACGCAGTTGTCACTTTCCAATGCATCCAGTAAAGCGGCGAATCCGGCGGCAAACGGGGCAGGGGAGGCTGCTCCGTAAATGCGTGCCGCCGCAGTTTCCAGCGCGGCAGATGCGATCAACTGCTCGCAGGTCGTCGCCTGCATCCGCGTGGAACCTGCCAGTGCCATCGGGCCGCAAAAGAGATCAAGCACCGTGACGGCAGGATTGTCGATCGCCTCCCGGCTGCGTTCCAGATGTTCCCGGAGAAGGTCTGCCGGATTGTTGAAAAGCAGAAAAGCTTTGCCGCCTTTTGAGGTATGCTCTTTGACCGTGCCGAGAACGGAACTGGTTTCCCCGCCTTCGGTGATGGCAATGAGCAAATCATCCGGTGTCATGCCCAAATCACGGACTTGCCGTGCGCCGAATACGGCGTAATCTTCAAAGGATTCCACTGATTTTACCAGCGCATAGTCACCGCCGGTCATGATGCTTTTGACCTGATCGGCGTAACCGGGGCAACCTTTGCGCCACATTGCTTCCAGAAGAATACTTAATCTTCCGGTGGCGCCGCATCCGGAAAACACCACTGTATGTCCGGTGGTGATCGTTGAATATATCGCTTCGCAAAGTTTGGTAAATTCCGGAGTTGTAAACATCTTTTCCGCCATTTTTTGCACATCGCGGTCAACCCGCTGCAAAGTGCGCACACCGGCGGAAGTGGAGTTTTTAAATTCGACATCCATCGCGGCGGTTGCGGGATGGGATTGCTCTGTCGGCAGAAATCCCAGATGGAATGCGGTCTCGTTCAATTCAAAATTCTTTGCATCGTCAAGGTAGGACATAATTTTTTCTCCGTGAAAAAAACGGGCAGGAGATTTGCTCCTGCCCGGTATTCGATATGTTCAACTTATTTGCAGTTGAAGGTGATGGCAAACGCGGTATCGCCGGTTTTGCTGTCAGCACTCTTGATCTGGAGATAGTAATCGGTATCTGCCAGCAATATGTTTTTGGAAACATATTCTCCGAGAGCCGCATCGAAGGTCAACGCAACAGATTTGCCGTTGACATCAGCCAGAGTCAAGGTGATATCTTTCTCCAGCATCGCTTCAATGGTTTCAGCATTGCTGCCCTGGAAGACGAGAACGCCGTTTTCATCGGTTCTGATAGTGAACACATCCACGGCATCACCGAAGCCGACCCAGTTTTCAATCAGCTCATTATTGGTGTAACGGACGGCGGAGGTGTCATTGGCAACCAGCTTCCAGGTGTCATCTGCGCTGCTGAAGGTGGCTTTGTCTTCGCTGTTCACTTTCGCCGTGTTGTTTTCAATCGAAAGCTCATACTGAGAAGCACTGTTTTTGGTACTGCTTTCCAGTTTGAGATAGTAGGTTCCGGCAGCAAGCTCCCGTGCCAACGTCATATCCGCAACACCGGCTTTACCGGAAACTTTCTGCAGCTGTTTGAAGTTGCCCTTTGCATCCAGAGTACCGATGGAGAAGGAAATGTTACCGCTGGTACCGGCGAGGTCGAACATGTAGCAGCCATCGGATTCCAGCACGACCTTGTAGAAGTCAACGCTGTCATCCTTGGTGCTGCCGGTCTTCCACACGGCACTGCTGACAGTATCAGCAACGTTCAACTCGGCGGCTTTGGCAACGGTGTTGTCAGCCGTGACATAATCTTCAAACTTCCAGCTGTTGACACTGACGTTATATTCCGTGACCGCGCCTTTATCCGCCTTGGGAGAGGTGATTTCGAGCAGATAGCTGCCGTCATCAAGCAGATAATTGTTGAGCACATCCGCATTTTTGGCGTTGACGGTAAAGCTCTTGATCTTGGAACTGCCTTCTTCGCTGAGCTGGTAAAGCGTGACCGTGATGTCGCTGTCATAATCGCCGAGAACAATGGCAATGTCAGTGGCATCGGTGCCGTTGACCGCGAACTGGTAATAATCGGAGGCATCACCGAATCCGACCCAGCCATCGGCATCATAAGTGTTGTTGGCGATTACCACCGGAGCTTCGGCGGAATCAGTATCCAACTGGGACTTGACGGTCTGTTCCAGAGATACGGTGTAGTTGGTATCCTTTTTACCCTTGCCATCGGCGACCTGAACCGAAACGAAGTATTCATTATCAGCGTTGAAGAGCAGACCGGTCAGCGCTCCGGCTTTCGCCTGAGTAGCGGTGACACTCTTGATCGCTTTGGAAACGCCGTTGACCACTTCGTAGACGGTGAGTTTGGCGTTGTTGTCCGCAACGTTAAGCGTGACATCGTAGATGCCGGAACCGCTGGCAGAGAGGTCGATCTTGGCGAAATCGATCACATCGCCGAGACCGGTCCAGCCGCTGTACTCAGTTTTGAAGGTCGGCAACGTTTCGTTGATGCTGTCGTCATCAGCGAGGACTTCCGCATTGCGGTCGATGACGGTCAGTTCATAATCGGACTCTTTTGCCTTGTTGGTGCCTTCGAGTTTGACGATGTATTCGCCCGGAGCGGTGAACTCGCAGGTGATTGCAGCGGCGGTGCTGTTGGCAGCCGGAGTGAGGTTGGCAACAGCTTTGCCGGTAACGGGGTCGATGACCGAGAACTTGATGGCGTTGCCGTTGACATTGTCGAGTTCAAAGGTGTAGAAGCCGGGGTTTTTGATGTCGAGGATGTAACCATCAACCTTGTCCGCCGGGCCGACCGTACCGGATTTGGCTTCATCGTTGGCAAGAGTGCCGTGATTCTGCGAGTTGACAACCAGATCATAGCTGCTGCTCTGACCTTTGGCGGCACCGGTGGCGGTGACTTCGATGAAGTACTCATTTCCGGCGACAAAGGTCATTCCGGTGATGGAACCGCTGTCCTTACCGGCGGAGAGTGAGAGCGTACCCATGCTCTTGCCGTTCTCGTAAACGGTGACTTTGACCGGATTGGCAACATTGCTGACGGCGAGGTCGTAGAAGCCGCTTTCGGTGACGTTAATGCGGCGAATGTCAGTGGCATCGCCCATGCCGACCCAATCGGAAACAGGAACACCGACACTCAATTCCGGCGCGCCAGAGAGGTCATCATCGCTGGGGTTGAAACCGTTGATGTTGAGGTTCTGTTCCAGTTTGAGCGTGTAATCGGAGTTGCCGGTTTTGCCTTTGGCGCTGACCTGAATGAAGAAGTTGCCCAGGCTGGCTTCGATCTCTTCTGCGGTGAATTCGCGGGAGTAGACGAGGTTGTCCGCGTTTGCCGTACCGGTGACATTGGCAAGTTTTACGGTCTTGCCGGTGAATGCATCAATGTAACTTACGGTGGCGGTGATGTTGTTACCGTTGATGTTGTCAAAGGTAAAGGTGTATTCGCCGCCTTCAGTCAGATTGAAGGTGTAGTAATCATTGGCATCGCCCATGCCGACCCAGCCTTCAACAGTTCCGTTCAGCGCGACAGCATCCTCAAGCGTATCGGCACCGGTATCGGGCAGCGCCAGCTTGTCGGCGATGTTGTAACCGTTGACAACGACAGTGTAATCGCTGTTGAGCGCTTTGGCGGCGCCGGTCGCGGTGACTTCCACGAAGTAAGTGCCGCCCTTGTCGCCCTTGAGATACAACGAACCGGTGGCAATGGAAGCTGCGGTATTGGCGAGCGTGATGCTCTTGACGGTGCGGAAGCTCTTGACGTTGCCTTCGTCATCGACTGCGGTAAGTTCGTAAACGGTGAGCTTCAACGCTTCATCGGAACCGAGGTCGTGGTTGACGGTGAAGTTGTAAACGCCGCCGTCTTCGCCGACTTCCAGCCGGTAATAATCGGTGGCATCGCCGAAACCGACCCAGTCGCTGACACCATTGCCGATGAGTTTGGTCGCTTCGCCTTTGGCGATGGAACGCACATCATCATCGGTGGTGGCGGCGGTGTAGCTGTCGGTCTGGTTGACGGTGACTTCATAGCTGGAACCGAGAGCCTTGCTGCTGCCGGGGGTGACTGCCATGACATACTCTTTATTCTTGTCGAGGAGCAGCTCTTTGGTGGTAACGCCATTGAAGCTTGCCTGATTGGCGGTGACGGAACCCAGACTCTTGAGCTTGCCGTTATCCAACACTTCATAGATGGTGAGTTTGGTGGAAAGCGCGACATCGCTCAAGGTGAAGGTGTATTTTCCAGAAGCGATGAGGTCGAGGATCTGATAATCCGCGCTGTCGCCGTAACCGACCCAGTTTTTCGTACTGGCGTAGATACCGTCAATAGCGAAGCGGTGTTTGTTTTCTCTGGCGAGAGCGACGGTATCGTCGCCGTTGTAACTGTCAAGCTCGGTCTTATCGAGAACGAACTCATAGTTGGAAACGTTGTCCGCCGACTTGGTATTGACCACCTGGAAGGTGTAGGTGGTGTTGGAGTTGAGCAGCAAATCGGCGAAGACGCGTCCGTTGGCATTGATGGTGTAGCTCTTCCAGACTTTGGAGGAGTTGCCTTCATAGATATTGAGTTTGACGGTCTGGTTTTTGCCGATGCTGATACCGATGTCATCGGTGGTCAGAGTCAACGCCATGCTATTTTTGGCTTTGATGCTGAAGGTATCGGCGGTATCGCCCTGACCGACAGTATCGGCAACGATGAGGCGGCCGTTGTCATCGAAAGAGTTGGTAACATCGGTAGCCTGACCCGGCTTGATGGAGTCGTTGTACTTGTCGAAAACGGGTTTGACGGTAACGACTTCATCGTTGGGCCATTCGACACCTTCGTTGTTCTGGGTGTCGACGGCGTAGATGCGGAACTCATAACCTTCGGAACCTTCGGGGATACCCTTGAGGATATACTCAGTACCAGTGACATTGGCGCTGGACCATTTTTCCGTGCCTTTCTTGCGGAACTGGACGACATAATGGTCGATGCCGTAATCATCGGAAGCGGCTTCCCAGCGGACGACGAGGTTACAGAACTTGTCGTCACCGGCGTTGTCCGGAACGGCGAAATATTCGGTAACGGCAACGCGGGTGGGACGGGTGGTATCGAGGATGAATTCGACCTTTTCGCTTTCGGCTTTGTTGCCGGAGGCATCGTAACCGGTGACGGAAAGTTTGTAAGTTCCGTCAGCGATGGAGACGGTGCTGAGGAAGCGGCGCAGGTCGGCGATGCTCAAGGTGTTGCCGGAGACGGTGACACTGCTGGAAATGTCAGTGCCGAGTTTGTTATCCAGATCGAGGGTATCGGCAGTAAAGAGCAGTTTCTTGCCCTTTTCGTCATAGACATTGACCTCGTACTTGTAGATACCCATGGGGGTCTCGGCATCGGTCCAGGTGACACCGATAACGCCGGAATGGACACCGTCGAACATATCGCTGGTATCGACTTTGACGTTGGTGGGGGCGGAGAGTTTGGTATCGAGAACGATGTATTTGTCATACTTGTTCTTGAACTCAAAGCTCTGGACGTCGCCCTTGCGGTCGCTGGAAGCGTTGTACTGGGTGTCGTAGGCTTCGACAGTCCAGTAGACGGTCTTCATATCTTCAAAGATGCTGACCGGGCGGCCGGTGGTATCGCTGCTGAACACCATGGACTTTGTTCCAGTGCTGGTGGTCCAGAAGGTGTAGGTATTGGCATCCGGCGAAAGGTTCTTGTCAGCGGAGACGGTGACTTTGTAGATGACGCCGGAGTCGTCTTTGAAGTTGTCGCTCCAACTGAGATTGACGGAAGCATTCTCAAGTTTGGTGCCGATGATCTTCTCTTCGATTTCGACTTTGGGCTGACCATCTTCCATGACCGGGTTGCCCTCTTCGTCGAGAACCGGAGTTTCGATGATTTCGATAATTTCGGTATAATTGGCATCAACACTGCTGTTGAAGTCGGAGAAACTACCGGTGGGACCTTCGATATCAGTCATGCCGAAGTTGCCGGTGATGGTATCGGTCTTGCCGAAGAAGTCGTAGGCAACGATCTTATAATCATAGACCTGCATATCGAACTCAGTTCCGGCAGTCCAGGAGTAATCCATGACTTTGTTGTCATGTTTGACGGTGTAAACCGCTTCGCCCCATTCATCGGAACCTTGAGCGCGGACGAAGACGGCGTAGTAACGGACGCCGAGGTCACCGGCGACATCCTGAGCGGCAGTCCATTCGATGGTCGGGGTGATGGTGACGACATCGCGTTCACCGTCGTTGACGATTTTGGTTGCGACGTTTACTTCGGTTTTGTCGGTGATGAAGCTGGGAGCGCCCTTGTCGGTGATGATGAGGTCACCGGAAAGATAGTTGCTGCTTTCGTTGCCGATGTAGTCTTTGGCGTAGATGAAATAGGTGTACGCCGGATTGGTCAAGCCGAGCTGAGCGATGTCGATGGAGTAACAGATGACGGAATTGTCATGGGTGACTGCGTAATTTGTACCTGAAACTTCGATCGTTTTGCCGGTGAGGTTTCCGGAAGCGAGGATGACCAGATTTCCTTTGGCATCGGAGTAGAAAGTTTCGTTGTTGTAAGTGTATTCAGCGTTGGCGGCGAGTCCGGTGAGGGTGATCTGAGTCTTGCAGTTCTCTTCGAGATCAGTCACGGCGAAGTCGAAGGTCTTTTCAAAGCTCTTGCCGCCGTTGGTGGAAAGTTTGATGACGTAACTGCGGATGCCGCTTTCGGCATCGGTCGCACCGCTCCAGATGATGGAGCCTTGGAGCGTGGTGCTTTCGAGGAGGTTTTCCGGGCTGGAGAAGCCGAAGTTTTCCTTGAAAGTGACATCGCCGGTATCGAAAAGCGGTTTGGTGATATCGGAGTCAAAAGCGCCCTGAATGGAGTTTTTGACATCGACTTCGTTGCCGAAGTAGTCGATGGCGGTGATGTAGTAGCTGTAAGAAGCCTTGTTCAAGCCGGTGATAACGGCGCTGAAGTCGAAGGTTTCGAGAGTGAACGCATCGGCGGAAAGGGTGTTGAAAGTGACCCACTGTCCATCGATAAACTGTTCGATGGTGACAGCGCCGTTGATATCCTCTTTGCTGTTCCAGGCGAGGGAGACGTTGCCGTCTTCATCGATACGGATTGCGGCATCGAGGGTGAGACCGTTGACCTTGACCTGGTACTTGAAGTTCTGGTCGAGGGTTTTTCCTGTGTCGTTCCAGACGGCGAAAGAGTGGCTTTCCATGGATTCGGAGTTGACTTCGACGACCTTTTTGTTGCCCTTGTCATCGGTGAGAGTGATGATATAGGCGCGGACACCGCTTTCGCTGTCGGTGGCATGGTTCCAGCCGAGGGTGGCGGAGTAGAGGGTATCTTTGTTTTCGGTATCGGGAGCCGTGACCGCCTGATCGGGGAAGTTGAACCAGATGGCGGCAGTGCTTTCGGTATCGACAAAGATCGGATCGGTCTTGTCATCGGTTGCCCAGACGCGGAAAGTTTCACCGGCAACCCACTCGCTCGTATTGCCTTTGGAGTCGATGGCGCGGATACGCCAGTAGACGTAGGTCTGGTTCTGCAAGTTGGAAACAGCGACCTGAGTACCGGTGACGAGCTTGGTGTAATCCATTTCCAGATGGTTGGCGATGTAGTCGGAGAGGGAGATGAACTCCTCTCCGGCAGCTTCCATTTCGGCGCGCACCTGCTCAATGGTCAGTTGTTCAGTCAGTGAACAGTATTCGATCACGTAGTTGCGGATGGGATGGGTGGATTTGATATTCTTCCAGGAGAGTTCGGCGATAGCGGCGACGACACCGGTGGTATCTTTTTTGGGGTTGGCATCGATAACGTCACTGGTGAGGGTGTCTTCGTCAAACTCATAAGCGTCCTTGTCAAAGAAGGTGGAAATTCCGGGAGCGCCTTCTTCAATTTGGTCTTTGCCGATGGTGCGGTAATCGCTCCAACCGGTAACGGCGTTGGCGCTGTCATCGCCGAGGAGGCGCATACGGTATTCGAGTATGGTGTTGTTGGCAACGCCGGTGATGTCGAAAGAGGATTTGCTGCCATCGAGCCGGACGACGATGGATTGACCGAGTGCTTCGCCATCGATATCGTAAAGGATATATTCGATTTCGTAGGCGGCAACGGAGGCAAGTCCGTAATTTTCGGCAATGACACCATCCCATTTGATGGTGACGGTCTCTTTTTCGATATCGTAACTTTCGGTGATGGTGGGATTTTTGGGTTCTTCGACCACATCTTCGCCGGGTTCAGCGGGGGCGGCCTCTTCGCCGGGAACTTCCGGCAGGGTGTCCACGGTGTAATCCCAGACCAGCGCGGCGGCGGATTCGATGTAACCGCCAACGGTGACTGAGATGACGGATTGATTGCCGTCCCAAACGAACTGGGCGGAAAGCTCCAATGTGGCATTTTCGCCTTCGCGGGTGGTGTAATTGATCTCTGCTGTTCCGGAAAGAGTGTTGGAATCCAGCGTAAGCATCACGTTGTTGCCATGATAAGAGAAGGCGATCTGGCGGCCGTTGTCCCAAAACTCTCTGGCATCGAAGTTATAAGCAAAGAGGTTGTAAGTTCCGGTTTTAGCGTAGTTGCAGTTGACGGTGAAGGTCATGGAGTCTTTCAAGCTCTTGTCATCGTCGTGCGGTTCATAATCGCGGGCAGTGATGGTGGCTTTGCCGTCACCTCTGGTGTCGGCGTTGAGGTTGAAGAACATATTGACTTCACCGGCACCGGCGATAACACTGCCCACGATACGGGCATTGCTGTCGATGGTGATGGTGTTGAGACCGGCACCGAGGTCGATATTACCGACGATGTCGGCGGTACCGGCGATTTCCACAATGTCATCATTTTTCCCTTCTCTGACGATACCGGTGTTTCCATTGGAGGTGAAACAATAATCGCCGTAAATTGCCTTGTTGTCTGCGTTGATCATGCCGGAAACACGGATGTTAAGGGCATTTGCACTAACGATACCGCAACTGGAACTAATAATGTTACCGGTAATATCAAACATGTCATCGGTAACGGTGGATTTGAGCGTTCCATTGGCATTGATACCATGCATTGCCATAATAGTACCGGTGAAAGCATCGGCGGTGATGTTTGTGGTATAGATACCGAATGTATCGGCAACCATATCTGTGTCAATAACACCTTTGATATTGACAGTGTTGGCATTGATGGCGATAACACCACCATCACCACTTGCATCGATGTCACCGTACAAGTTTGTGGTACTGGTCAGCTTGGAAGCGTTGATACCAATTGCGACATTGACGTAGCTGCCGGGATCACCGTTTCCTACAGAAACTGAAAAATCAGTATCCTCCACCCGGATTATGATATTACCATCAAAATGGGTTAAAGTTGCAGTATCGGCATTGATACCATATACATTCAATCCGGAACCGGCGACATTGCCGGAATGCGCGGATATGAGTTCGATTTTATTGTTTTTTGCTTCAACGTCGATAATAACATCGTCGGAAACTTTGCCGAGAGTAAGTGTTTTGGCATCGATACCGGCGGCAGTCAGCATGGTTGAGGCAGTTGCATTTGCCTTGGTATCTTTCTGATTCTTTGCCCGGACATAAACTTCATTGTCATTGAGGGAGATATTGATGCTGGCGCTGACATCCTCTGTACCATTACCATCGTTGCGGTCGTCGGATTTCAACGTGCCCATTTCGGTAATAGTGATGCTGCCTTCAGATTTGATACCGTAAGCGCTGATTTCGTTGTTGTCGGCAGCGGCACTGAACACCTTGCGATCCTCAGATTTACCGGCGGCAAGGTAATCGCAAGTTGCAAAAATGTTGACATCATTGGTTACAGCTACAATGGTTCCCGCCCAGATGGTGTTGTCGGCAGTGGTCAAACTGGTATCGGTCCAGATGCCGTAGCTGTTGATTTTGTTGTTGCTGGCGTTGGGGGAGCCGAAACCTGCGATGGTGGTTCCGGTGACGCCGTATTCTGCATCTCCTTTGAAATATTCCTTTTCCGGCATTCCGGGGATGACCGGCTCTCCGGGGATGACCGGCTCCTCCGTTTCCATATCTTCATCATCGGCGCCGCTCGGGTTGTCTTCTTTGTCAGTAAGGGCGACGAATTCGTAAACTTTCCGGGCCTCGCTGTAACCTTCCCAAACTTTGCCCTCCGGAGTGTTTTTCTCAAGGTCAAGCAGAGCGTTGTCAAAGGTTTCACTGTCGTTCGCTGTGTAAAGCACGGCGCGGAAATTGCCGTTCAAAACGAGAGTATCCGCTTTGACACCGGCACCGATGATATTGTTGTTGTTGGAGTCGTTGCCGATGACGACTTTATCTCCGGATTTGTAATAGTAGCCGGTGTGGAGTCCGGCAACATTGGTTTCAATAAAACCTGCCAGATCAGAGACCACGGTCAATTTGTTGGTGGCGTAGATGGTGTGAGCGATGGTGTTTTTGTAAGGAGCTGACGGAGCGCCTGTTATTGCGTAAGTGCCGGAAATGTTGTCGCTGTAAATACCGTAAGCATCGGACTTGATGTAGATGTAATCATCGACTTTTTTTACATCTTGTCCGTCTGTCGAATTGTGGAAAATGTCGGCATTCTGCGCACCGTTCTGTGCGGTGAGAACCAGAGAGTTGTTGCTGCCGTGGAAGTTGATTGCACCGCTGGTATCGTTGTTGTTAAACTGGACATGATAGAGGTTGTATTGATTGCCTACGTTAATACGATTTTTCATCCACGGGTTGTCAACAAAGTCTTCTATCCACCCGCTGCGATAATCTTTTGATGTCATATAAACTCTAGATGCCGGTTTACTCAAATAATTGCCGCCGATAGAGAGTTTTCCAGTTCCGGAACTGCCCTTGACGGAGATACAGAAAGATTCCAGATTGCTGCTGTAAGCGATGTTTGTACTCTGACCGTCAATGGTGATTATCTGTCCGGCAGTTGAAATGCCGTCTGCTTCGGGCAAAATGAGAAAGTCATAAAGCTCGTTATCGGTTATCGTCAAATCAGCGTAGTCGTAAAGTTTATCAATCAGCAAAGTTGCCATGATTTTACCTCCGTGGGTTCGTTTTTTTATATTAATATACTATTTCGTTACAGAATTTAGCACGGAAATATGCTGTTGTCAAGGTGTGGGGAAAAAAAAGATGTTTTTTTTTGCAGCTGTCATGTAAAAAACGACCGACGGCGGCGCCTCGCGGGCGCTTCTTGCTCCACGATCCATCCGCCGATTGCAAACGGCTTTTTTTATTCTTGACAAATCACACTAACATTGGCTGTATATTGAACCGGTTTTTTCTTCAAGCAGTTTCTGCAAATCTTTTCCGGAAAATATCTCTGCGCCGATGGCTTTTTGAGCCGTCAGATAAGCGGAAAGCAAGTCGGCAGTTTTCAGCCATGACGGAACCGCAGTGACCTTGTCCAGTTTGGAGCATACCTCCTGCGCGATGGTGTTGTAAAAACGGTTCAGAAACAAGGCGGTGTCTTCGTTTTTGAAACGGTGGTAATATTCCATTGCGTTGAGGTTGAGAACTTCGGTGCGCGGATAGTGCGAACACATAAGATTCCACGGTTCACCGTCAGGCAGATCGCCATCTCCGGCTTTGCGGAAATCGGTTCTTATCAATACCGCCGGGATGTCCAGCATCTTGGCAAAACAAAACTCCACCACTGTCCCGGAATCCAGATCGCTGCCGTCAAAGTTGGCAACGATGATGTCACAACTGAAAAGCAGTTTGAAATCAGCATCCCGTATGTTCCGGGAGGTGCGGAGAGCGTTTTCACTTTCCCCGTCCTGCGGAAGCATCACCCGGTAACGCCCCGCTGATACGCGTTCAATGGCTCTTGCCAGAAGCAGATTCCCTCCCAAAGTTCTGGCATCAAACAAGTCTCCGGCAAAATAAATTTTCAATGGACGTTTCATTTGTTAATGTTCCAAATAAAATTGTATTCATATTACTTTAAAAATATACAACAGAGAGTGTGATTTGTCAAGAATAAAAACAGTCGTTTGCGATCCATCCGCCGGGCGCGACAGACTGTTCTGTCTGACTTGTCTGACTTGTCCGACTTGTCCGACTGTAGAGTGAAAAAATTGATTTTTTACAGTTTTTGCATTGATTTTTTTTAAAAATTGCGCTATATTTAATAGATTGTTTTTGTGTGTATGCAAATTGAACATAAATCAAGGAGTGAAAAATGTCTTCCACAAGCGTCGAATCCGGGAATTTGGAACAGCAACTCAAGCAGATCGGCGGACGAATCCGCGAGATCCGGAATATTCTCAACATTCCGGCTATTGAGATGGCAGCCATTACCGGCATCAGCGAAGCGGACTATCTCGCCCATGAAAGCGGCGATGTTGACAGCTCCTTTACCTTTCTTCAGCGCTGCGCCAGCCGCTTCGGTGTCGATATCAGTGTCCTGATCTCAGGCGAAAGCCCCAAGCTTTCCTTTTACACCATCACCCGTTCCGGCAGCGGTATCCCCATCAAGCGCCGCGAGGAGTTTGAATATCTCCACCTCGCCGCCATGCTTAAAAACCGCAACGCTGAACCATTTGTGGTCAAAGCCAAAAGCCAGAAGCCCGATACTCCCATTACTTTGTCCTCCCACCCCGGACATGAGTTCGACTATATCCTCAAAGGCAAACTCAAAGTCCAGATGGAGAACAAAATCGAGATTCTTGAAGAGGGCGACTGCATCTATTACAAATCCAGCCATCCCCACGGTATGGTTGCGGTCGATTGTGATGAATGTGAATTTCTTGCCATCGTTATCAACGGCGGTGAAGAAGCTCTCCACGGCACCCCCGCTCCGGAAGCCCGGAACGAAGAGGGGGTCAAGAGCGTCCTTCCCGGAAAAAGCCGTCTGCTTTATCACAACTTTGTTGATGAAACTCTGGATGAAAACGGTTATCTCAAGAGTTTCAACTTCCACTATCCGGACAACTTCAACTTCGCCTACGATGTCCTCGATGTGATGGCGGCAAACTATCCCGATAAACTGGCGATGAAGTGGCTCAGCCGCAACCGCGAGTGCCGCGAGCTGACCTTCAAAGATATTTCCGTTTCCAGTTCCCGCGCTGCAAATTATTTTGCCTCCCTCGGCATCGGCAAAGGCGACCGCGTGATGCTCGTCATGCGCCGTCACTACCACTTCTGGACGGTTATCAACGCGCTGCACAAACTCGGCGCAGTTGCCATCCCCGCCAGCAATCAGCTTACGGCGAAGGATTTCTCCTACCGCTTTGAATCTGCCGGAGTTAAAGCTATTGTCGCCGCCGATGATGCCCACATCCTCGATTGCATCGACGAAGCCGCTGACACTTATCCGGAGCTGAAAGAGCGCATCATGGTCGGTGAAACTCTCTCTTCCCGCGACAAATGGCGCAAACTGGAAGATGACATCGATCGTTACAGCGATCAGTTCAAGCGTCCTGCCAATTTGAAAGCCTCTGATACCATGCTGATCTTTTTCAGCAGCGGTACTACCGGTTATCCCAAGATGGTCGAACACAGCTTTACCTATCCGCTGGGTCACATCGTTACCGCCAGATGGTGGCAGCAGGTCGATCCGGACGGTATCCACTTCACCATCAGCGATACCGGATGGGGCAAGGCGCTCTGGGGCAAGATTTACGGTCAGTGGCTCTGCGAAGCGGCAGTGTTGACCTACGACTTCGACCGCTTCGAAGCGCACGATCTGCTTACTCTTTTTAAAGAGCATCAGATCACCACTTTCTGCGCGCCGCCGACGATGTTCCGCTTCTTTATCAAGGACAATCTCGCGGCGTACGATCTTTCCAGTTTGAAAAATGTCTGTACCGCCGGTGAAGCGCTCAACCCCGAAGTTTACCAGCAGTTCCTCAAAGCTACCGGATTGAAGATGATGGAAGGTTTCGGTCAGACCGAAACTACTCTCACCCTCGCCAACCTCGCCGGTATGAACCCGAAACCCGGCTCCATGGGTAAGCCCACCCCGCAGTACGATGTCCGGCTGGTCGATCCCGACGGCAATGAGGTCAAACCCGGCGAGACCGGAGAAATCGTCATCTATGCTGAGAAAAATCAGGTTTGCGGTGTCTTCCAGGGATACCGCAACGCTCCCGAACTCAACGCCAGCGCGTGGCATGACGGCGTTTATCACACCGGCGATACCGCGTGGCAGGATGAGGACGGTTTCTTCTGGTATGTCGGACGGACGGACGATGTTATCAAATCCTCCGGTTACCGTATCGGACCGTTTGAAATCGAAAGCGTTATCATGGAGCTGCCCTACGTCCTTGAATGTGCCGTTATCGCCTCTCCGGACGAAATTCGCGGTCAGGTGGTCAAGGCGGTCATCGTGTTGACCAAAGGTACTGTCGGCAGTGACGAACTCAAGAAAGAGATCCAGGAGTATGTGAAAAATCATACCGCTCCTTACAAATATCCCCGGAAAATAGACTTTGTCGAATCTCTGCCCAAAACCACCAGCGGCAAAATCCGCCGCTCCGAGTTGCGGGCAATGGAACTGAAAAAGCAGAAGTGATTTTGTTCGAAGGATATTTGAAATGATTTTGCGTGTCCGTAAATCCACGTTGGCGGGGACGATCGCCGTCCCCGGTTCAAAGTCGCACACCATCCGGGGCGTTGTCGCCGCGCTTCAAAGCTGTAACAAGTGTATTTTGCGCGCCCCGCTGGATTCCGAAGATACCCGCTCAGCTCTGGATGCCGCAAGGCTTTTCGGCGCTCAGGTTGCTGAGTTCCCCGACCGTTGGGAGATCGGCGGCATGGGAGGAAAACTCCAAAAGCCTGCCGGTGTGGTCAATATGAACAATTCCGGAACCGGATTGCGGATGTTGACCGCGCTTGCGGCAATGCAGGATTTTCCTGTCACCTTTGACGGAGATGAGTCACTGCGGACGCGGTTGATGACCGGATTGTTCAGCTCTCTTGAGGCGCTGGGCGCCAAAGTTGAGTCGGCGGACGGGCATTGCCCCTTTACCGTGTGCGGTCCGGTCAGAGGCGGCTGTGCGGAAGTCGAAGGCAAAACGTCGCAGTTTCTGACTTCGCTGCTTTTTGCGCTCCCGGCGGCGGAAAAGAGTTCCACGCTCACGTTGGATTATCTTTTTGAACAACCTTACGCCGGTATCTCTGCAAGATGGTTGAGCGAATTGGGGATCGATTATACGATGCAGGAGGATATGCTCAAATGGGAGATCCCCGGAGGGCAGAGCTTCCCGGCATTTGACAAAGTTATCCCGGCAGATTTTTCCACTGCCTGTTTCGCGCTCGCCGCAGGTGCGCTGTGCGGAAATGGGGTCGATATACTTAATTTGGACTTTTCCGATGCGCAGGGTGATAAAAAGGTCTTTGATTTCTACGAAGAAATGGGGGCGGTTATCAGTCGCAAAGCCGGATGCTGTACCGTCTCCGGCGGAGCAAAACTGCATCCCGTTACACTGGATTTGAACTCCACGCCCGATGCATTGCCCATAATTTCCGCCACCGCCGCACTTATCCCCGGCGAAACGAGGTTGGTAAATGTCGCTCAGGCGCGGAACAAGGAGACTGACCGCATCGCCGCTATGACTGAAGAGCTGACCAAAATGGGCGCCGACATCACCGAGCTGCCCGATGGCATGGTTATCCGTGGCGGCACACTGCATCCGGCAACGGTCGACAGCCGCAACGACCACCGTATCGCCATGGCTCTGGCGGTCGCGGGAATGTGTCTGGATGGTGAAACGGTGATCGAACACGCCGAAGGTATTCCGGTCTCTTACCCCGGATTCATCTCCGACTTCAAGGCTCTGGGCGCAAACTTTTCGTGACCTGCTGTGTCGGCAAATATTGCTTTGCCGCTTGTAAAAACGATTTTTCCGCAGTATATTAAGTGCAAAATGTTTAATATCAGGAGAAATCGTTTTTTATGGGTTATTACATTTCCAGCGGTCAGGTCAGTTCCGGAATCGTTCTGAATGGTCTTTATGATTTTGTCATGGTTTATTCCGGCGGCGTGGCAAGCGATACCACCGTGAATAAAGGGGATATGGAAGTTGAAAATGGCGGTGTCGCCCGGAAGACGGTGGTCGATTCCAGCGGTTGTCTTTATGTCTCCGGTACGGCGGAAAATACGGTGGTCTCCTCCGGATATATGCATGTGATTTCAACCGGGATCGCTTCTGATACCACCATCTATTCCAACGGCACGATGCTCCTGACAGATGCCGCATCCGCCGTGAAGGTCACCGTATTCAGCGGTGGAGGTATCGAGTTCGACGACTCTACCAGTATCTCTTCTTTAAAGGTAAGTTCCGGAGGATTTATTCAGGGAGTCAGTTTTAATAAAGATTTGAGTTTTGATTCCGTTTCCCATAACAATATTTCCGCTGCCGATAATGTTGTACTTGACCGCTACAATGAGTGGTGCGTTTCCTATGGCGGTTTTTTGCAGGATATTGCCATCAGAGACAGGGGAGAGGTCAATGTCTTTTCCGGAGGAAAAGTTTGTAATGTGACCCTCCTCGATGATGGTCGTTTAACGGTAAGTTCCGGCGGTATCGCCGAAAATATCGATGTCGGCAGCGGTTATTTGTCGGTCGGAAGCGGCGGCAGTGCGCTGAATGTGAATTGGACTCCGATCGTCGGTTCGCTGTCGATGGATAATACGGCATACATAACTTTTGCCAACGGGCTGACCGGTGTTTATTACAGCAGTCACACTGGTGATGATGACAGAGTGGCTTCTCATGCGGCACTTTGTTCCGGAATGCGCGGAGATGTTTCCATGTGCGTGATGTCCGGTGGAATTGTGGTCGATACTACTGTTTTTTCACAGGGCGGAATTCAAGTTTTCAATGGCGGATACGTCAGCAAAACGACGTTGAATGATGCTGATATTGACATTTATTCCGGCGGTATCGCGCAGGATACAACTCTTAATGGCTGGATGACCGTCTTTTCCGGAGGCGCGGCTTACAATACGGAATTATTTGAGTACACCAGGGTCGAAAGCGGCGGTTTCATCAGTAAAACTTCTGTCAACAGTGGATGGTTACAGATTTCATCCGGCGGCAGCGCTGTTGATACGGTCATCAACAACAGCGGCAGTATGAATTGCGCCGGATATACCAGTTCTGCGGTAATTTGCTCCGGCGGAGAAATGGTGATTTCCAAACGCGCTTTGGCCGTTGATACCATCGTCAGTTCCGGCGGAGTGATGTCGGTATATGGCAGCGCCAGCGCCGGAAATACGGTTGTCCGCACCGGGGGCAAGATGTTTATGTCCGGAACCCATTCGGGAAGATTGTTCATTGAATCCGGCGCCACAGTCTCAGCCGGACGCAATGCGCATTGGGATTTTACTGTAGCCGGAATGAACCCGGAAGATGATTTCCTCATAAATGATTTTGGAAGTATAATTCCTTATGCTACTGCAACTTACAAACCAGTTTACTCCATCACTGTTTCCGGGAGTCAGGAAGCTGGTGTTTATTTCCTTGCCGCCAATGTCAGCAGTTTCACCGCATCTGTCACTGTTTACGATGAGAGTAAAAATAAGCTGTGTTCGCTCAAAGCCAACAACGGCGCTGTGGCTGTCGGCGATGCCATTTATTCCCTCGATTTCAACAGCGGTAAATTGTATTTTTATGTGGTGGGAAACGTCACTCCCGAAGCTCCGGTGATAAGTGTTTCAACTACCGAATGGGTGAATACAAGTGTCACCGTCTCTGTTGGGGAAGTTGCCTCCGGAGTCACTGTTTCTTACAGCATCGACGGTGGCAAGTATCAAACTTATACTGCGCCCTTTACCGTTGACAAAAATTGTAAAATCACCATGATCGCAACCAATGCCGCAGGTTTGCAGAGTGAGGTTTCCAGTTGTACAGTTTCCAATATTGATAAGTCTGCGCCGAAACCTCTGTTTCACCGCAGCGGAAAAACTCTTGAGCTCAAAGCCAATGATTACACCGCAAGCGGCATCCATTCCATCGAGTACAGTTTTGATGAACAGACTTGGTTCGTTTATCAGGAAAAAATCAATCTGGAACAGAATTGTACCGTTTATGCCCGAGTTACCGACAACGCCGGAAATGTGGGATATGATTCCTTTGTCATCGGTGACTTTGATACGGTAAAGCCGGTGATAACCATTATCCATCCGACTTCCTCCGGCTACACCCGGGAGCCGGTTGCGGTAAAGGTCAACGTTACCGATGAGGGCAGCGGAGTGAAAAGCGTTCAGTACCGGATCGATGACGGCGAATGGGTCAACGGTTACGGAGCAAGCGTTGATGAAAATTGTACGATTTATTTTAAAGCCACGGACAACTGGGGCAATGTTTCATACTGCGATTACAAAGTTGCCAATATCGATCGTTCTGCTCCGGATGTTATCATCTCCGGTGTCCCGGAAACGTGGAGTCATGCCGATGTTGCAGTGTCGGCAGCAGTTTCTGATGATTTGAGCGGTGTGAAAAGTGTGCAGTACAGTTTTGATAATAAAACGTGGTTCGATGGAACATCGGTCGAAGTAACGGATAATTGTACAGTCTACTTCAAAGCGGTCGATATTACTGGCAACACCGCAAAAGTGAGTGTGGTTGTCGACAAAATCGACAAAGTTGCTCCCGTTATCAGCAATGTCAAAGCTGACATCACTATGATGACCAACAAAGATGTCACCGTTACGGCAGAGTTCTCCGACAATGCGGAACTGGTTGCCCAAGAGTACAGTATCGATGGCGGCGAGTGGCAAACGTACACCGGTTCTGTGGTGATGACCGCCAACGGAAACATCACCTTCCGCGCCACTGACGGTGCCGGAAACAGTGTCAAAAAAGAGTACAAAGTCAACAATATCAAGAAAGAGCCGCCCGTTACTCCGGAAATCAGCGTGACGACCCCCGGCTTTGTGACGACCAGCGTTACCATCACCGCAGTTTCCGATGCTCCCATTGAGTACTGTTTTGACAACAAGAGTTTCGTCAAGACCTTCAACCGTACTCCCAACATTACCGTCACCGGCAACACCACCCTTTACATCCGGGCGGTGGATAGCATCGGCAATGTTTCGGAAACGGTTGAGTACGAAGTGACTGGAATCGACAGCATTGCGGACGATGTGAGAAGCAAATATATCTTTATCAAGAGCAGCTTTTCCAGCAAAAACACGGTCGGCAAAAAACAGGACGGCGTAGCGTTGAAGTATCTCAACAACGCTTTTACCAAGTTGAGCGCTGTGAAAGCGGACAAACGGGAAGGGGCTTCCTTTGTGATGCTCGACAGCAAAATCACCTTGAATTCCAGTGCTGACCTTGCCGGAATCGACACGCTTTACGGCAGTGCGGTTCAGGCTGTCGCCACCGAAAAGAAGGGGACTTACACCTGCAAAACCACCTCCGCCCCGCGTAATACGGTCAACGTTTCAGCGGCCCTTGCTGACCTCGATCTGGTGCGCTTTGCGACCGTCAATGTGACTGGCGCTGTCGGCAATGTCGATGGCGGCAAAGAGAACTTGACTGAAACCGTGAAGCGCTCGGAGAAAAAAGGTGTGGTCACAGAAAATATCAGCTACACCAAAACTGTCGCCGCTTCGGGTAAAGTTACCGTCACCAACGCAACTGCCGGAAACATTTCCGGTTACTCGACCGTTACTCTTGATAACGGTGTTGCCGGTGAGTTGGTCAACTCCAATGTCAAAATCACCAAAAGTGAAAAATACATTGACGGAGTTGCCGACACCGTTACCCGCACGGAAACTTACACTGCAAGCGGTACTGCCACGTTGAAAAACGGTTCTTATGTGGAAAGCATCAGCGGCTTTAAGACGGTGAAACTGACGGCAAGTACCGTTGGTGAAATCGCTCTCGGAGACTCTTACACGCTGAAAAAAGGTGTTAAAACTTTCAAAGCCGCCGGAAGTGTCACCCTCGAAAATGCGTCTGTCGGCAGCATTGTCGGCATGAACAAAGTCACCGCCTCCAAAGGATTCAACGCTATCGCCAGTTACACTGGAAGCGATGAAAACGATACTTTGACCATCAACAAAAATGCGGTTTTGGCTCTGGGGGCAGTCGATATGGGAGAGGGCGCTAAAGACAAGTTCGTCAACAACGGTACGCTCGTTTTGACCTGCGACTTCGACCGGAGTTTCATCTCCGGTAAAGGTGAAATCGTTGCCGCAAGCGACGTTTACGAAACGCTGGAAAATAAAAATGGCGTTCTTGATTTGGGCGCGACTGCCGAAGGTTTCCGCACCACCAAACACGAAAACAGCGACGACAGTGTCAAAAAAGCGGTCAAGTGGGATTTGAAGGCGGGAGATTACACCGGCTGGCTCGGCAGTTGGAATGGTGGTTCTGACAACGTGGACTATATCAAGTTCACCGTCAGCAAGAACGATGTCGACAAAGAGCTTTGTGTCAGCGGAGTTGAAAACTTCACGCTTTTCGACAAAAAAGGCAACGAAGTTGACATCATCTCCGCCGCCGGAACTTACACGCTCAAGCTGGACTGGGACGGCACTGAATCCACCAGTTACACTCTCGCCTTGGCGTAAGCTGCCAGTGGCTGACGCACTGCGGGAGCGCCACTTGGAGCGGAAGTGAGTGTCGGACGAGTCGGACAGGTCGGACTCGTCCGACAATAGCGTTTGGAGTGAGTAGCGGATTGGGCTGGCGCGCCGAAAAAAA
>JAFTRX010000043.1 GCA_017462015.1 Lentisphaeria bacterium
CTCCTGATTTTTTGAAGCGCACTGCGACTTCGTTTTGTTCTCGGATTTAAAATAAATCCATTTTTATCAAGAGGCAAACCACTTTTTTGTTTTTTGGCAGAAAAAATGAGAGACCTCTTGTGTCTCTCATAATATCTCGACCGAGGATGAGTCCGCCGATTTGCCCGTAAGATTGCCCGCGAGGCGCCGCCGTCATTTATCCAAACGTATGCGCGGATCCGCCGCCATATACAACAAATCGCTGATGAACAGCCCCGCAAGTGTGAGCGCTCCGGAAAAGGCAAACAATGCCATTTGCAGCGGATAATCCCGGCTGGAGAGCGACAGCAAAGAAAGTGATCCCATGCCGGGGATGTTGAAGATGTGTTCCACCAGCACACTTCCGGCAACCAGCGATGGCAGTATTCCGCTGAACAGCGTTATCATGGTAATAAGTGCGTTGCGGAACGCGTGGCGCCAGAGAATTGTTCCGGGAGTTGCCCCCTTGGCGCGGGCGGTGCGGATAAAATCACTGCGCAAAACTTCAAGCATACTGGTTCGGGTGTAGCGGGAAAGTCCGGCAAATCCTCCGTAAGACAAGCACAATACCGGAAGAAAATAACACCGTACCGTTTCCAACTGCAGCTGCCAGATGGAGAGATGTTCCGGATTTTCCGGAGTGATACCTTTCAGCGGGAAGATGGGGAAGGTTCCGCCTTCGCACAACAGCGATTGCAGCAGCAATCCCGCCCACATTACCGGCAGTGAGTACAATACAAACAGTCCGAATTCTGCCGCCCGGTCAGCAAAAGAGCCCTCTTTCCCTGCCGTGAATACCCCGATGGGAATGGCGCACAAATAAGTGATGATGATTGCCCACAGATTGAGTTTGACCGTTACCGCGAGCCGTTCTCCGATGAGTTCAGTCACCGGTTTGCCGGGGTCGACGGTGACGGATGTGCCGAAATCGCCGTCGGTGATGATTTTTTTGAACCAGCGGAAAAATCCGACATGAAGCGGTTTGTCCAAATCGAGCTGCTCTCTCATTGACACATTGGAGTTGAGCTGGTTGTCGCGGGTGTTGAGCATACCGGCGCTGTCGCCGCCGCCCATGACATCACTGCGTGACGGATCTCCCGGCGCCAGCCGGAGCAGGGCATAGCTGGTAAAGAGAATGATAAACAAGGTAAAGAGTGCCAGCAATATCCTTTTGATGATGTAGGTCAGCATGGGTCACCTCTTGCTTGCATTGGGAACTTTTACTTTCAGCAAAAGCAGTGCGCCGAGGATAAAGGGCAAAATCAGCATAGTAATACCCAGTTCCGCTCTTCCGGTTGCGGCGGTGGCGATAAGAATGAATACCGGCCCCACGATGGTGGTGAATTTTCCGAAAATGTTGTAGACGGCAAAGAGTTCCGCCGCCCGTTCCGCCGGGATGATCCGGCTGAAAATGGAACGGCTCAGCGATTGGATGCCGCCTTGCGACGTTCCGATCAGCGCGGCGCAGACGATAAAGATGATTTGCCGGACTTTCAATGACGGGCAGAAGGACATGGCCGTTACCAGCAGTGCTATGAGAATATATATTGCAATGGCGGTGACGATCATCGTACGGGCGGAAAAACGTTTGGCAAGTTTGCCGTAAATTATGGTGCAGGGAAGACCGATGAATTGCAGCGCCAGAATGGTGATGAGCAAATTGGCGGCAGAGATTTGCAGTCCGTCCGCCAGCGGTGTTGCTGCCAGCAGAATCGTTCCGACACCGTCGATGTAGAGAAAATAGGCAATGAGAAAGAGTAGGATATTTTTCTCCTGAAAGATGAAACGGAATGTCTCAGTCAGCTTGCGTGGTTCGCTTGCCTGCGACCGTTCCCGGACATTTTTATACAACGGTATGGAACCGATAGTCCACCAGATGGCGGCAATGGCAAAAGCACAGTAAAATGAGTATGGCGCCTGAAGCAAAAACACCGGCAGCAGACAGAGGAGGAACGAGCCGACTCCTCCGGCATAACCCCAGGCATATCCGGTTGAGGAGAGCGAATCCCGTTCCTGCGGCGCGGCGATACACGGCAGCAGTGAATCATAAAAACTGTTGGCGATCATGTAGCTCATCAATCCGGTAAAGCTCAACGCCAGAACCATGAGCGGCATTTGTCCGGGAAGAAGTATGAAGCCCAACGTTGACACTACGCCGCTCAGCGTGGCGATGATGACCATAAAGCGTTTTTTCTGCGCGTGGTCTGCCCACGGCCCGCAGAGTATGGAGATCACTCCGGCAACTATTCCGGCGACACTGGCGCAGATACTCCAATAGGATGTAACTTGAGAATCGGTGTAAATTCCCGCCGCACAATAACCCAGAAACAGCGGTGCAAAAACGGTACGCACGATCAACGCATACGCGGCATTTGCCGGATCGTACAACAGCCAGGAGAGTTGTTCCTTTGATATTTTCATTTTAGTCAGAAGCCGAACTCCGGCTGAACTATGCCAAAATCCTCTTCTTCCGGCGGTTTGGGCGGCGGAGCAGCGGGCGTTTGCGGCTTTTTACGCGGCTTGACGGTATCGGGTTCGCCGGAAAGTTCCAGAATATTATCCTCCACCGGTGCGGCAGGAGTCTCTTCCACGGGGGCAGGTGCTTCCACGGGGGCAGGTTCTTCCACGGGGGCAGGTTCTTCCACGGTGGCAGGTTCTTCCACGGGGGCAGGTTCTTCCACGGGGGCAGGTTCTTCCACGGGGGCGGGTTCTTCCACGGTGGCAGGTTCTTCCACGGGAGCGGGTTCTTCCACGGGAGCAGGTTCTTCCACGGGGGCAGGTTCTTTTGCCGGGGCAGGTTCTTTTGCCGGGGCGGGTTCTTTTGCCGGGGCGGGTTCTTTTGCCGGGGCAGGGGATGCTGCTGCGGTATCGCTTTGCTCTATTTTGATGGCGGCGCGTTTAGCTGACTCTTTCGCGGCGGCAACGATCGCCATGATCTCTTTCGGAATGGGGATTTTTTCTTCCTTTGTCTCCGGAATGTTTTCGATTTCCGGCGTGTTTTCTCCGGTATCGGTATCGGTATCAGTTTCCTCTTCCTGAGTATCTGTTTCCGGGTCTTCCGGCATCACCAGTGCCGCGATCTCTTCGTCGGTGAGATAACGCGAGTGGACAACTTTGGTCATATTTTTGTTGCCGATGAGGAAACCGCGCGCTTTGGGCGCACGCACCGGGAACTCCATAAGATTGATTTCACGGGTGGTAACTTTGCCCCTTGCATCCTCTTCAGTCCACAAATATATTGCATCCGCACGCGGGGTCATAAGTTCAAGTTTGCATCCCGGCGGACACAGCGTGTACTCTTTTTCCAGAATAAAACCGCCGATACTGGTGCGTTTGCCGTAATATTTTCCGGTTTTGGTCTCTTTGTAGATGATACCGAACTGCGTATCGGCATCGTATTTGCGGAAATCATACAGCTTGCCGATAAAAAGTTTGTCCGCTACCATCGGGATAACTTTGTATTTTCCGCTTTTTTCGATGCAGACCAGACGGTCATATTCGTTGCAGACAATGGTGTCATCGCTCTTGACTGCGGTTCCGACGTAACCGTTTTTGCGGTCCCAGCCGACTTTGATATTGTTCAATGCGGCAACTTTGCGGTCGATCTGTTCGATTTTTTCGATTTCAGTCCGGCGCGGGAAGTTGGCTCCGTACTTTTTCTTTATGTCGGAGAGCACTTCGATGGTATAGTCGATAAGATGTGAAAGTTTGTGACGTATCTTCCTGATTTCTTCGCCGATCTCGCGCAGTTCCTGCTGGTTCTTCTCAATATCGAACCGGGCGATTCTGCGCACCGGAAGCGCCAGAAGTTTGTCGATATCATCGTTGGTGACATCGCGCAGCAGCAAGTGACGGAACGGTGCCAGTCCGGCGTGGACTTCCCGGTATTCATCTTCCTGACTGCGGCACTCTTCGATCTTTTTGTAGATACGGTTTTCAAAGAATATCTGAGCGAGCGTTTTGGCGTGATGCAGTTCATTCTGCCGGTCGAGGTCGATTTCCAATTCCCGCTTCAAATAGCCTACCAGTTTTTCCACATTGCGCCGGAGAACCTGACTTACGCTCATCTGCACGGGTTTCCGGTCACATATCACCACGATGCGCGAAGATATGGAGATGGAACAATCGGTGTACATGTACAACCCCTGCAACGTCTGTTCCGGCGTGTAACCGCGTGTGGGCGTGACCTTTATATGAACGTGGTCAGTGGTAAAATCATCCACACTGGAAATTCGTATTTTGTTCTTTTCCGCCGCGCGTTCAATGGATGCCACCAGCGATTCGGAGGTACAGCTTGCCGGAATCTCCCGGATGATGAGGTCACGCCCTTCGATATCGATTTTTGCCCGGAGAATGATCCTGCCGTTACCGTCATCATATTCGCGGACATCCATCAGCGCGCCCTGCTGGAAGTCGGGATAAAGTTCAAACGGTCTGCCCTGAAGTACGGCAATTTCGGCATCAAGCAGTTCGTTGAAGTTGTGCGGCAGTACGCACGTCGACATACCGACGGCGATACCGTCACTTCCCAGCATCAGCAAACTTGGAAGTTTGGCAGGAAGCACGACCGGTTCTTCTTCTCGTCCGTCGTAATTGGGGACAAACGGCGTGATATCGTTGTTGAACATCGTCTCGTGCGCGAGTTTGGTCAAACCGCACTCCGTATAACGTCCGGCGGCGGCGGGGCTGCCGGTAAGAATATTTCCGAAGTTACCCTGTTTGACGATAAAGTAGGGGATGTTGAGATATTCAGTTTTCTCCTGACCGGTCTTCCGGTCGCGGAAACGGTTCTCGATGACACCGCCCTTGTTGGCAAGCACCACGAGTGCATCGCCGATGGAGGCATCTCCGTGCGGATGGAAATGCATGGTATTGCCGACGATATTGGCTACTTTCTGCGTTCTGCCGTCGTAAACCCGGTACAGCGCCCACAAAATACGGCGTTGAACCGGCTTGAGTCCGTCGTCCACATCGGGAATGGCGCGTGAACCGATGACGTAACTTGCATAATCAAGGAAGTTACGGTCGATCATCTTGCGGAAGTAATCGTTGGTTCCCTGCTTCTGTTTGGCTAACGTGGCAGAATCATTTTCCTCTTCCGGGATCTCAACGGGATTTTCGATTTGGGGGTCAAAATCTTCACTCATAATCCACGACCTCCAAGTTGTTCATGATATACTCTTTGCGTTCCGGGGTATTTTCACCCATGTAAAATTTCAGCACATCGTGTACGCCGTGCATATTGTCCAGCGTTACGGGCGAAAGGCGCATGTTTTCGCCGATGAATTCTCCGAAGTCATCCGGGGAAATTTCACCGAGACCTTTGAAGCGCGTGATTTCACACTTGCCGAGTTCGGCGGCGGCTTTATCCCTTTCGGCATCGTTGTAGCAATAAATTATATCGTTACCTTTTTTCACCCGGAACAACGGCGTTTCCAGAACGTACAAATGCCCGGAGAGTACCAGTTCATTGAAAAACGACAGGAAAAAGGTCAGCAGCAAATTGCGGATATGCAGTCCGTCCACGTCAGCATCGGTTGCCAGGATGATTTTGTCATAACGCAGATTTTCCGTGGAATCCTCCACCCCCAGCGCCTGCATGAGAAAGGTGAGTTCCTCGTTTTTGTAAATCATCTCAATGGTTTCGCCGAAAGCGTTTTTCGGCTTTCCCCGGAGCGCGAAAATCGCCTGACAATCGACATCGCGCTTTTTTTCAAGAGAACCGGCAGCTGAATCACCCTCAGTGAGAAAGATCATCGTCTCTTTGGGTTCGATTTTGCGCGGCCATTTGTCACCGACATGATACATGCAATCTTTCAATTTCGGTATGCGGAGCCGGGTTTTCTGAGCTGTTTCCCGGAATTTTTTCTTGGACTCCATCGTCTGCTTGTGGAACTGTTCGTTGCGTACCACTTTGTCAATAACGATGTCGGCAATCTCTTTGTGCTTGTGCAGATAATCGGCAACGGCGGCGCTGACGGTGGAAACGATGGGACCGCGGACGTCGGTGTTGCCGAGTTTATTTTTGGTCTGGGATTCAAAGACCGGCTCTTTGACTTTTACTGCGATTGCGCCGATCATGCCGTCCCGGATGGCATCAGCTTTGAAACTTTTTCCGGAATATTCGTTGATACCTTTGAGTACACCCTCTTTGAATGCTGACAAGTGAGTCCCGCCGTCACTGGTGTACTGACCGTTGACGAAGGAGTAACTGGTTTCGTAGTTGTCATTGTGGGTGAGCGCAAACTCCAGCTGCTTGCTGCGGAAATAGATGATGTCGTAAAGCCGTTCATCGCCGGTTTCAGTTTCCAGCAGATCAGCAAGACCTTTGGCGGAATAATAACGCTCCCCGTTGAGGTGGAGAGAAAGTCCGACATTCAGATAAGCGTACATCCAGATGCGCTTTTCCACGTAATCCATTTTGAATTTGTAGTCGGGGAACATTTCGTTGTCGGGGATGAATTCGATATAGGTTCCGTTGCGTTCCTCGCATTTCCCGGAGGTGTCAGAGGTAAGTTCGCCCCGGGAAAACTCTGCTTCCCGGAATTCTCCGTCGCGGACACTGCGCGCCTTGAAGTAGGAGGAGAGGGCATTGGTTGCCTTGGTTCCGACACCATTCATGCCAATGGAGTACTGGAAGGCATCGCTGTTGTATTTGCCGCCGGTGTTGATCATGGAGACACAATCCACGAGCTTGGACAACGGTATACCGCGTCCATAGTCGCGGACGGAAACTTTGCCGGATTCGACATCGACAGCGATTTCGATTTTTCTGCCGCATCCCATGATAAATTCGTCGATGGAGTTGTCGATGATCTCCTTGAGCAGCACATAAATACCGTCGTCCTGATGGGAACCGTTGCCCAGCCGTCCGATATACATACCCGGGCGCAGCCGGATATGCTCCAGCGGCGAGAGGGTCATAATGGCATCATCGCCATAATTACTGGTATTTACAACTTCGTCACTCATAGAAAACCTTTCAAGCAATATTACATCTTAAAAATATAACGCCATTTGGGTAAAAAGTCAAGTTTTGGAACTTTTTTTCACAGCTGTCCCATCAGAACAACCAACGGCGGCGCCTTTTCTCCAAAAAATCTCCCTGCGGCGGCGGAAGAGCCGCCTCGCCGCTCGTGCTTCGCACTCGGCGGTTGCAGTCGATTTTTCGGAGACCTCGCTCTGCGGCATTCCGCCGGCTTCGCCTTGCTCATACCTTGAGAATGGTAGTTGGTGAATTTTTTATACTCAAAAAATCTCCCTGCGGCGGCGGAAGAGCCGCCTCGCCGCTCGTGCTTCGCACTCGGCGGTTGCAGTCGATTTTTCGGAGACCTCGCTCTGCGGCATTCCGCAGGCATACGCCTTGCTCATGCCTTGAGAATGGTAGTTGTAGGATTTTATTATAGCACCTTGCCACGGCGGAGCTTCTGCGGAGACGGGTCCTTCAGCTTCGCCTTGATTTACCCCCAACCTTGCGCCACGATCCATCCGCCGGTCGCGACAAAGCATTTTGAACGCATTTCCACTGGTGGCGCGGCGCATTGCGTACGCGCGTTTTGCTTTTCGCAAAACAAAATCTGACAAAATCACTTTTTCCAAATCCAATTTTCTTCCGCTGAAAAAATTGAAAAAAACAAGCTTTTTTTCTGATTTTATGGGATATTTGTGACTTTTTTTTGAAAAATTTTTGAAAAAGTCTTGCATTTTATTAAATTTTGTTTATACTGTATTGCAACGATACAATGTGAATGTTTTTTATTATCAGGGGAGATTTTTTTTATGGATGGTAAGTCAGGTCGAGCTCCGTACGGAGCTTGCAACAATTGTTGCAAGCAATATACCCTCATTGAACTGTTGGCAGGTACTTCTGGTTCACCACTGAGTTTTTTCAAACGCTGCGACCAACGGGAGCAGCAAAATGCTCCGCTTTTCTTGAAAAGAGGAGAGGGGTGCGGGGAGAGGGGAAAAACCTCTTTTCCCGTGAAAAGAAGTTTTTCCCCTTTCCCCGCGAGCCATTTCACTTTGATAGAATTGCTGGTGGTTATTGCAATTATTGCAATATTGGCGGCGATATTGCTTCCGGCGTTGAACAGCGCCCGGGAACGGGGATTTGCCTCCAACTGCAACAGCAATCTCAAGCAGTTTGTCTCTTATCAGCTGCAATATGCTGAAGATTACGCCGGATATTTGCCTTACCATGCCGGTTATTCTTCGTATCCGTGGATGGCACTTCGCAATTACAACACGACTTTCCGCAGTTACGGTATTACCAAAGGAACTCCCGGGGTCGAATTTAACAAGCCGACGATCCTCACTTGTCCCAAGCCTTTCAAACATCCGCTGCTCAATAATCCCACCCGTGACAACTTTTATGTGTGGCCGCAGTGGAGCCAAAAAGATTTTTGGAACCGCAAACGTGCCAACACCATGATGCTCCGCAATCCGGCGCAGAAGATCATCATGGTGGAGGTGTCCCGTCAGCCCAGCGGTAGCGGTGTTGCCAATACCCGCTATTATTGGAGTACAAAGAATGTGTTCCCGCACAATAAAATGGCAACAGTTGCTTTCTGGGACGGGCATGTTGAACTTTTGAAAGAGGAAGCGCCGTACTTCTTCCGTTCGACCAACTCCGCCGGAACCAATGGACTTTCAACCAAAAATTCAAAGGTGGCGCGGAAGCACTGGGATTATGCATATTGATGTTATGTGCCAATTTCAAAAGTCCTCAAAAATTCTTAAAATTCATCGTTGCGATCTTAAAGCGGAGCGTTTTCGGAGGTTATTTACTCAATAGTCACGCTCAAACTACCTTGCCCGCTTTTTCGCCGCGGGTATTTTTTTATGGGATAGCTGTGAAAATTTATTGCAATCACTCTGAACGTGTGTTATATTACACAGCAGAAAAATTTTGTAACGATGTAATGAGCGTTTTTATTAAAGGAGATTTTATTTATGAATGTGAATCGTGGTCGCGCTCCGTACGGAGCTTGCAACAATTGTTGCAAGCAATTCACCCTCATTGAATTGTTGGTGGTCATCGCGATTATCGCGATATTGGCGGCGATACTGCTCCCGGCTTTGCAGAATGCCCGGGAACGGGGGAAAGAGGCTGCCTGCGTGAGCAATCAGAAGCAGATGGGCTCGGCTCTCATGCAGTATACTTCCGATATGGATGGATATATTCCCTACCACGTCAAGCCCTCCGGTTCCAACAACTGGACGCGCTGGGGTGCGATGAAATATCTCTTTCCGTCATACAAAATTGCCAGTACCGGTACCCCCGGCGGCGTGAAGCACAATACCGTTTTCTATTGCCCGAAGTTGTTTATTCCCGCAGATGCGGAAACGCGCGGATACGAATATGATCCGGATACCAAAGGAATGATTTTCTATACCTGGCTGGATTACAATACCTTTTGGGGCAACACCGGAAGTCCGAAGATCAGCAAGGTGGTCAGTCCCAGTAAAAAGTTTATGATGGTCGAAGTTGCCCGGCAGAGTGGCGGTATTGGCAGTACCCGCTACTACTGGAACTACAAAAATGCATTCCCGCATGCGAGAAAGAATAACGTCATCCACTTTGACGGACACAGTCAGGGGTACACCGAAACACCGCCGTACTTCTATCCGGTCAACACTTATGGTAAGTCGCTGCATAAAATTTATGTGGTTCACTGGAACTACGCCAAAGACGTTTATCCTTAATAATTTGTTGAAAAAATCCGGACGTTTGAGATACTCAGGCATCCGGATATTTTGTTGATACGCAAACATAAGTAAGAAAGAAGGTTTTTTTATGAGGAAGTTGTGTGTATGGTTGGTTGCTGCTGCGGCGTTGTGCCTTTCAGCGGCAAAGCCGGTCGGCTTGTGGCAGGGTAACTCCTACCAGCGGGTCGGAGAATTGATGCGGCATACGCTGTTCAATCCGCAGTGGACGCAGGATAAACCGGCTTTTGAAGTTATCGGCAAAGTGCGCGATTTCTCCAAGTATTCTGCGGTGGTACACCTCTATGGATTCAACAATCCGATCATACTCAGAGAGTGGTCGAAAAACGATATTAAAAACGCGGAAAATTATGTCAGAAACGGCGGCGTGATCCTGTTCATCTTTGACGGTGCGACCAGTGCGAAATCGAATGTTGTCGGCGCGATTGCATCTTTGTTTGGGGCTAAGAGCTTCGGCGAATTTTCCGGCAAGGCTGAAATCAAAGATTCCGCCTGGGCGGAGTGCGGCAAAGAGCCGCTGGTTTTCAAAAAGATGCTGGGCGGCGATAAATATGTCACACTGAAAAATCTCACCTCCGCCAAAATGATTGCCGGTAACGACTCCGGAGCATTGATTGCGGAAAACCGTATCGGCAAGGGCAAAGTTTACTTTATCAACGTCCGTCTGACCCATTCAGCGGTCAACTACCGCCGCCCCGGCAGCGGTGCGATCAATGCCGATCTGGATCAGCTTTATCCCTTTGTCAAGAAGTTCCACTCCATTCTGATGGCGCAGGATTGCAAGCTGGTCAAAGAGAAGCGGGAGTTGTGGAGCTACGTTCCCACCGGTCCCAAAGTCGTTCACGATGAACATGTCCAGCCGGAACGTAAAAAGATTGCTTCCAAACGCAAATTTGAAAAGCTTCCCGGCGCGCCGGTCGTGCTTGCTGAAAACGGTGAAGCCAAAGCGCTCTTTATGGTCGGCAAAGGTTTGAAAGGCGACGTCTCCAGGCTGGTCCGGGTGGTGAACCTCATCTCCGGAGCGACTATCCCTTATGCTTCGGTTTCTGCGGTGAAAGCTGCTGACGGCAAGTGGAGATACCGCGGAAAAATCTACGATACCAAAATCATCTATCAGAAAAGCAAGGTTGTCGAAATCACCGCTTCCGGCAATACGATCACTATCAAGGCGCCCACGGCGAATATGGGTATTCAGACTCTGTTGCGGGAAGCGATGGGATATCATGTCTTGTGGCCGGGGGATTGCGGCGAAGTTTATACCAAAAACAAAGACATCAAATTCGAGCCCTTCAAGTTGACCGATGCGCCGTTCTTCAAGCAGCGTAAAATCCGAAACGCCATGGTTCGTAAAAGCTTCCCGTGGAAAGGACCCGATGGTAAAGTTGTCCGTCTGCCCTACGAAAAGATCACCGATACCGGTATCTACGGTTTTGACCCCCGCGAAGTGCATGGTCTGCGCAAAGAGCATGGCGGCAACTGGTATGCCTCCAAACGTTTCGGAACGCAGGAACGCAAGAGCGCCGGAGGCGGTACGTTCTATAACTGGAAAAGCCGCTTTATGAAAAGCAAGCCGGAGTACTTTGCATTGCAGTTCAACGGTACGCGTATCCAGAGAACGCACCACGTCCGTATCTGCAAATCCAATCCGGATGTCATCAAGCAGACCATCAGCGATGCCAGAAAAACTCTTGACAAGCGCAAGGATGTCACTGTTTACAGTGTTTCTCCCTGCGATGGCAGTTACGATACCTTCTGCAAATGTGCCAACTGCCGCGCCTGGGATCCCAGCGATGCTCCCAAAGGGGCGACCCGGGTCTTCCTCGGTCGCAACCGTCCGATGTTCCGTTATGTCGGTTCTACTGACCGGGTGTTCCGTTTCACCTGTGAAGTTGCCAAAGAACTCAAGAAGTCCCATCCGAATGTGAAAGTGGGTTATCTTGCCTATGCCGGTTATCTGTCACCGCCGAAATATTACCGGGATTATCCGGACAATCTGGCCATCACCTTTGTCGGATTGCAGTATCTCAACCGCAAATCTATGGAGCGTGACCGGCAGTATTGGAAGTTCTGGGCGCGGGTCAGTGATGAGCTTATCCTCCGTCCCAACCACCTGCTGGGCGGCGGCGGGTTCCCCTTGCTCTACATGCATGAAATGGGTAAGGACTTGCGTTACTGTGCTGAAACCGGTATGGTCGGCAGCGATTACGACAGTCTGGTACATCACTGGGCGACCAATGGCCTCAACTATTATGTGCTGGCGGAGATGTTGTGGGATCCGTCTCAGAGCGTGGATGATATCATCGACAACTATTGCCGCCTCGGCTTCGGCAAAGGCGCCCAAGCGATGAAGAAGTACTTCCTCCACTGCGAAAAGTTGACCGGCAAATTTGCGGAAACCAGCGGAGTCACCATCGAGCAGGTCGAAGATTTGACCGTTGAAAAACGGGAATCGCTTATCTCCCGGTTCAGACGGATATTTACTCCGGCTGAAATGGAAAAACTTGCCGGATATCTTAAAGAGGCGCGGGAACTTACTGAAGAAGGTTCCATGGAGCGCCGCCGGGTGGAATTCATCACCACCGGATATGCGTTCACCAAAGACCGGTTGGATTTTGCTGAAAAGTTTGCCAAAGCCGGAAGCCGTGCGGAGAAGCTGAAACTTTCCGAAGAACAGCGGCAGTATTGGTGGAAGCTGTACAAAGAGCATCCGTTTGCGGTCAGTATTCCGGGATTGTTCCGCAGTCAGTATCTGGGTTACTGGCGCCATGCCGGATGGAAGGCTCCGAAATTCATGGAAACTCCCTCCGGGGAAGGTGAAAAGGCGGTCAAAAAGCCCGCTCCCCGGAAGAAAGCTCCGCGCAAAAAGCAGATCAAGCAGAAATAAACATCAGACGAAAGAGGTCAGAAGACTGCTGCAAAACGTGGTTTTGCAGCAGTTTTGCTTTCCGTTCTTCTCTGCCGCACGAGAAAAAGCAGAAAATTTTGTAAATTCACTTGCAAAATGCACTGTGTTGCGCTATATTTTCTATAGCTAAAGCGTGATGTGCCAGCTTAGCTCAGTTGGTAGAGCAGTTGATTTGTAATCATCAGGTCGCGGGTTCAAGTCCCACAGCTGGCTCCATTCCTCTTTGCGTGGTGGTTTGTGCGGCGGAAAAGTTGCCGCTGGACACAAAAAAGCGGATGCGCTCTTGACAACACATTGAGAGTCGCCTACAATGTTAAAAATTAAACTTTGGACGACAAAATGAAGCCAATTAAGAGCCGTTTTACTTTAGTTGAAATGCTGGCAGTCGTCGCCATCGCCAGTATATTGATAGCGTTGATAACGCCGTCTGTGCAGAAAATGCTGTTCGGCAACAAGGTCGATCAGTGTACCTCCAATTTGAAGCTTGCCTTGGAGCAGGCACAATCCAAAGCCGTGGCATCGCGCAAATATGTCGCGCTTATTCTCCCGACAGACCATTCCAACGCCGATGCCAAGATGAAAACTTACTGCAAAAGCGGTTACCGCATGGCGTTTGTCAAAAAAGATGGTGAAACCTACAAATTTGCCAACTGGATTCCCGGCAGTGAGTGGAAAAATCCCAACAACGGCGCGATGCTGGCAAATATCACTGCCGATTCTCCCGGAGATACCGCAAGTACGCGTGAAGCGTGGGCGGAAACGGTCAAAGGAAATATGACTCCGGCGAAGGTCAAGGGGAAACCTGTAAAATTGAGTGATATTGACCTCGGTGGAGTTTCCGATCCGGATTTTGAAGCGCTGGGCAGCGAAAGTTCCAAGAGTTGTGCGATTATTTTCAGTCCCTACGGCGGAATCGTGAACAATGATCAGCCGCTGTACTTTACCGTGACCGAATGTAAGTATAACGGTTCTGATTATGAGTTGGAAAATACGGACAACTTTCTGGTGTTGAAACTCAATGCCATTACCGGCCGGATCACCTACTTTGACCCCTACGCCGAGTAAGCTGAGGAGGATAGATGATGAAAAAAAGATTGAGACGCAACAACTTCAACATGGTTGAAATCATGCTGGCGGTGATCGTTATAGCGCTGGGTATCGCCGGGACGTTTGTGCTGTTCCCGGTCGGCTTGAATGCCAACAAGGATGCTACCGCTGAAAACAGTATCGCCGATATTGCCGAATATGTCACCGCCTTCGTGCGCGCGCAATGCATGACCGGCGGAATTTCCAGCAATGCCGGAAATCCGTTTGCCACAGATGCATCCGCGTTGAGTTCCGTTTTCTGTGACAAAGATACCACGGTCGCAGACCCGGTCGATGTGGATAATTTGAGTGGAAGCAACTGGAAAGCCGCCAGCGGCAGCAGCAGTGATTCTGTTGATTTGGCGAAAGATGCCTTGCTTAAACACAGCAACGGAATATATTTGTACCGGCAGTTTTCCGGTCCGGCAACAGAACCGTATGTTGATTTTTCTGCCATCGCGCGGGTTTATATTGACAAATCGGCAAGCGATGCATCCGGGTTCGGAGAAGAATATTTTATCGACATAACCGGTGTTGATAAACAGTATAAAAGCTTGAGCGGCGTTGAGATCCGTAAGTTTCTCATCCCGGTGGTGTTGGAACTCAGCTGGCCGGCAACCGTGCCGGAACTTGAACGGGAAAAACGTTATTTCCGCTTCGAGATTTTCAATAATCAATATGAAATTTCCAAAGATACCGCATTGTGAACGGGAGGACAGTTATGAAAAAATATGGTGTTAAAAAATCCCGTTTCACGCTGGTCGAACTTCTGGTCGCCATGGGTATCTTCTGCTTGCTGTTGATGGTTTCAATGCAGATTTTCGGTGGCGCGCAAAGGCTGTGGGTCAGTTCCGAGCAGAAAAATAACGTCTTTGCCGCCGCGCGAACTTCCATGGAGTTTGTTGCCAGCCGGATCCAGGCAAATGCATACAGCGAAGAGATGCCGTTTATGCTTTATGACAAAAAGACGGTAAATTCAGTCAGTCATTACGAAAAGATATTTTTTCCGACTGTGATGCCGATGAACCGCAAGGACAATTCCGGTGTGGAGCGGGATAAATACAGCTTGCGTTTTGCCGGATTTTTGCTGAACGAAGATGGTGTGCTGGAAATGCGGATATTTTCCGATGAACAAAGTACCAATTATCTCCGTTATCTTCCGCCGTACCGCCGGGGAAAATCTCCCGATTACAATACGGCGCGCACCTACATCAAAGGAAAAATCGAAAATCCCGGTTCCGGTAAGGAGCATAACAAAATCGAGATCGCTGAATTTGTGACCTCTTTCCGGCTTATTCCCTATAATACCAACTCCGCAGATGCCAAAGAGCCGGTGAGCAAAGACACCTCTTCCGGAGAGCATTGGACTCCGCCGTATCTTTTGGAAATCGAGATTTCCATGTTGGATACCAGAGCGAATTACAGCAAATGGAAAACTGCCTCTGCGGATGAAAAAAAAGAGATCGAACAGGAGTCCGGCTATACCTTCCGGCGTGCGGTTTTACTGGGTGACAGGAGGAACAGAGAATGAAAAAACGAGTTGAAGAACGTGGTGTAGCGCTGCTTTTTGCGCTGGGAATGTTGACTTTGCTTCTGGTGACCGGAATGGCGTTTGTCGCCAATGCGTTGAGTGCCAGAAAAGTCGCCGCCAACAACAGCGCGCGTACACAGGCGCGGATGTTCGCTCAGAGTGCGCTTAACCGGGTCGTGGCATCGATCATGATGTACCAGTATCAGGTGCAGAAAGGAGTCGGCGAGTTCCCGGAAAACTTTGATTGTGTCCAGAGCTACGGAAAAGTTGACACCGGTTCGGGTACTGCAGTGGAGGTCAAAGACGGCTTGCGAACAGCCGATCCGGATACTTCTTTGATGACACTGCCGGAAGATAATACGGTCGTTGCCAAAAATATTGCCCGCCAGTTCAATCAGACACTTGCAAGTGATGATTGGGATGGCAGTTGGGTATATTTTTACAACAGCTGTGACACCGCCGATGTTGACCGTAAAATCATCGGACGTGCTGCGTGGAAGGTCGTCTCCCATTCGCCGCAGATCCTTGCTCCGGTGTTTTTGAGTGGACACCTCCCTACCGACGGTACCCCCAACTGGTATCCGTCCAATTACCGGATGGGACGGGAGATTGATGAAGTCTTCTCCCAGTATTCCAATTCGATTTTTGCCAATATCACAACCAAGGTTCCTGCCAATTCGGACAAGTTCCAAATGCAGAATTATGAGGCAGTTTTCAACGCACTCGGCATTTCTGACAATGTCCAGAAGCGATGGATTGAAAAATGGTTTGTTCCCGATACCGAAAGCGAAGATTCTCTTTCCGACCCGACAGAGATCGTGCCGGAAGTGTACTCCTATCGTACCGGCGGGAAAAATGTTCAGCTTCTGCGGTTCAATATTTCCGAAATCTTGAAAGATGATTTGTCCAAGTACGGTTCCGGAATAACCACAACTTCCGATTCGTGGTATGCCCGGTTCGGCATAAACAGCACTTCCGGAGATGTGAAAGGCAATAATGAAGCTTTTCTGAACGATAAATTCACCATCGATTCCCCCAAGGCGGCGATGGATGATGAATTTGATTACAAACTTGAAGCGAATGAACGTCCCAGTCTGCCCTTCCTGCGCCGTATCGGCAATGTCGATGATGACAAGCCGACCTTCTCTTCGGTTGCGGATTGGAGAAAGCAGATTGCTGCCAACTTCAACGATTATTGCGATGCTGACAGCGTTCCCACTTCCGATGTGTCGGCAAAAGAGTGGATGAACGACTTGACTTTTGGTACTGACGGCAAGCCGCTCAATCAGCCGAAATTCACCGGTAATGAAAAGACTCCCTATATTTATGAGTTGGGTTTCAATATGGCTATCCACCCGGGAACCGATACTGCGGTCAACTCCAGCAAAACCGGGATCGAGTTTGAAGAGCTTACCGGTACCGGTGTTTTTGAAAAGAGTCCGTATATCTGGCTTACCACCGATGCCATTGTGAAACTGGCGAATATTTACCCCTTTGATCCTACCGGTTTTGATGAGTTTACCGCCGGTGTCGATCTGGGTAAAATAGAGGTCGATTTCAAACCGACTCATATTTCACTCAACTTTACCTACGAACTTGACGGGGTGCCGACTTCTGTCGAACTCAAGCAGAAAGAGATTCCGGAAAGTATGGCTTTCAGTACCGGCAAAATTTCCATCGACGGCAAAGAATACGGTACTTTGAAACTTACAACTGCCGCTGATCAGTTGAAGAATACCGATGGGAAAAACACTTATCCGCTGTTGATAAGTGAAGAAAACTCCATGATCGCCCACAAGGCAAAACGTGCCACTTTGAACGGCAATCTCTCTTTCAAACTGGATGAAGATGTGTTGAAAGATCTGGTGACCATCCCTGTCGGTGCCAAGTTGACCAAGTTCACGCTTACGGTCGATGCGGTTGAAATTTCCCGGGTTTCGGTTCAGGTCAACCGGGTTTACCTGTCCGGAAAACAGACCGCCGTTCCCGCCACTGAGATCGGATTGGATTATGTCCGCGCTTTTGCCAATGCGGTGGAGTGGAAAGCTGATACCGCAAGCGGCATTGCCACTGCCAAAATTCCGTTGCAGGAAGGAACCAACATCCCCGGTATCCTTATCGGCGGAGTGCGTAACTACGATCCCCGGCAGAATCTCAACTCCGGTGACTGGTATCAGAAACTTGACGTTTTTGCGGTGCTGAACTGCATCAAGCGCAAGAACGATACCACCGTTGCCAAAGTCCTGCCGGAATTGCACAATGTTATGAGTGTTGACAACGACGGCAAAGGATTGGTCAATCAGGCAACCAGTTTTGACAGCGGCAAGGATGCTGCCAATTTGCTTTTCCGTCCCTATCCGGAAACGGGAGATGATGCTTTGCGTGACCTTGAGCGCACCGCTGAACCCGGATGGACCGATGCAGAAGCGGGAGCTGATGCCACCAAACATATTTCCACCGCGTTTATCCGCAACGCGCCGATGATGAGCCCGTGGGAGATCGGTTTTATCCATCGCGGTGTCCGTTGGCAGACCATCAACATCCGCACGGCATGTGATCCGGAAAATAACAGCAATGCAATCACGCTTTCCGGGCACGCCCCCCATGATAACAAATGGGATATGGCTGGAACCGGATATGAAAAAGGTGACGGTGCCATTCTGGACCAGATCAAAATGACCGACAAGTGCGCCACTTACGGTAAGATAAACGTCAACCGTCTGCGTAAAAATGATCCGATGTTCGAGCAGAACAAAGATGCCAACAATATCCCGTTGGATGAACATATTGCCCGTGCGTTGTTCACCAATATTTCTTGCGGTCAGACGGTAAATAACCTTTATCTGATTTCCAAACGTAACGGAGACGGAGACTTTGATGTTACACAAACTGCGAATGGAACAAAAATCACCACGTTCAGCGGATTTGATACTCTGACGGCGAGCCGTTCAGCACATACCAGCCGCGCACAGTTTGTCGATTGGGCGGCGGGAAAATTGGAAACAGCTTTCGGTTCCTGTACGCCCGATGATACGGATGCTGCGCAGGAGGAGATCATCGGTAAGGTCGTCAACTTGATTTGCGCGGAAAACACCAGTCCCAGCCAGGTTCAGGTTGTGGTGGTGGCACAAGCTATCCGTGATGTCGCCGGAATGCAGTTCCGCAAAGTTTCTGATACCAGTAAATATTCCGGAACTGGAGTCAGCGCTGACAGTGCCAGCGACAATATCAAAAAAGAGTGTGATTTCGGCAAGTTCGATTATGCGCAAAGCAGTGGTGGTTATGAAGAAAATATTTACTTTGACGAAATAACCGGTGAAGTAAAGATGCTTGTGACCATCGAGCGCAATATCAACACTGGACGTATGGTCATTCGCCGCATTGATTATCTGGAGTAAGCGGCAATCTTGCTCTTGTCCCGGCGTAGCTTCAGCGAAGACGGATGCTCCCGCGAGCCTTTCCGGCGGACGTTGCTTCAGTCGAGGACAGTAGTCCACTCCTTCAGCCCCGCCTTGGAAAAACTCCCGGATAGCGGCGCGATATCGCCGCCTATCAACTGGGCTGGCTTTGTGTCGCCTGACGGCGACCAGGGTAGTGGTGATGTGCGCCGCTTGCGCGGCTTATGGAATGCCTGACGGCGTTTTTTCGGCGTGCGCCAGCCCAATCCGCTACTAACTCCAGTTGGTTGTCTTACAAGTCCTACTTGTCCTACACGTCCTACTCTGACCTTCCGTTCCCGAGTGGCACTTCGCAGTGCGCCAGCTGCCAGCTCACTTGGCTCCGGTTGCGACCAACGGGAGCAAAAAAATACCCCGCTTTTTTTGAAAGGGAAAGGGGGTTTGGGGGAAGCAAAAAAGATCACAGATCCAGAGTTTCTTCGGGGGGGAGGCTGGTTTGCAGGACTTCGCCTGCCAGATAGAGGGAACCTGAGATGATGATACGGCGGGTGGAGGGAAGTTCCAGAGCCAGTTTCACGGCTTCCAGCGGATCGGGGCAGCCCTCACTTGAAACATTATTATTTGCCGCGAACTCCATCAGCTTATCCGGGGTAAAGGATTCCCGGTTCCAGGTTCCGGGGGAAGTGAAGATGAAGTGATCGGTGAAGTGCGAGAGATTATTTACACATTCCTGAGCATTTTTATCTGCAAATGCGGCGTAGACGGTGGTGAAACGTTCACCGGGATAGAGTTCTGACAGAGAGGCGGCAAGGGCTTCAGTTCCGTCAGGATTATGACCGCCGTCAAGGATGATGCGGTCGCCGATCTTCTGGAAGCGCCCCGGCCAACGGACATGCTCCAATGAGGCGATGGCGGTGTCAAAATCAAAGTGCCAACTTTTGCTCAAAAGTGCGAGTGCTTCGTAGACGATACGGAAGTTTTCGCGCTGCATTCTGCCGGGCAGGGCGAGGCGGATTTTCCTGCCGTCATAAGTAAATTCCTGAAGGGGAACATCATTTCCGGCAACGATGCGGGCGGAAGAGGGGACATCTTCGCGGCAAGGATGGACGGCGACGCCGAGTTCAGCAGCTTTGGCGTAAATGACATCTTTGGCATCATCGGGAAGTTTTCCGTGAACGAGGGGGATGCCCGGTTTCAAAATACCGGCTTTTTCCCCGGCGATGAGAGCTGTAGTGTTGCCGAGATGGCTGACGTGGTCAAGAGCGATGTTGGTGATGATGCAAAGCTCCGGGGTGACGATGTTGGTGGCATCAAGTCTGCCGCCGAGACCGGTTTCCCAGACGACGACATCGCACTTTTCCGCTTTGAAGATCCGCAAAGCCAGTATGGTGGCAAATTCAAAATAGCTGAAACGCATACCGGAAATTTTGAAAAGTTCTTCGCCGTAGCGGTCAAAGCTCTCCTGATCGATCGATTTCCCGTTGACCCGGAAACGTTCCCGGATGTCGATGAGATGAGGCGAGGTGTAAAGACCGGTCTTCAAGCCGGCACCGCGCAAAGCCCGTTCCAGCATTGCCGCCGTCGAACCTTTGCCGTTGGTTCCGGCAATGTGGATGAAGCGGAGGTCGCGTTCGGGATTTCCGGCAAGATGAGCCAGTTCCCGGGTGGATTCCAAACCGAGCCGGATGGAGTACATATCCAGCTTTTCAAAGAGGTCTTTGGTGTCGAAACTCATAAAATTTATCCTCCGGATCAGTTTCTTTTCAAGCAGGGCGACCACGACGGATCGAAAAGTTTGGAGTTGGTCTGTAGCAGAAGGCGCTGTTTGCCGGTTCTGGTGTCGATGACGTAAAGCGCCGATTTGCCGCCGATGGTGCGTTTGCACACGACCTGACGGTTATCCGCCGCCCATTCCGGGGACTCCCAGTTGCCGGGGAGTGCCACCACGCGCCGGTTTTCGCCGGTTTGGGTGTCGTAGACGGCAATGGTGTAATTTCCGGCAATGCGTGTGGCGTAGGCGATTTTCCCATCCTTGCTCCATGCCGGAGTCACGGCATCTGCGCCGATGGAGGGAAGCACTTTCAAATTGCGCCCGGAGGTGTCACTGATAAAAATGCGGGGATTGCCGCGGCGGTCGCTGACAAAGGCAATACTTCTGCCATCCGGACTCCAGCAGGGGGAGGCTTCCACGGCGATACCTCTGGTGAGGCGGCGGCGTTCCCGGTGGCGCAAGCCCAGCAGATAAAGGTCGACCTGATGGTCGGGACTGAGAATAACTGCCAGCATGGAACCGTCCGGACTTACCGCCGCACCGGTGTTGATGCCGCGCGAACTGGAAATGATGCGGCTGCGGCGCGGAGTGGCAACGGTGGTTTCAACGATTTCAATTCCGGAACGGTTGTATTTGGAAAAGTAGATGCTCTTGCCGGATGGACTCCAGCTCGGTTCAACATTGAGAGAACGGTAACTGGTGATCTGCTGGACGTTATTGCCGTCGATGTCGCAGATGAAAACGTTGCGTATGCCGGGGGCGCTTTCGGCGGTGAAAGCGATACGGGAACGGCAGAAGCCGCGAACTTTCAACTGGGCAAATGCGCGTTCAATGACGGTGTCTACCACGGTTTTGGCAACTTCACGGCTGTCGGAATTCAAAGGGAAACGCCACGCGGCGACCGGAGTTTTGCTTTGATAAAGGCGGATGACCAGATTGCCGGAACCGGGTTCAGCGGCAACGGTGTAATCGGATTTCGCCGCATCGTTGCTCAAATCGAACCAGCCGCAAACGCCGAGAAAGGTGCGGATGTCGTTGCTGAGTTTGGGGTTGCCGGGGACGCCGGAAAAATAGACTGTAGGGTTGAGCTCAGCTTTCTTTTTGATCTCGATGACCCGGGCATCCAGACGGGGAAAAGCAACGGCAAAAAGCAGTACGGCAAGGATGGAAAGTTTGGTTTTCAGCATGGTATCTCCTGTGGTAAAGTGGTTGTGTAAAATGCATGCACAAAAAATAGTCTCATTTCAGTAATTTTTCAATGCGTTTTTTAACTCAGAAGCCAAAAAATCCACATCATTTTCACTGTTGGAATCATCAAGGCTGACCCGGAAGCCGCTGTAAGCGGCATTTTTGTTCAAACCAAGCGCCAGCAGAGCCGGGCTCGGATTGCCGGATTCGGCGGCGCAGGCACTGCCGGCAGCCGTGCAGATGCCAGCAGAGGAAAGCGCCCGGACGATCACGGCAGATTGGACGTTGTCCAGAAGAAAGTTCCGGATGTAAGGCGAGGTGTCAGCCCCGGAGGGAAGCGTGGGATAAACGCCGATGGCGGCAAAGCGTTCTTCCAGACGTGCGGCAAGAACGGAGACTTTGCGGAAATTTTCTTCCATGCGCTGTTTGCGGTACTCTGCGGCAAATGCCAGAGTCATCGCCATGGGAACACTGACCCGTGAGGCGGCGTAATCTTTACTGCGGAAGGCTGAGGCAAAAGCGGGGAAGCGCAAAAGTTGCGGGGCATCTTTGCGAAAGAGTATCGCCGCGCCGCCGGGAGAACCGAATTTTACTCCGGAGATGATATGGATATCCGCATCCGGAGACATGGCAAGTTTTCCCGCCGACTGCACGGCATCGGTTATTTTTAACGCGCCGGGAAAGGCGGCAAAGAGCCGGGGCAGTTCCTGAATGATGCCGATCTCACTTTGAACATGGTGAAATATTACCGCATCGGCAGGTGGAAGCTCCGACGGCAGAATGATTTTTCCGTCCCGGGCGCAGGGCAGGGCGGTGAAGTCGGTCTTTGTGCGGAAATTAGCTGTCAGCGCCGGATGTTCCAGAGTGCTGGAAACGACACGTTTGCCGTTGAGAAAAGCCGCCAGAAAACGGAACGCTCCAGTTGCGCTGTCGCACCAGATGACAGCGTATTTCCCGGGGGCATCCAGCAGAGCCGCCAACAGGCGGGATGCCGCATCGGCAAGAGCCATCCGGGCATCGTAGGAGAGTTTGTGCAGAGATTCCTGATTGGCGTAACAATTGCGCATGGCATCCATGCAATATTGAAGAACAGCTTCTTCCGGGCGGGTTGCCGCCGCGTGGTCAAAATATATCATAGTCTCGATCGGTGTGTTTGAGTACGGTTTTCCGGGATGAACATTTCTCAATGGCATAAAATAACCGTTTTCCTGCGATTTTTCAAGATTAACAGGTTGAAATTTTCAAATTTTGTGGTATTCTATAAGAATGACATTCTTCCATAAAGGAGTTTTAGGATATATGGAAAGCAAAACCATTTATTTGGACAATAATGCCACCACCTGTGTGGCACCGGAAGTTTTGGAGGCGATGAAGCCGTTTTTCTGTGAATATTACGGCAATCCGTCCAGTATTCACCGTTTCGGCGGCAGCGTGGCGGCGCATGTGGAAACTGCCCGGCGGCAGGTCGCTGAACTGCTGGGCGCCGCATGGCGGGATAAAGATGGTAACGCCTCTGAAATAATCTTTACCAGTTGCGGTACCGAAGGGGATAATGCGGCGCTGAATGCCGCCGTCAATGCCCGGCCGGAACGGAAAAAAGTGGTGACCACCGTGGTCGAACATCCTGCGGTATTGCATTATTGCGAAGAACTTGAGCGGCGCGGATATGAGATCGTCAAGCTCCCTGTCGATGGTTGCGGCAGACTTGATATGGCGGCGCTGGAACGGGAAGTCGATGAAAATACTGCGGTTGTATCGGTGATGTGGGCGAACAATGAGACCGGAACCATTTTTCCGGTAAAAGAGGTGTGTGCCGCGGCGCATGCCAAAGGTGCGCTTTTTCATACTGATGCAGTTCAGGCGGCGGGAAAGGTTAAAATCGATGTCGATGCACTGGATATCGACTTTTTGACCGTTTCCGGACATAAAGTTCATGCTCCCAAAGGTGTCGGAGCGTTGTTCGTCCGGCGCGGCATCCGGTTTACGCCGCTGATTTTCGGCGGTCACCAGGAGCGTTCCCGGCGGGGAGGTACGGAAAACGTGGCTTCCATCGTCGGTTTCGGTAAGGCATGCAGTATGTGCCATGAGAAACTTGAAGAAGAATATGCGCTGCTTTCCGGAATGAGAGATGAGTTTGAACGGCGGGTCGCGGCAACTGTTCCGAAGATCCGGATCAATGGTGATCTTGCCAACCGTCTCCCCGGAACGTCATCAATCAGTTTTGACTGCATTGAGGGTGAAAGCATCCTGATGCTGTTGGATATGTTCGGCATTTGTGCTTCCAGTGGTTCAGCGTGTACCACCGGAAGTCTGGAACCGTCTCACGTCTTGCGGGCAATGGGGATCCCGTACAGTGCGGCACACGGAACGGTGCGTTTCAGCTTTTCCCGCTACAACACTATGGAAGAGGTGGTGTTTACGGCTGAAAAACTGCCGCCGGTGATAGCGAGACTCCGGGAGATCTCCCCGTATTGGAAAGGTTGATGCGATGGATGAGAAAAAAGCAGAAATAGTGTTTCCCTCTCCGTGGGAATACCGGGTGTTCAGCGTAACCGCCCAGGCGGATGATGTGGAAAAAGGCATGCGTGGGATCGTGGAGGCGATGAAGCTTTCTGACGTGCAGTTGGAGCGCGGCCCGGTCTCCGGAAGCGGCAGTTACCGGGCGTTGCGGCTGACGGTTACAGTTGGCAGCAAGGATGAAGCAAATGCTCTTGGCGAAGAGATCAAAAAGTTGGAAGGTGTCCGTTTTATTTTGTGAAAAATTGTTTTTTTTTGAAAAAAAACTGAAAATTTTTTGTAAAAAGAGCCGGATTGATTTGACAACAGCACACTTCCGTGCTAAATTTTCTAAGTGTGATTGGATTTGTTCAATAGGTTTTTTTATAACAATTAAAAATATAAAGGCGTAAAAGGTATGAAAGCTCTTAACATCACCCTCAGTATCGTTATCTTCCTGTTGGCAGCCGCCAGTGCCGTGTTCTCGTATTTCCTGTTCGAGAAACGCGCTCAGTTTGTCAGCAGTCACAATGCCATGGCGGCGGCGATCCGTGAAAACTCGGTTGCGCTTGATCCCAGTTCTGAGATCACCATGGACAAACTTGCACATCACAAGCATGTTGAGCTGGGCGGTCACCTTGCTCTGTTCAAAAAGCAGGTCAACGCTGTTATCGAACAGCGCAACAGCATGGCTGATTCTCTGCGCCACATTTCCAGCGTGGCCGCCAGCAAAGGGCCCAACCCCTCTGCTGAAGAATATCGTTCTCTGGAAAAGACTTCGGCTAACATCAACCGTGTGCAGAATCAGGTTCGCAGCGTGGTTGAAGGTCGTAACGGAACCACCCGTGCCGTCGTCGCGCTTGCCCGTGCTTACCGGGTGACGATCCAAGGTGAAAAACTTAACACTGCGGTCGACTACGAAGCCAGCAATGAGGCGCTTTCTCCGTTGAAGGCGTTTATCAATTCGGTTGTCCGGAATAAAGAAACCTATCGCAACACCCTCGGTTTGATTGCCCGTGCTTCCGGCAGAACGATCAATGTTTCTGACAAAAACGGTGCTACCGATGCCAAAGCGGTTCTCAGTGCTGTTCAGAAGAAAGCTAATGAGGTTGCCGGTTTGAAACGGGATCTCACCAGAGTACAGAGCGAAAACCGTAAGCTGACTGCCAGCAATCGTACCAAAGATAAACAGCTCAGCGCTGCTGCCCGCTCTCTTACTGATACCAGAAATGCTCTCCGCGATTTGAAGACCTCCATCGGTGTTGCTCAGGATTTTGTTCCGTGGAAACCCGGTTCGGTTGATGCGCGTTCCCGTCTCTTCGGTAAAGTTACCGGTGTCAACCGCGAACTTGGTTACTTCGTTATCGACCTCGGAGCTAAGAGTGTTGTCTATCAGGTCAGCAACAAAAAACGTCTGCCGGTCAAACTCAACTTGAGCACCGATGTTGAAGTCATGGTCGTCCGCGGCACTGAAAACAACAGCGATCCGAAACTCTGGCTCAAGGAAGACGGTTCGGTTATCGACAGCGTTGAACTTGCCAAGCGCGATGAGTTCGTTGCCTCCAGCCGCCTCAAGAGAATCGGCGAAAGCGAATCCGTGCTTGATATTCCCGTCGGTGCTGATATCAAAGTCGGTGACCTCGTCCTTTACAAGACCATTAAGAAATAATTCAGTGGAGGTAAAGATCATGTGGAAGTCAACCTTCTTTACTGTGATGATCGTTCTTACCTTTCTGGCGGTCGGTGCGACCGTTGCACTGCAGGCGATCGAGATGAAAGATTACGGTCTTATCACGATGTTGCTGGAGAAGTTCTGAGTGAAGAGTCTCCGGAATGATATGTGGAAATTCATTGCCGTCACCATTGGTGTGACGGCAATGTTTTTTATAGCCGGATGCACGGAACTGGAACGGCAGGGGTACAGCCCGATACCGCAGAATTCTCCCGGAGCATGGGAGATGAATCCATACTATTGATCGGGGGAGCGGGGGCAGGATCAGTTGCTGATGTTCTGCTTTTCCGGCAGATGCAGCTGATCCCGGAAACGTCCCGGCGGAGTGCCGCGCAATTTATGGAATACTCTTGAGAAGTAGAATTGATCCCGGAACCCGGACGCAAATGCAACTTCAGCAACTGTTGCATCCGGATTGTTCCGCCAGAATTGTTCGGCTATATTCAGCCGTTTTTCCAGCAGCAGACCTTTGAAGGTGGTCTGGTGATTTTTGCGTAAAAACTGGGAAATCGTAGAGACACTGCGACCCAGTTTTTTTGCCATATCCGGCAGACGGATATCCTCTGTCGCGTGTTTCTCAATGTATTTGTCGATCTCTTCGCGCAAGCGGTCGCCTTGAAGTACCGCAAGCTCCCGGACGGTGATATAATCAATGAACGTCCGCAGTACACCGAGAATGGCTTGCAGTTTTTCTTCACTGAAACAGGGCAGGGCATCGAATGATTCCTGCATCTGCCTCAACATCTCAGCTGAAGTATCCGGCAGTTGCGGGACGGTGTCCCCCTCCAACCGGAACTGTCCGAGCATCACAAAGCCTGCCGGAACTCCGCGTATGCACACCGGTGCAAGGCACTCCCGCAATCCCGCGTGGCAGCGGTAAGTGATCGTTTTGCCGGTGTCAAGAACCTCCTGACGTTTGTCATTGTCCATTGAGACACACAGCTCCCAGTTTCCGAGTTCTGTCTGCACGATGCGGCAGTAATCGCAGTTCCGCATGGCCTTGCCCCGGCGCAGGCAGTCTCCGGAGATGGAGAAAAAAGTTACCCGGACATCCAGCAACGCGGCAAAGTCATCCAATAGAGATTGAACCTTGTCGCTTAAAAACAGTTCTAAAGGAGTGCGTTTCATGTGGAGTATTTTTTTGTGTGTCAGTTGAATTTGCACATAATATAATCTGTTTTTGCAAAAAAATCCATAGCAGTCGTAAATTATTCTATTTTATTTTTGAAAAAAGGTGATATATTTTATGCTGTCATATCAAATTAAGTAAAGCAGGTTTGGTAAAGATGTTCAGAACTTGCGCCAGAAAAAAGGAGTTTATTTATGGAGTTTGATTTCAGAGCTGTTACCGCAGGTTTTGTGCTGGACGGTGATTTTGTTTCCGCAGAGCGTTACGGAACCGGGCACATCAACGATACCTTCAAAATGTACACTACGCGTCAGACCTATATTCTGCAGCGCATCAATACCGCTATCTTCAAGGAACCGGAAAAGCTGATGGACAACTTTGTCCGGGTGTGTTCGCATATCGAAGGCAAGATCGCCGCCGAAAAGCAGAGCAACCCCGCTTGCCGCCGCCGCTTTTTGCAGGTCGTCCGCAGTAAATCCGGAGAACCGTTTTTCCGCGATGCCGATGGCGGTTTCTGGCGCTGTTATGTCTATGTTGACGGTGCGCGCACCTACGATGTGTTGGAAACGCCGCAGCAGGCGTATGCCGCCGCCGCCGCATTCGGTAATTTCCAGCTCGACCTCGCCGATATGCCGGGACGTCTCAACGAGACTATCGCCGATTTCCACCACACTCCCAAGCGGCTTGCCGCGCTGGAAGCGGCATTGAAAGCTGACGTCAAAGGACGTGCCGCGGAGGTTGCTCCGGAGTTGGATTACATCTTTAAAAACCGGGAAGAGTACAGCATTCTGATTGATGGAATGGAACGCGGTGAACTCTTTGAACGCACTACGCACAATGATACCAAACTCAACAATGTGCTGATCGACGATGAAACCGGAGAAGGTGTGTGCGTTATCGATCTGGATACGGTGATGCCGGGCTTGCCGCACTACGATTTCGGCGACATGGTGCGTACCGGAACCAGTCCGGCGCCGGAAGATGAACTTGATCTTTCCAAAGTCGGTATGCGCTTTGAGATGTTTGAAGCACTGTTGCGCGGATTCCTCTCCGGCGCAGGAAAATTTCTCAATCCGCGGGAAAAAGAGCTGCTGCCCTTCTCCGGTAAGCTGATCACGCTGGAAATCGGTATCCGTTTCCTTACCGACTATCTTGCCGGAGACGTCTACTTCAAAATCCACCGCGAAAAGCATAACCTCGACCGCTGCCGTACCCAGATCAAGCTGGCGCAGTCCATCGAAGCTCAGCTTCCGGAAATGCAGAAACTGACGGCTTCACTGTGATGTTTCAGATTTGACGGCGCGTGCGCAATGCGCCGCGCCACCAGTGACACTGCGTTCAAAGTGGTCTGTTCGCGACCGGCGGATGCATCGTGCGGCATCCTCCTTCGCCTCGATGGCTACGGAGGATAGAAGCAAGATTACCCGCTCTTTTTCGCCGATACAAGGTACTCTAATAAAACTCAACAACTACCACTCTCAAGGCATGAGCAAGGCGAAGCCGGCGGAATGCCGCAGAGCGAGGTCTCCGGAAAATCGACTGTAACCGCCGAGTGCGAAGCACGAGCGGCGAGGCGGCTCTCCCGCCGCCGCAGGGAGATTTTTTGGAGAAAAGCCGCCGTTGGTTGTTTTTTTTATGAGACAACTGTGATTTTTTCTTGAAAAATTTTTCATGGTGATTGTAAAACTTGATTTATGATGTTATATTAAGCGTGATTGAGTTTTTGTAACTTAGTGGAGAATAGAGTTATGTTTTTTACCGGATTTGCCGATGAAGCGGCTGTCACTATTGACGGTCAGATAGATGCTACACTGAAACTGGGGTGGAAGCTTATCGAAAGCCGCAGTATTGATAATGTCAATATCCATGATCTGCCCGAAGACAAGTTCGAAGAAGTATGCGGAAAACTTGCTGATGCGGGTATTTCCATCAACTGTTTCGGCAGTACGGTTGCCAACTGGCAGCGTCCGGTTTTCGACGAAGCCGGATGGGAATTGAGCCGGGAGCAGCTCAAGCGCGCTCTGGTGCGGATGAAAAAGTTTGATTGCAAACTTATCCGCGGCATGAGTTTTCTCGGAGCGTATGATCGTCCGACGGCATTTGATCCGGAGGTGGAAGCGTGGGTATTCCCGCGTGTCCGCGAACTGGTGAAGATGTGCGAGGATGCCGGAGTGGTTTACGGTCATGAAAACTGCCGCAACTACGGCGGTATGTCCTGGCGGCACACGCTAAAACTGATCGAAGCTGTCAACAGTCCGAATTTTACGCTGATCTACGATACCGGAAATCCGGTGTTCAACGTGGATTACTCTTCCGGCAAGGATGAGGGTAAGCAGCAGAGCAGCTGGGAGTTCTATTCCAAAGTCAAAGAGTTCATATCCTACGTCCATATCAAAGACGGCAGAATGGTCAAGAATGCCGACGGCGGATGGGATCATGTGTATACTTTCCCCGGAGAAGGCGATGGCAATGTCCGGGAGATCGTCACTGATTTGATCGCCAACGGATACGATGGCGGATTTTCTATGGAGCCACACATGGTGCGGGTGTTCCATGAGCCGAATCCCGATGATGATTCGGTAAATGATAATTATGTTGAGTACGGCCGCCGGTTTGAACAACTGGTTGCCGATGTAAAGAGTAGTCTTGGCAAATAATAATTCCAAACCAACCAAAAAAGGAGTTTTACAAATGGCCAAAATGTTGAATCAGGCCCCGACCGGCAACGCGAAGTTGCTCGACTGGGTCAAGAGTTGGGTCGACATCTGCGAACCCGATGCCGTTTACTGGTGCGATGGCAGCAAAGAGGAATATGACCGCCTCAGCAATGAAATGGTCGAATCCGGTCTTGCTATCCGTCTGAACCCCGAAAAACGCCCGAACAGCTTGCTGTTCCGTTCCGATCCGTCCGACGTTGCCCGCGTTGAAGCGCGTACCTTTATCGCTTCTGCCAAGCAGGAAGATGCCGGTCCCACCAACAACTGGATCGACCCCGTTGAACTCAAAAAGACCATGCTCGATCTGTACAAAGGTTGTATGCATGGCCGTACCATGTATGTCATTCCGTTCTCCATGGGTCCCATCGGCAGCCCCATCGCCAAGATCGGTATTGAAATCACCGACTCTGCATACGTTGTTATCAACATGCACGTCATGACCCGTGTCGGCACCAAGGTTCTCGAAGTTCTCGGCAACGACGAATTCGTTCCCTGCGTCCACTCCGTTGGTAAACCGCTGGAAGCCGGCGAATCCGATAACGGTATCTGGCCCTGCGCTCCGCTCGATAAGAAGTACATCGCGCACTTCCCCGAAACCCGCGAAATCTGGTCTTACGGTTCCGGTTACGGCGGCAACGCTCTGCTCGGCAAAAAGTGCCTCGCGCTGCGTATCGCTTCCGTCCAGGCGCGCGATGAAGGCTGGATGGCTGAACACATGCTCATCCTGAAGCTGACCAACCCCCAGGGCGAAACCAAGTATGTCACCGGTGCGTTCCCCTCCGCTTGCGGAAAGACCAACCTCGCCATGCTTATCCCGACTCTCCCCGGCTGGAAGGTCGAAACTGTCGGTGACGATATTTCCTGGATGAAGTTTGATGCCGAGGGCAACCTCCGCGCCATCAACCCCGAAGCCGGTTTCTTCGGCGTTGCTCCCGGAACCAGCATGAAGTCCAACCCCAACGCCATGCTCTCCTGCAGCAAGGACACCATCTTCACCAACGTTGCGTTGACCGATGACGGTGATGTCTGGTGGGAAGGCATCGGTTACGATGCTCCGGCTCACCTGATCGACTGGAAGGGCAACGATTGGACCCCCGATATGGTCGATGCCGACGGCAAGCCGGTCAAGGCTGCCCATCCCAACGCCCGTTTCACCGCCCGCGCCAACAACTGCCCGGCGATCGCGGCTGAATGGGAAGATCCCCAGGGTGTGCCCATCGCGGCGTTCCTCTTCGGCGGTCGTCGTCCGACCACTCTGCCGTTGGTTTATCAGTCCCGCGATTGGGAACACGGTGTCTTCATCGGTTCCACCGTCGGTTCTGAAGTTACCGCTGCCGCGCTCGACGTCAAGGCCGGTACTGTCCGTCGTGACCCGTTCGCCATGCTGCCCTTCTGCGGCTACCACATGGGCGATTATTTCAAACACTGGCTGGAAATCGGTAAGGCCGGCGCTGCCAAAGGCAACCTGCCCAAGATTTTCTGCGTGAACTGGTTCCGCAAGAGTGCCGAAGGCAAGTTCATGTGGCCGGGCTTTGGCGATAACAGCCGCGTGCTGGCGTGGGTCTTTGCCCGTTGCGCCGGTAAGGGTGATGCCAACGAAACCGCTATCGGTTTCCTGCCCACTGAAGAATCAATCGACCTCAAGGGATTGGAAGGCGAAGTTTCCGCTGACGATCTCAAGGAACTGCTCAAGGTCGATGTCGAAGGCTGGAAGAACGAACTGGCGATGATCAAAGAACATTACGCCAAGTTCGGTGCCAAGCTCCCCGCCGAGCTGACCAAACAGCTCGAAGGCTTGGAAGCCCGTCTCGGCTGACGTTTCTGACGAAACACCAGAAAGAGGCTGTTGCAAAACCTTCAGGTTTTGCAGCAGCCCGCTTTTTTTTTATCAGAGGTAAGTCAACAGGTCGCTTGCGGTGGTGAATTGCCGGGAGTTCCAGCCACGGGCACGGGCGGCAGAGATGAGTTCCATGCGGTCATCTACATATAATGCCGGGATGCCGAAGCGCTTCTCAAAGGCGGCAAACATAGTTTCATCCGGCTTTTGTGCGCCGGAAACAAAGCTGAACATTCCATCGGGTACGGCGGCTGCAGCAGGGAAAATTTCTTTCGTCCGCGCCAGATGTGCGGGAGAAATATCGGAGAAAAAACGTGCTTCGTAACCGTACGAGTTCAGCGATGACACCAGTTCAACCATTCCGGAGATCGGAGCAATAAGAATTGAATTGAAAGCGTAAAGCGCATCCGGATATGAACAGCAACAGGTCTCTGATACCGCCGAAAGAAATGTTTTATCGTCGATGCGGCCACATTCCAGTTCCCGCTGCAGCGCGATAAGCTCCTGCGGGATCTCTGCGATACCCAGCGTGCGGGCAAAATTGGCAAAGTCGATTTTTACACAGACATTGCCAATATCCAGCGCAAGTATTTTTGGGTTATTATTCATCGGTATTGTCTCTTTTTTTTTGTGAAAAATACAACCTGCGGCGGCGCATTGTGGGCAATCTCTTGGCAAATCAGCGGACTCATCTTCAGTCGAGGACAATAGTCCACTCCTTCAGATTCGCCTTGATTTACCTGCGACCTTGCCTCACACTGCATCCACCGACTGCAATCAAACCGTTTTATTATTTGACAAATTACCCCTTTTGAGGTATATTCCAATACAGTAAAAGAGGATATTGCAAGTTATAACATAAAAGTTTCACAAAAATTGGGACATTAACTATTCATCGGGAAAAAAACAAGGGCAAAGAAAATGTTCTTTTCCATGCCCCCGTTGTTGTCAAGTTAACGTCCGTCAATATTTGCGGTCATCACCGTAACCGTAGTGTTCAACGACGTAATCCACGTCTTTGTCGCCGCGGCCGGAGCAGGTGGCGAGGATGGAGCCGTATGGATGCTCTTTCGCCCATTTGATCGCGTATGCGATGGCGTGGGAGCTTTCCAGCGCCGGGATGATACCCTCATAGCGGGAGAGCATGAAGAACGCATCAACCGCTTCCTGATCGGAGGCCGTGACATATTTCACTCTGCCGAGATCGTGCCAGAAGGCATGTTCAGGACCGACCGCCTGATAATCCAGACCGCTGGCGATAGAGTAAACGGGAGCCGCTTCACCGTTTTCATCGGCAAGCACATAACTGTCAAAACCGTGCAGAGTGCCAGGTTTGCCGTAGTTGATGGAGGCGGCATGATCGCCGGTGTTGGAACCTTTGCCCAACGGTTCAACGCCGTAGAGGTCGACCGGGTCGTTCAAGTAGGCGGCAAAAGAACCGGCCGCATTGGAACCGCCGCCGACACAGGCACAGACGGCATCGGGGAGGTGTCCGGTCATATCGAAGAACTGCTTGCGGGACTCTTCACCGATGCAGAACTGAAAGTCACGCACCATCAGCGGGAAGGGATGGGGACCGGCAGCAGTACCGATGCAGTAGATGGAGTCTTTGTAATTTTTGGCATAAGATTCAAACGCGGAGTCGACCGCTTCTTTCAACGCCTTCTGTCCGTGGGAGACCGGAATAACTTTCGCTCCGAGGATCTTCATGCGGGTGACGTTGGGCGCCTGCTTGGCAATGTCGACTTCACCCATGTGAATTTCACATTCCAGGCCGAAGTAAGCTGCCGCAGTGGCAAGCGCAACGCCGTGCTGACCGGCACCGGTTTCAGCGATGATGCGTTTTTTACCCATGTACTTTGCCAGGAGTCCTTCGCCCATGCAGTGATTGAGCTTGTGAGCACCGGTGTGGTTGAGGTCTTCGCGCTTCAGATAAATCTGGCAGTTGCCGATTTTGCGGGAAAGGCGGTCGCAGTGATAGACCGGGGTGGGGCGGCCCTGGAACTCGCGGCGGATACGGCGCAGTTCGTTGATAAAATATGCCGACTGACAAATCGATTGATAGGCGGCGTTTATCTCTTCAAACGCGGCTTTCAGTTCCGGGGTGAGGTGAGCCCCGCCGTAAGGACCGAAATGTCCGTCCGGCGTGGGGTAATCGCGAAAATAACGTGAGAAATCCATAGTTTTACCTCCATAAAATTTTTTAGAAAATATACACTCTTATATTGAAAAAAGCAAGAAATTTTTGGTTTGTTTCCTCCATTTTGTTATAAAAAAAGGACGGAAAGGAAAAATCCTGTCCGTCCTGACCTGTATTTTTATATGTTGTTTTAAAGCAATACGAAACCTGGCCCTGACGGAAATTACCGCCAACGCCAACGCCACGCGCCCGAAAACGCGCAAAATATGTTCGCATTTATCTTCATGATGGTGTAATATAGCACTGCTGTTTTTGTTTGTCAAGGAAAAATAAAGAATTTTTCCAGCATCCTCATTGTAAAAAGGTGCAGGCGTGATATATTTATACCGAACAATGTGTATTTGGAAATGAGGGAAAAAGGATATTATCATGAGAAGTTTTGAAGAGTGCCGTCAAATGGCGTTGGATATTCTCCGGCCGTCGGAGAAAGAGTTGCAGCATGGTCTTGAACTGCATAAAAATTCTTTCGTTTTTGATGCGTATGGTTTTATGCCGTTGGGGAATGGGGAAAATACCCGCAAGGATGAACTGCTTGCTGCCGGTGCCGGACGGGATGAATTGATCTGGTGCGATGAAGAGTTCCGCATGAGCAGGTCGTTTGACGACCCGGAGATGGTGGCCCGGCTCAAAGAAGCGTGGGAATTTGCCGGAGTTGATTGTGTTTTCCAGAATTCCGGAACCGAGAGCAATGATATCGAAGTATTGCTTAAGAGATTGTCCTGCTACACGCATACGGTCGATAAACTGTCGGACTTCTATGAGCGCGCGGTTTTTCCGGAACAGTTGACCGATATCTGGAAACGCGGAAAAAAATCCCTCTATATGACCACCAACGGAGTTCCGATTTCGTCAAAATTTATTTCGACTGACGAAGCGCTGATATATATTGACGTGTTTTTCAAGCTCGGTGTCCGGATGATGCATCTGACCTACAACCGCCGCAATCTGATCGGTGACGGTTGTTCGGAAGAGGCAAACGGCGGATTGAGCAGTTTCGGCAGAAGTGTTATTGCTGAGATGAACCGGGTCGGAGTTATTCCCGATTGTGCGCACAGCGGTTTGCAGACCAGTTATGATGCTGCCAAGTGTTCCAAAAAACCGATGGTGTGCAGTCATGCGGTCGCCGGAGGATTGTCTGCGCATTACCGTTCCAAGAGCGATGAGGTTATCCAGGCGATCAAAGAGACCGGAGGTTATGTCGGAATTTGCGCTCATCCGCCGTTTTTGCAGCATGAAATGAATATCAAAACCTTTATCGACCATGTTGATTATGTGGCGCGGAAATTCGGTGTTGACCATGTCGCTATCGGAACCGATCACGGCTGTCCGCTTGTGGAAGAGGTGCCGGGGAAAAATCCGCCGCGTAAAAACAGACCGATTTGGGAAAGTTACTGGCGTGATTCCAGTGCCGGTCTTGCCGGATTGTGGGATCATTACGACACGATGGCATGGACGAACTGGCCGTTGTTTACGGTTGGTCTGGTTCAGAGAGGGTATACCGATGAGGAAATCAGAAAAATCATCGGCGGCAATGTGTTGCGGGTTTGTCAGGAGACTTTGGCGTGAGCGGTATCGAAATCAGACCGGCAACGTTGGACGATGTGGAGATCCTTGTGACGTTGCGACTGGAAATGCGGCGTGAACGGGAGACGGTGAAGCTTGTGCTTCCGGAAAATGAGTTCGCCGGATTGTTGCGGGACTTTTTTACCCGGACACTGGAGAATGGGCGTTTTGTCTCATTTATCGCGTGGGATGGGGAAACGGCAGCGGCATGTTCCGGTTTATCGCTGATCGAGCTGCCGCCGAGTTACGGAGATCTTCCCGGGAAAAAGGGATATATCACCAACATGTATACCCGAGTGGCGTACCGCAAGCAGGGGATTGGCGGAAAGTTGCTGGATGCGTTGAGAGAATATGCGGTAAATGCCGGATGTTCCAAGTTGGAGCTGAACGCATCTTCCGCCGGTTACGGTGTTTACAAAAAATATGGTTTTCATGACGTGACCAATGAAATGGAAATGAAACTATGACAGAACTCCGGAGGGTTCCGGCGGTGCAAGCCGGGCTCCCGGAAAATGTGAAACGTGTCAGGAAGGGATTGCCGTGTTGAAAAAATTGTTGACGGGAATAGCGTTTTTATTCTGCATCGCAGTGATGGCAGAACCGGTAATTTACCGGGTGGGGATAAAGGAAAATCTGGAATTTCTGGAAGCAGGCAGAAGTGAGCGCATGGATCTCTATTATCCTGCCGATCCGCGGCCGGGAGATAAGTTTCCCGGTATCGTCATTATTCACGGAGGCAGCTGGTGCCGCGGCATCCGCAACGCTGAACGGGAAATCAATATCGGTACCAATTTGGCCCGTATGGGGTACGTTTGCATAAGTATCGATTACCGGTTGGCAACTCCGGGGAATGTAAAAAAATACGGCAGAACTTTTCCGGTGAATCTTCAGGATTGTAAAAAAGCGGTACAGTGGTTGAGAAAAAATGCGGAAAAACTGCATGTCGATGCCGGAAAAATCGGTTGTATCGGAGGGTCTGCCGGAGGACATCTTGCCGCGCTGCTCAGCGTAGCAGGTGTCGATGCCGGATTGGAACCGGAAAGTGCCGGTACGCCGGTGGACAGTTCCGTGCAGGCGTGTGTGAATTTGTATGGTGTTATGGATTTTGCCGGATTCAGAACGAAGTCTGCGGTCAGCAAATACCGTTATAATGTCATGGGGGCAACTCCGGAGGCGAAACCGGGGGAATGGAAGTTGAGTTCTCCGATTGAAATGTTGGATGCCAATGATCCGCCGATGCTGCAAATCTACGCTTCAGCGGATAAGGTGGTTCACTTCCGGCAGGGAGAATTGATGAAAAAGGAGCTGGATAAGCAAGGAGTGTATAACGAATATATCTTGCTTGACGGATTCGGTCATGTGTTCAATCTGCAAAGATGGTACGGCAAACCGTTGCCGAAGTTTGTCCGTCAGCGGGTGCTGGCATTTTACGACCGGTTCCTGAAAAATCTTTCAAAGGCGGAAGCGGCAAAGCGTTTTGCTGCGTTGGAGAAATTTGAAAAAGCTCATCCTGAGTCCGCGTATTACGGAGTTTCCGCGCACAAAGGTGGAAAAGTCGGTAAAAATAAATGCGGGATCACGGTCACATCTTCCGATGGAAAAAAGGTGTTTGAGCCGGCATTTGATATGAAACTTGAAAAATTGAAGGAGCGTTCCGTCTCAAGTTTCCGGGAAGGCAGAACGGTTATAGTTTCAGGGAAAACTGGCATAGACGGAACAATCGAGTGCGAAAGAATAGTTTTCCCGGGGAAACAGTCCAACGGGATCTCTGGGCGGCGCGGCATACTTAAAAAATCCGGTAACAACTGGTTCCTGAAATCCGGAAAGAAAGCGTTTAAATTGAATATCGCGGAGAATAGCCGAATTTTGGTTTGTACCCCGGTTAAAGCAGCAGAAGTAAAATCAGGAAGTGCGGTCGTTTTTCTGCAGGCGAGGGATTACGGGGATCAGCGAAAGATTTTTTACGCACTTTTAGCTGAATGAAATCCACAGCCTCGCGCATCATTCATCGCGGATTGAACTTCATCGTTCAATCCGCTTTTTTGTTCAGTCAATAAAACGCTTACACAAATTTAAGTTCCTGCGGCTTGGAAACAAATGGCAATCTCACACGTTGTGTTAAATTTTATAAAGCGCATAACTTATTTTTCAAATTTCGGTTTACGATGTAAAATATTCACATCGAGCCAAGCTGCGATACGGGCGAATTTTTCCCGTTTTCGGTTGCGAGCGATAAGCCATTTTAATTGTTTCGGTTCTGCGGCGTAAAATGCGGTAGCTTCAATACCGTGTTTTTTAGCAATGTAAACGGCTCTTTCTGCGTGTCCGGATTGAGTGATGATGAGGAATTTTTCTTTTCCGAAAACATTTTTCGCTCTCACAACTGAATCCAGTGTCCGGAATCCGGCATAATCTAACGTCATCGCATTTTCCGGAACTCCCTGCTCAAGCAGTGCATTTTTCATATCGCTCGGTTCATCATAATCTTTTGTACTGTTGTCTCCGGAAATCAAAATGTGTTTGATTTTACCGGCATAAAATAATTTTGTCGCCGCTTCGATGCGTCCTGCAAAATATAAATTTGTCACTCCATTGGGCGTGATTTTCGCCGCCCCCGGAAGCAATGCCGTTTCCGTTGCCGGAACATTATTTATATTATCGTAACAATATTTTTTGCAATCAAATATTACACAGTTGCAGTACCACACAAAAAAGACTGCTCCCGCCGCAACAATCACAGCGGGGACAGTTATCCATAATGCAATTTTCCAAAACTTTTTCAATGAATGGCAACCTGTTTGCGATTGATTTTTCCAGTGACAGCCATCACCGTAATTCCTACTGCGATGAGCGTGTTTTTGCAGTATTTGGCAAAAAATCCGCAAAAGTTGTAAACTCTTGCGGATAAGTGTCTAAAATGGTACACCCGGCGGGATTCGAACCCACGACCTTCTACTCCGGAGGCAGACGCTCTATCCAGCTGAGCTACGGGTGCAACGCATTTGCTATTATTGTAATATAGACTTCAGATTCACTTTTGTCAAGGAGAAAAAGTCTTTTTTGGAGTGTTTTTCGTAATTTTTTCGTAATCGAAACCATATTTGACAAAAAAATTTTTTATATTATATTATTCCTGTCAAAATAAAAAAAGATGGAGATATTAATGACTATAAGAAAAATAAAAGGAAAATTTTATTACGAGGTCATGATCAATGGCAAACGCTACAATGGCACCTGCAAAGGGTGTACTACAAAAATGCAAGCGGTCAAATTTGCTACAGAGGATATTGCTCAAAGAACGCGTACAGAAAATGATAGCGTTGAAATCCAAATTGCAAGATGCGAAGAGCAAATACGAGTGTTGCGTGGTGGTGTTTCTATCAAGTTGAGTGATGCTTTTGATAGAGCACTCAGTAAATCAGATAGACAGGTCAGTGCAAAAACAGTAGCTCAAAATAGAAGCAGTTTTAATGACTTCAGAGTATTTGCCCAAAGAAAATATGGGGTAATTGATGTTGATAAAGTTTCCGCAGATATCGCCCGTCAGTATATACTATATGTCAGACAGAATGGCAGATTTGTTCAACGTGGAACATATATTCGTGGAAATAAAACGATAAAATTGAATAACTACAGCAAATTATTGTCTGTTGAGTCAATAAACAAAATAATTAAGGTTTGCAGATGGGTGTTCAGTAAGTTAATGTTGGAAGCAAAGTTGGATTCAAATCCGTTCGCATATGTCTCTCTTGATACCAAAAAAAACGAAAGTAGAGAGCCATTTTCGGATGAAGAAATCAGGCAGATTATATTTGCCGATGACCAATTTTGTGTGCCGTTATTCCGTATTGGACTGTATACGGGATTGCGCGAAGGGGATGTTTGTTGCCTTAAGTGGGAAAATATTGATTTCAGAAAAAATCTTATTCATTTAACAATGCAAAAAACTGGCGAGGCAGTTCGTATTCCAATATTGGATGGCGAATTTTTAATGTCATTGTACAATTCCTCCGAATATGTTTTACCGGAACATGCGAAGATGTATCAAAATAATAAGAGTGGCATAACGTACAGATTAAAAGCTTTTTTGGCAAAACTTGGAATTAAAAGTACACGTAAGTTATCAAAGCGTGACAGGGTTGTTAGTGTGAAAGATTTTCACTCTTGTCGTCATACTTTTGCTGTGATTTGTGCTCACAGAGGAATTTCTTTGAGTGTAGTACAAGCCGCGTTGGGACACACCAGCCCTAAAACGACTGAAATTTATTTGCAGCATCAAAGGTACGAGGCGTTGCAAACTGAATTTAAAAAATTTTCTTTATTTGACTTCAAAGTGGCAAAAAATGATATATATAACAGCATTAGACTTTCCAATTCACTGTCAGAAGGAGGAGAATCCATAAGCCGTTTTAGCGTAAAAAATCCAAGGTTATTTAAAGTGATGAAGGAAATATGCGAATTTGTTCCTCCAGAGAACTTGAAAAAAATAATGGAGGAGTTGGGATTAAAATATTTCCCCAACGAGATTTCAGAAATACCCCATCCTGTTCCAGACTGTGAAATGCCAATTCATTTGATAGATGATTTGGAAAACGTTGCGGTATAGTTTATTTCAATTTTAAACCGCCGCCAGTTGCGATTGTAAGTCGAGGTGACTAAATTATTGCAAATTTGTTGATCGCGCCCAGAATTGTTTAAAATAAAAATAACAACATTTAAGTGATAAAAGTTCCTATAATGGTAATCAAGGTACTATAGAGATAATTTATTAAGATTAATAGAGGAAAAAAATATGATCATGAATATGAGGATGAAGTATTAGGATTTGTTTGATATAGAAAATCAATATGATTAGAGTATAAAGGTTGATTTTTACAGATATTCAGAACATGAAGAGGTACATAGAATTTCAGAAATAATCTTGTCTGAAATGAATTTGAGCAGTTTCAAAAAAAGAGATGTTTATAAGATAAAAGATTACATAAAAAATTTGATTTGCAACTTTTATATTGCATATAAGATAAAAAAATGTGTTGCCATTCCCAGAAAAAAAGCCTATTATTCGGAATATTCAAATTTTGCATTTGGAAAAATAAGTTTCAGATTTTTTATGTTTTCGTTGGATTTCCTCGTGGAAAACAAATATGTTTCTAAAAAAACTGGGTATAAAGCATTTGGAGGCAACCACAAAAGCAAACCAAGTAAATATTGGGCTGTAGAAAAGCTCTACTTGCATTTTAACAATATAAAAGCAGATGATATTTTCTCTGTTTCTACTCCTCCAATAATATTGAAAGACGAATGCAAAAATCCCATTGATTTCAAATAGACTCCTGCTCTAAGAAAACTTAAAAAAACGATTTCTAAAATAAATGAACTTTATGAATCTTCAGACATCAGGACAGTTATTACAAATGAAAGAAACACAACGAGATTATTTCCACATTTAACGGCAATATTCAACAACAGCTCATGGAAAGAAGGTGGTCGACTGTATTCGACGGTATATCGAGGTGTTTATTCTTACCAAACATTAGCAAAAAATGAAAGAAAAAATATAAAAATTAATGGAAAAGCAACCATAGAATTGGATTATTCCAGCTTGCATTTAACAATATTGTATGCAAAAAAAGGATTAATATTGGATAAAGACCCGTATGGGTTTGATCTATGCCGAGATTTGGCCAAAAAAGCGATTTTAATATTGATAAACGCAAGGACATAGTGTGCCGCTGTAAAAGCATTGAATCGAGAATTTCAATACACGATAGACTGCCGTTCGATCGTGGCGGCGGCAAAGCATTTTCATCAGCCGATAAAAGAATATTTCGGCAGCGGAATTGGATTAAAGCTTCAAAATGAAGATGGAAAAATTGCATTGACGATAGTTGATTATTTCAGAAAGCGAGGAATCGTTTGTCTGCCTGTACACGATTCTTTTATTATCGCGAAAAAATACTCAGACTAGCTGCGAGAAGTCATGCAGAAAAATTTTTATCTCCGTTATGGTGTCGCGATTGGAATACATTGACATATAATATATACAATTAAGTAGAGGATTATAAAGGTTTTATACCCTCAATATCTAAAAACCTTGATTCCATCAACGAAAATTTAATTTTTTTAATGTATAAAAATAAGAAAAATCCAACATTGTATTCGAAGTCATAAATACTAAAATCAACGCATCGAAGGTAATACTTGATGAATGTCTACAGTTTTTTTTATTAACTGCTTGAATATTGTTTTTGAATGTGATATATTAAGCGCTGACTATTGACAGGGACAAATGTTTCCGAATATCAATAGGGCTAATTGACAACCGTTATATTTCAGCAAATGTCTCGAAAATCCGCCAAGAAATAAAGACTTTTTGCAGTAATCGCAGATGAAATGTATCCGGTAGGATTGTGTCTACACATCTTGCCGGACGTTCTCCAGCATGATTACTGCAGGTTCTTGGCGGAACCTTCGAGACTGTGTTTGGGAACGTTCGGTTTTTATTTGAACGTTACCAAGCATACTGGATTTCGCAGCAAAAAGTTGTGGAATCGGCGAGCTTACTAAAGTTTAGGGGATTCCGATTGTGAGAACGATAACTGCTTCTACAGCATTTAAGATACCGTTTTGCGGCATTGTTTTTCCGCAGTCCGCATCTTCGTTATCCTCTGCAGTTTTTCGAAACTCTGAAAAACTGTCTTGCGCGAACGAAGTGAGC
>JAFTRX010000044.1 GCA_017462015.1 Lentisphaeria bacterium
GAGCAAAGCGCAAGCTGCGGAATGCCGCAGAGCGAGGTCTCCGGAAAATCGACTGCAACCGCCGAGTGCGAAGCACGAGCGGCGAGGCGGCTCTCCCGCCGCCGCAGGGAGATTTTTTGGAGAATAGCCGCCGCAGGTCGTTTCTTATGGGCAGCTGTGGGATGAATTAGTGAAAAAGTTGGCAGATGCTTTTGAGAACAAGGCTTTCGCTGAAATTTTGAAAATGAATTTGCAGCTGACACAAGAGGTTTTTATGCATCGGATTTTTAACAATTCGAGCAGTCATAAATACTGTTGCGGCATTAAAAAACCCCTTGATTTTTTTATAGTACTCCTCCGTCTAATCCCTTTTTGCAGGAGAATTTTGTGTAAATTTTGAAGTTGAAGGTTGAAATTTACACAATCTGTATTATATTAACCATTGAACAGCATAGGAGGTTTCTGATGATTCAGCGTTTTATAGAACCGCAACTGCAGCGTTTGGCAGCACAATTTTCGGTAATTACCATCACCGGTCCCCGGCAGTCCGGCAAAACGACTTTGGCTCAGCATTATTTTCAAGGTTACGACTATGTGAACTTGGAAGATCCTGAAATCCGGGCGTATGCGACAGAAGACCCCAAAGGTTTTTTGGCAGATCATCCTTCTCCGTTGATAATTGATGAGGTGCAACGGGTTCCGTCATTATTGAGTTACATTCAGGTCATTGCCGACCGTGACCGCAAATTGGGACAGTACGTCCTTACCGGAAGTCACCAACCCAAACTTAAAGCTGAAATCAGTCAATCTCTGGCAGGACGAACCGGAATTTTGCAATTATTGCCGCTTTCCATTGCGGAACTTGCCAACAGCGGCTGTTTTCTGGATAGGGATGCGTTACTGCATCGGGGATTTCTGCCTAAACTTTACGCTTTGCCGGAAGCTGATGTGGAACTGGAATATTCCAACTATTTTGCCACCTATGTTGAACGAGATGTACGGCAGTTGATCAATTTGCAGCATCAGCATGAATTTGAAGTATTTGTGCGTTTGCTTGCCGGTAGAGTCGGACAACTTCTCAACCTCAACAGTCTGTCGGACGATGTCGGAGTAAGTGTCAAGACCCTCAAGGAGTGGCTGAATATTCTGGAAGCGAGTTTCATTGTTTTCAGACTGCCGCCGTATTTTGAAAACTTCGGCAAACGTCTGGTTAAAACACCGAAACTCTATTTCACCGAACCGGGACTTGCCGCATGGCTGATCGGGATCAAATCTGCCGATATGGTCAAACGGGACCCTTTGATCGGAAATCTTTTTGAAAACATGGTCATTATTGAAGCGTTGAAAGCACGGCTCAATGCCGGTAATACGCCTGATATGTACTTTTTCCGGGATCAGCGTGGTTTTGAAATCGATATGCTGATTGCCGCTGAACGCAAGATTTATCCATACGAGATCAAATCTGCCCGCACCTGGTCATCCGATTTTACAACTACTCTGAAATCCTTTGCAGAGCGTGATACCAAAATCGGAAAGGGTACGGTTATTTATGCCGGAGATTTGAAACGTTCCGGCAATCCGGCGGCGGTGAATTTTGTCAATACCGCAGAAGTTATACCCCTCAGATAGAATGAGGGATTTTCAGTAATTGAACTTTTTTTCCATAGAAAATCACAGCTGTCCCATAAAAAATGAGACAATACCGAGATATTTTGTTCGTCACTTTTCATGGTCAGGAGCAAAGTAAGCCCGCCATAGGTGAAATACTCCTGCCATGCTTCTTTTTGCTGCCGTCAAATGCGGAGAAAAATTCCGATAATGAAAGCGGATGGAGCCTGATTTGATCGCCGCGGTGGATTTTGTGGGATGGCTGTGTTTTCCGGGGTGTATTTTTTCTTTTAAAATGAGAATCATTCTTGAAAAAAACTGCTTGTTGTGTTATATTAAGAAGAATCTATTTTGGGATGAATTTATTCTGAATCAGAGATGTGGCAGGGCTTTTACATTCTTAACAACAGAGAGGTGATATTGTGAAAAAGATTTTGTTGGTGTTGATGTTTATGGGATTGGCGATTTCTGCCATGGCCGCTTATCAGTATGAAACCAAGGGGCGACAGGGATGGTTGACCTTCGATTCAAAGACCACTGTTGCCTTCGATTTGGACCGCAGCGGCAAAGATAAAGACCACGAAAACTTTATTGACCGCGGTGAAGGCGTTACCGATTACGGCTGGTACAATCTTGATACCGGAGAGACCGGTTCTTTCACCAACGGTGCATCTGCCACCTTTTCAGAAAACGACCGCATCGGTTTGTATGTGACGGACAATACCGGAAAAACATATATGACCACCAAGCCCGGAGAAAAAAGTCCTTTTGAAAACGATGTCTGGGGCAAAGCAAAGGTCGTTGATGGTGCGATGCTGCTTGGCGGCGGAAACATGGGCTCCAACGGGACCCACGAATTTTATGTGTTCAAGGTGAACACTGCCAATGCTTCTGACAAAGCTCCTTCCGGTCAGCCTCTGCCCGGAATCATCGCCACTCTCGTGGTCGGCGGCGGAACTTTGCTCTATCTCAAAAAGCGGAAGAAACTCTACGCGGAAAAATGATTTTCTGTTGAGAGGGGCATTATGATATGTTTGAAGAAAAAACACATTGCACTGATTGCTGCTGCAATTTTGATAATTGCTGCCAGCATCGGAGTCACTGCTTATCTGCTTTTTTCAAATTATCAGAATGTCCTGCTCTTTAAACAGGCTGAAGCGAATTTTCAGCAGGGAGATCCTGACTCGCTGAAGGTTGCTGAACTGCAGCTTCTGCAGGTCATCCGCAATGATAAGGACAACGAGTCCGCTTATATCATGCTGGGCGAGATCGCAGAAAAGCAGAAAATATATCCGGAACAGGTCTATTACTGTTACATGGCTTACCGGCTCAATCCTCTGAGCCGGGAAAACCGGGAGAAATATATCAGAAGCCTGTGCCTTGCCCGTTATTTTGACCGACTCGAAAACTTTCTTGCCCAGCTGGAACTTACGGATGAGCTGAAGCCGCTTCTGCTCTACGCCGCAGGTCGCAACGGCAATATCAGCAAATACAAATTCACGGTTTCTGAAAACAATGATGCCGACCGGATCGGTCGATTGGCTTTGTTGCTTTTCGGTCAGAAAAAACTCAGTGTTGCAGAAAAAATCAAAAGTCTGGATGCCATGACTGCGGACGATTTGTTTCTGAAACAGGAAATTCTTGCCGCCAAAGCGGAACTCTTTCTTTCCAGTCAGGATTTGAAAAATAGTGAAATCGTGCTGAAAAGTGCCTATGACCTCAACGAATTTGCTTTTGCTCCGCCGCTGGGCAGGTTTTATGCCAATTTCCGCACTTTCGGAAAAGCACTTCCCATCTTTGAAAAGTATCTTGAGATCTATCACGATCCGGCATTAGCCATTCAGACGGCGGAGATATATTGCCTGCTGGGGAAAAGTGAGAAAATCGCCGAACTCCGCAAGCGTTATCAGCTGGATTCCGGAAACAGCGGCATGTTGTGCTGTTACTATTTCGACGCGCTGTCTGCGCTGGAAAAGAACGATATGGCGGCGTTGATGGAGCTGACTCCCCCGCTGCGCAAAAGTATAAACACTCCGCTTGCCGCGTACATGTTTTTATGCACAGACATCCAAAACGGTGACACTGCGGCAGTGGCGGCAAGCTATGCATCTCTGCTGGAGCATCGTCCTTATCTTGATTTGCAAAAAAGAGCAGATAAGATGGTGTTGAGTTATTTGAAGCGCTCTTTGGATAAAGCGCGCGGCAGCGAAGTACATCTTTTGGCGCTGGCGCAGAAACTTTACCGCCGCGAGGCAGATGTATTTACCGCCAAATTCATATTGCTGATGCAGAAAAAAAGCGGCACAACCGATGCTTTACTGCTGAAAGATGCATTGAAAAGATTTAAGAATGATCAAGGGATAGTAAAAATCGCCATTGAGTATTATTTAGGCAATGGCCCCTCTGAATGTGAGCTGCTGATAGCCCACTATAAAAAAACATTTCCCGCAAAAGCCGGAGATATTCTGCGCTATGAAATAATTCTGGCGTTGAAAAAGAGAGATTTTGACCGGGCATCAACGCTGTTCCAGAAGAACTTTTCTCCTGCGATCGCTCCGGAATACTGGACTTTTGCCAGTTCGACGATGCGCGAGGGTGACTTGCTCTTTTTGAGCAGAGATAAACTTTATGCACCATTCTGTCAGGCATTGCTCCATCTGAAAAAGAGGGAAATCAATCCGGCGTGCGACCTTCTGGAAAGTGCCGATGCCAAAAATAATTATGCGTTATTGTTTTTTGCCGCAAAAACTCTTGCCGAAAATGGCAGAAATCAGGCGGCGCTGAAGAAATATGCTCTTTTCCCGGAAAACTCTCCGTACACGATAGCGGTTTTGCTGAATATGGCAGAACTTCATGCGGAATCAGGCAATATCGACCACTCGCTGTCTCTCTCTGCCAGAGCATACGATCTTGCTCCGGCAATGCCGGAGACACAGCTTTGTTATGCGGACAAACTGCACCGGAAAGGGGATTGGAGAATAATTCCCGATATCGTGAAATTATCCTCCGCCGGTACATACCGCCGCAAACTGGAGAGATTGTGGATCGCCGGAATGGAACAGCGGATAAAGGATTGCAATATAAGTACCCAACGGGAAAAAATACGGGAGCTGTGCCGCCAGATCCAGGTCATTGCTCCTGATAACGGTGTCGCCCTTGAATACTTGAAACAACTTCATAAAATGCCGCAGTAAGTATGAAAAATTTTTGCCGAAGTTTACTGAAGAAACATCCCCTGGGAGTGCTGTACGCCGCGCTTCTGGGGCTTGCTGCTTTTTTTGCGGCGGTTCCGATGTTCACTTCCGGGACTTGGGATGCAGCTCTGGTTGACCTGCTTATGGCAGGGATCATGATTTATTTTATGCTCAAAAGTTTTATCGCGGTCAGCCGCCGGGAGTCATTTTTCGCAGAAAAATGTGTTGCATGGTTGATGCTGGCAGCTGCCAATATTCTGGCCCTGCTGCCGACGGGCAGTTTCCCGGGAAGTTTGACTGCGGCATTGGCGTTTACTCTTTTGCTTTGTGCGTTTGTTCTCTACTTCAGCGGCACGTTTACAGCACTTGCCAGTGTGGTTCCTGCCTTGTGGTGCTGTGTTTTTATGCCGTACCATGAGGAATTCATGCTGCTGTTGAGTTTCCCTTTGCGCTTGAGTGCCACACTGTTGAGTGCCGGAGTCTTGAAATTGTGCGGGATCGGAGTGGTTTATTCCGGAACGTCGCTTGAACTGCCCGGACTTAATATATCCATAACCGATGCCTGCAGTGGAATAAATCAGCTGGATGCATTTATCCTGATTGCGTTTGTCATTGTGCATATATTGCATAAAAAGAAGATATGGCAGATTTTGCACTTTGCCTTTATCATACCTTCGATCATCATCGGAAACGGTTTGAGGATCGCTCTGACGGTGCTTTTGTACAAGTTGTGGGGGGAAACGGTGTTGGCGAACAGCTGGCATACGGCACTTGGCTATGTTCAAATCGTACTGGCGTTGATACTTTTTCTGATTGCGGGAAAGATTTTTTCGTTTTCCGGCACGCCAGATGAAGAGGTGGAAAAATGATAAAAACTGTCCTTATCGTGTTGTCGTTTCTGCCGCTGCTGCTGCATTTTCCCTATTTGCTGCAGGCGTGGCAGAATTCCCGGCTCGATCACTGGGATTGGATATTTTATCTGGCGGCAGTTCCCGCGGCATTCTGGGCAATGTATAAAGAAAAATTGGGAAAATACGATTTTTATGCGCTCTTTCTGCTGATTCCGGCATTGGCGTTGACGGTGTTTCCCGCGTTGCATCACATCAATGCACTGCTGACAGCATCCGCAGTCGGAGTGATTTTTGCGACGGTCTGGTTGGCCGGGGCGTGGAGTTCTGCGTACAAAGTGCTTCCGGCGGCAGTGATTTTGCTGTTGGGAACGCCGAGTTCAAGTTATCAGTTGTCTTTGCTGCTGATGTGTCCGGTGTATCTGGCGTGGGCGGTAAAGTTTTTACTGGCAGCGGCATCTTTTGTGTGGATATGGTACAACCGGCGCAGCAGAACATTGATAAAACGCGGCACACTGCTGTTTACTGCGGCAGTTCTGGCGAGCAGTTTTATTTTGCTGCACTCTAAAGAGTTGTATTTTGAAGGCAGCAGTTTCATTCCGGAATTTACCGGACACTGCGGAGATTTCTGGGGGCGCAGTATCCAGCCGGATGAAAACACCAGACGCTTTTTTGCCACAAGTACTGTAAAGCAATACCGGTATACCAAAAATAATATCGATATATCTGTTTTGGCAGTGCAATGCGGGAAAGATATTCACGAAATCCACCCGGCAAGCCACTGTTTGCGTACCGGCATGTGGACGATTTATTCTGAAAATGTACTGTATTTGCAGGATAATTTTGCCGTGACCGAAATCGAAGCCGGCAAAGGTGAAAATCATATTCTGGTCTGGGTTTGGTACAGCAGTGAAAAATTTTCCACTCCGGGATTCCTCGGATTCAGAAGGCACTTCAAACCGGGCGGCAAATATTATACCTGTCAGGTGTCTGCACCCTTGTCCGGCAGTATTGAAAATACCAGGGACGAGTTGAAAAAATTTATGCAGGCGTTAAGGAGAACGAAATAAGTATGTCAAATTACGAAGAGATCATCGCTCTGCGGCAGGAATTGAAAAAGCCGACAGTTTTCCGGTACAACCATATTCAAATGCGCATGCTGATATGGCACTTGACGATCCGTTGTTCCGCCTTTTTCAAGCGCTTCATGGATATTGTTTTAGCACTGGCGGCAGTGATTGTCGGGTCGCCGTTTTTCCTGTTGACGGCATTGATTGTCAAAGTCACAAGTCCGGGGCCGATCATTTTCAGCCAGATACGGGTGGGAAGATACGGCAGACACTTCAAGTTTTATAAATTCCGCAGTATGTACATTGATGCTGAAGCCCGCAAAGCGGAACTGTTAAAGCACAATGAATCCGGTGACGGGGTGATTTTCAAGATGAAACGCGATCCGCGTATTACTCCCGTGGGGCGTTTTATCCGTAAATTCAGTATTGATGAACTGCCGCAGCTGTTCAATGTGATTTTAGGCGATATGAGTCTGGTCGGACCCCGTCCGCCGCTGCCGTCGGAAGTGCGCACTTACACGCTGGAAGAGCGCAAACGTTTGAACATCACGCCCGGAATCACCTGTCTGTGGCAGGTTTCCGGCAGAAGTGAGCTGCCATTTTCCAAGCAGATCGCTCTGGATAAAGAGTATATCGCAAGCAGAAGCGTGTGGAAAGATTTTCTCATTTTGCTGAAGACAGTTCCGGCGATTCTGACCGGCAAAGGAGCGTGGTGAAATGAAAAACCTTTTGATAAATCCCTACTCCCAGAGTCAGGAATGGTGTAAAGATTACTTCCCTGACCGCAGTCTGGGCATGATGCCGGTCGGCGGTCGCTGTGCAGCGGAATACTTTATCGATCTGGCACTGCGCTGTCAGGCGGAATCGCTGCTGCTGCTGGGGCCGACTTACAATGAGCATCTGGCAGAACACCTTTATGAATATCAGCATGGCGAACTTAAACTGGACTACCGCAAAGGCGGCGGCCATGACAGTGTGCGGCATTTGCTGGAAGTGTATGCAAAAGAGTGCGGAGATGACTGCCTTATTCTGCACGGTATGCTCATGCCGAAAACTCATACGCTGGAAGAGTTGCAGAACTCTTTTGTGCCTTGTGACGATGACGGAAGTGCTGACGGTATATATTACTTTAAAGACGGTGTGCTGTATAAAAGCAATATTGAATTTTATCACATTGATTCGCTGAAAAGTTACTTTGAGGTCAATTTTCAGGTGTTGAATGATGATTTTTACAATCTGCCCGGCTATACCACCATGGATAATATCCACACCGGAACCAATGTGGTCATGAAGCAGGATTGCAATCTCAATGGGCCGTTGGTGCTGGGGGACAATACTTTTATCGAAACGGAAGCGGTCATTTCCGATGCGATCATCGGTGAACGCTCGCTGGTGGATAAAGCATGTGTGGTCGAGCACGCCATTATTTTTGACCGCACTTATGCCGCCGGAAATCTGGAAATAAAAAACAAGATCGTGACTCCGGGGCGGATCATCGATCCTTACTCCGGCGGCGTTCTGGAGCGCAACAGTTTCGGATATGCGTTTTCGCCCATTCAGAACCGTTCGGCGTGGATATTGCGTTTGTGGGAACACTTTATAGCACTGGTTCTGGCATTGGGACTGGCAGTACCTTACTTGCTGATACTGCCGTTTTATCTTACGCATAAAAAATCCCATTGGTGCTGGAAACTTTCAGTGGATCGTTATCCCGGGTACTGGGCGGTACTGTTTTTCCGCAGAGAGCTGGTCAAGAGCCATCCGGCTAATGAACACTATGTGTTTCAGATGGGAGAAATTTACGGACTTCAGAATACTCCGGAACAGCGGCGTATTTATGACTATTATTATCACTATCACTGTTCCTGTTTTCTGGTATTGCAGGTAGTTTTGCGCAGTCTGGGGAAAAGAGGATTTGCCACCTATGTTGAACGGAAACGCTCGTAAGAAATTCACCTCCTGCGGCGATATGGAAGCCGAAAATCTGCTGGAAAGAGTGCTTGGGGAAATTGGATGCGCTCTTGCTGGTACGGAGCTTTGTGTCTATCTGGGCGGAAGCTACGGGCGCGGTGACGGCGGCGTGCGGCTCGACCGGGAACACGGTGTGTTGTACAACGATCTGGATTTCTTCGTGTTTGCCCGGAAAAAAGATGTTTCAGGAGTGGAATTGCTCAAAACTCTTGGGCATAAATATGAACACGAATTGAAAGTCGATGTCGATTTCAGCGCCGTTATGACGGTAAAAGATATAAAAAATAATGCGTCACGGTTGATGATGCAGGAGTTGAAGCGGGGATATCATCTACTTTATGGAGATGATCTGCTTGCTGAATATCTGCCGGAGATACCGCCGGAAAAAATCCCCTTTGCCGAAGCGTGCCGTTTACTGCTCAACCGGGGAATGGGATTGCTGTTTGCCGGAGAGAAGATCGCCAATGATTCAGAAGATAGAGATTTCATTTTGCGCAATATTTACAAAGCGATTCTCGGGGCAGGGGATGCCATGCTTATTGCCGGAAATGGATACCGCTGGAAAATCGCTGACCGTCTGAAAGCAATCGAAAACTCCGATATGCCGGAAAATTACAAGGCTCTTTACCGGGAGGCAGTGGAGTTTAAATCTTCGCCGCACCGGAGAGGAAAACCGGATATGAAGTCGTTCTGGAACCTTGTCCGGGATTTCTTTCAGGCGGCAGTTGTGCGCTGTTCGCAAGACCGGAAAGATGTACATCATGGAATATTCTGCCGTTGCGCAGAAAAAGGCGAATTGTCGCTGAAAAATTATATAAAGTATTGTATCAAAAGCCGTTCATTGCCGCTTTGGGCATGGCGGTATTACACCATGCCGACGGTGGCGGTGCTGGCGGAGATGGTATATCGCGCATTGGATAAGATGCCGGAAAAAATTGACAGAGAGAGTAAACTTTATCAGCAATGGCTGATTTTTAATTGAGAGGAATTTATGGAGCTGGATAACGAATTGAATGTGCAGGCTGAGACCAGGCAGATGCAGAAATTGCAGATGTATCAGAAACTGGTTATCTACACTTTGCTCAAGTTTAAGTGGAGTATTATTGGTGTTTTTGTACTGACTATCATGGCAGGAGTGGTGTTCCGCTATTTCCATTTCAAAAAATCCCATCATAAATACGAGGGAAGCGTAACACTGTTTTACACGCCGCGTGCCAGCGAAGAGGTCAAGCCGTTGAGTATGAATCATGTGTTGGGAGTATTCAGCCGGCAGCAGATTTTTCACCAACTGGTGGAGGAGATGCACTTGAACGAAACGCAGCGGGAAATACTCAAGCAGTCTATCGAAGTAAAACTGCTGCGTGACCATAACGATATGTTTGTCATTACCGGTTGCGGCGAGAGCGATGAATATGTAAAACAACTGATCAATACCTTTGTGGCAATCGGTATCAGAAATTATGAAGAGTATCGTACCGCAGAACTGCGGAACTTCCTTGAGTCTCGGGATCGGAGATTGCGCGAATTGCAGGAAAATCAGACAGCTCTGATTGAAAGGATCCACGGATTGCACCGTAAGTACGGCATCATCCATCCGCTTGAGGAGATGGAAAATGTCAAGAAGATCCAGGGCGAACAAAATGCTGCTCTGGCTGAGCTTAATGTAAAACTTGCGGATGCCCGTTACCGCTTTTCCGTTGCGGAAAAAAATTATAAGGTACTTCCAGTCAATGTTATCAAGTACCGGGCAATGCTGCGTGAATTTATTATCGATCAGCGGAAGGCATCACGGGAATACGAAAAGGCAAAATTGATGTTCGCTGAACGCAATCCGCGCTTTGTTGAGGCAAAAAGTGCCTATGAAGCGATCCGGAATGAGTTTGAAGATTTCAAGAAAAAAAATCAGATCACCGATTTTGATGAAAATATGCTTCTGGGAATAGACGGTATCATCTCCCGTTATCAGGAAGCGGAAGTTGCCTTGCAGCAATTGGAAATCAGTATGAAATCTCTGCAGGCGGAAATCACACTTGTCAAAGATAAAGAGAAAAAACTTCAGCACATGATCCCGGAACACGAATCCGTGGAACGATTGCTGGCAACGACCAACAAAAACGTCTCTCTGCTGGTGGAAGAGATAACCCGCGTGCGGAGTAATATCGCCCATGTCCCCAATGATATAAATGTCAATGAGCGTTTGGTCGGAACCAAAGCGTTCCCGATGTTTCCGGTGAAGGTATTGGCGCTGATTTTTATTGCCGGAATTTTTGTCAGCGGCATCTATGCGACAATGGTCATTATATACGACATCGTGCATGGTAAATTCAGCGGTATCGAAGAAGCGTCGTATCACAAGGATTTCTTTGATACTGTAGGGATTATCCCGCAAGAGGATGCGCCTTTTTCCCAGGAACAGCGGCAAATCATCAATAATGAGATGTTTTACCGTTTTATTCTGCGGTTGAAAGGTATCCGAACTCTCTTTTCCTGCTCTCTGGATGGTTCATTTTTAAGTTCTGTACTCTTTGACGAACAGTTCACCAAGGCTAAACGTAATACGATCCTGATCCGGCTCATCGATGAAACCGATGTGGAAAGAATTTGCGGCAAGATGCAGAAAATCGGGAACTTCTATTACTCGGACAGCGGGAAAATCGGTGTGAACTACCACGGAGAGGAAAAGGGCAAAGATGCACACAGCATCGAGTATTTCAGAGGCTTTTCTTCCGGTGACGGAAAAGGTTACGGTTACGGCTACGGATTTGCCTTTTTCCCGGTACGCAACCTTTCGGTACTGGAGCCGGATGAAATTTCCATGCTTTATGATATTGTCAATGAGCTGAAAAAACATTATCAGCTGATCCGGATCTCCCGCGAAAAGCCCTTCGATGCTTCATGTCTGCTGGTCAGACAGCTTCATGATATATGTGATGCTACTTTGCTCTACATCGGTAAGAGAAAGACTCCGCGCAGTGTTATCCGGCGGGTTTTGAAACTGCACGATGATGAACACAAAGTTTATGCGATTCTGACCGGAGTTACCGACGTTGAAAAGGTTATTTCAGGAGATTACATACGATGAAAAAACTGTTTTTACAAGTTCTTATGTTATGGAGTATCATCTGTTTGACCGGATGCTACAACCGTTATACCGGAAACTTTTACCAGTTTCCCGATATCAACAATCTGCCCAGCGGAGTTGTCGATCAAGCCGGACTCACCGATGAGGACAAACGCCGTCAGCTGGAGTTTCTCAAAAAACTTGATGAACAAAAAGAACCGGTTTACCGCATCAATGCCGGTGACAAAATCAGTATCAGAGTTTACAGTCACCCGGACTTGATTATGGAATCGCTGGTCACGCCGGATGGCGCCATCGGAGTCATGTTCGCAGGTCAAGTGCAGGTTGCCGGTCTGACCTTGGAAGAGGCTTCTGAAAAAATCAAAAAAGTTTATGCTCAATACATCAAGAATCCGGAACTGGGTGTGTTTGCCATTGATGTAAGAAGTCAGACCGCGACCATTGCCGGAGCGGTGAATAATCCGGGCATGTTCGTTATTTCCAACGGCATGCGCCTTGCGGATCTGTTTGCCAAAGCCGGCGGTTCTGCTGTACGCGACTTTGACGATCAGATGCTTGATGCGGCAGATTATCAGAACAGTATCATTGTCCGGAACGGCAAAGTCCTGCCGGTCAATTTCTCGCTGGCGATTGAAAAAGGCGACCGCTGGCACAATGTGAAACTGAAAAAAGGTGATTACATCTATATTGCTGTCCGTTCCGAAGCGATGTGCAGTATTATCGGCAGCATCAACCGTCCGCACAAGAGATTGTGGGATCATAATCTGGGAATACTGGAACTCATCTCATCCGGGCTCGGTTTGAAAGAACAGTATTGGCAGTATGGCGTTATCATCCGCGGCGGCATGGAAAATCCGCGTTTTTACCGGGTCGATATCGACGGCATAATGCAGGGGCGCTGTGCCAATGTCAGACTTCAGCCGGGAGATGTCGTCTACATACCGCATGATAATGTGTCTGAATACAATGTCTTTGTCCGCAAACTGCTGCCGACGGCTCAATTCCTGAGTACATTCACTTTCCCGGCATTGAATTTTATAAACTGAATTTGATATGAAATACCTGATTTTTCTTATCGCTTTTATGGGAGTGCTGCCGCTGGGGTATATACTTACTTTGGACCGTAAGTATATGCGCTATGCGTTTTTGGCAGTATTGCTTCCGGTGATGATGTTCAATCAGGTATCGATCAACTTTTTTTCCCATGAAACCTACCGCGGAACATCGCGCGGCATGGAGGTGTCTCTGGTTTATCTGATTGCATTGGCAATGCTGTTCGGCATGTGGATGCTGCACCGTAAAAAGCCTCTGCTTCCGGATACCGGAAGTAAAATCTATTTGGTATATTTCCTGTTGTGCATCCCCTCGCTGATGAATGCAGACAATACGCTTTTCAGCTGGTTTGAATTATGGAAAATGATAATGATGTATATCGTTTTTCTCTGTACCTATTATTATTTATATTACACACGGGACTTCAATACCGTGATGATCGGCTTCGGGATCGTGGCAGCGGTCACTTTTCTAACTGTGGTATTCCAGCACGTCAAAGGTATTCATCAGGCAAACGGGCTTTTCCCGCACCAGAACAGTATGGGTATGTATATGTGTCTGATTGCCCCGGTCTTTTTTGC
>JAFTRX010000004.1 GCA_017462015.1 Lentisphaeria bacterium
AACTACCATTCTCAAGGCATGAGCAAAGCGCAAGCTGCGGAATGCCGCAGAGCGAGGTCTCCGGAAAATCGACTGTAACCGCCGAGTGCGAAGCACGAGCGGCGAGGCGGCTCTTCCGCCGCCGCAGGGAGATTTTTTGGAGAAAGCTGTGATATAACTTGTAAAAAAGTTGATATGCCGCTTGAAAAACAGTGTATTCGGTGATATAGTAAGCAAGTCGCAAAAAAGTGGACCCGTAGCTCAGTTGGTTAGAGCAGGTGACTCATAATCTCCGGGTCCTCGGTTCAAGTCCGGGCGGGTCCACCAATTATATGAATTAACAGCCGTTGTCAAAGTAATTTGGTAACGGCATAATTTTTGTACAGGAACAGGATATGACCAGTGAAGTTTTATTGGCGCTGTTGGGCGGATTGATGTTCGCCATCGGGGGAGTCGGATACAAAGTCGGAGCCAACGGCAATGTGAGAACAGTCCAGTGTGCGGCATTTTTATCAGTTGTCGGAGCGGTGGTGTTCGGGCTTCTCGGCTGGAATGAATGGCGCGGAGCTTCGCTGTTTGCGATTGTTGTCGGCGTTGTTGTCGGAGTCATGCAGTATGTGGTCGTGTCGTTGTTGCGGACCGCGTTGAAACTGGGACCGTTGTCACCGGCATGGTGTGCAGTGTCGCTGGGATTTATTCCGGTTATCATCTATTCGGCACTGGCATGCGGTGAGAGTTTGACGGTGTGGAAATATCTCTCGATAGCGGCGACGGTAGGGGCGATCATCAGCGCATCACAAAGCTCCGGAAACGGCAGTACGGTCAAACGGTCGGTGCGGGATAAAGTGTTTTATTGCATTATACTGGTGTTGCTGGTCGTTACCAATTGTTCGCTGCCGTTGTCATTGAAGATATGTTCGCAAATAATGATGCCGGGAAGTTCGATCCCCACCAGTCAGGCGTGCGGAAATGTGATTTTGTCGCTGGTATATTTTTCGATGCTTGTTTGCGGAGTGATCGACTTGACCGTCGGGAAAAAGTGGGTGTTCAACCGGTATGCGTTTTTTGGCGGCGGATTGCTGGCAATCGGAGCGTCATCGGGATACGGATTGCAGCTGCTGTTGGTGGACAGAGCTCCGGCGGTGATCGTTTTTGCGCTTGGAAACACGGTGTCGATTCTGGGAACTGCACTGATTTCGGTCATTATTCTTCGGGAAAAAATCACATCTTCATGGTATTTTACCGTGGGATTCTCCATTTTGGCGATTCTGTTGAACCGCTGATTGGACCGGCATTTTGACCGTATGCCTTGAATCCCATTTTTGTGCTGGATTTTTCGGCAAGTCAGGCAAATGGATTTACATCGGTGATCTCCACGAGGATCACGCGGCTGTCACTCTCTGGTGGTTCCGATGAGTTTGCCGCTGGCATCGTAGTGGTAAGTTACATTGCCATTGCGGACAGAACGTCCGGCGGAAGAGCCGTTACTGTTGTAATGATAGGTGGTGTTGCCGCGGGTGTGAGAACGTCCGGCAGATGCCCCGTTGCCTTTATAATGGTAGGTGGTGTTGCCCATTTTGTGAGAACGTCCGGCGGAAGAACCGTTGCTTTTGTAATGGTAGGTGGTATTGCCGCGGGTGTGAGAACGTCCGGCAGACGAACCGTTGCCTTTGTAATGGTAGGTGGTATTTCCCTGAGTCCGGGAACGTCCGGCAGAAGTGCCGTTGCTGTATCGATGGGTATGGGTGGTATTTTTTGACGTTGCCGGAGCGCCGTTGATGTGATAGTTCCACGCATAAAGCATGGTCGAGGAAGCCAGCAAAAGTGTGGTAAAGAGCAACTTTGTCATTTTTATTCTCCCGTATGGACTTGATGTTTGTCTCATTTTTTGTGAGAAATCTAAACTGCGGCGGCGCCTCGTGGGCAATCTTACCGGCAAATCTGCGGACTCATCTTCAGTCGAGGACGAAAGTCCACTCCTTCAGCTTCGCCTTGATTTACCAGCAACCTTGCCGCACGATCCATCCGCCGATTGCAAACGACTGTTTTTATTCTTGACAAATCACACTCTCTGTTATATACTTTTTAAGTAATATAAATACAATTTTCTTTCAGAGAATATTCAGTTTCACAAAATTTGGGACATTAACTATTTTCCGATGGTTTAACATATCACATCAAAAATTTTTTTCAAGTTAAAAAAAAGGAACTGTTGCAAAAACTTTGTTTTTGCAACAGCCCCGTTGGTTTTCTTCAGAGCAACTGATTACTTGAGCTTCTTGGCAAGAGCTGCGACTTCGGCGTTGAAGTCGGCGACCTGGGAATCGCTCAACAGCGCACCGTCATACGCGCGCGGGGCGGTGTATTTGACCGCACCATTTGCCAGTGCCGCAACCAGAGAGATGTCACCCCACTTGAGGAAGTTGGGCGTGGCAAGCATCTGGGAGTAGAGACAGCCGGTGGCTTTGGGTTTGAACGCCACGCCGAAGAAGTTGACCCCTTCACCGCGGCTGAAGAGCATCGTTGACGGAGCATCCACCGCTTCAACGGTAAATTCGCCCGGTTTCAACGCGGCGGCAAAGGCGGCGCAGGCACCGGCTTCGCGGTATCCCTTGATGTCGATGGAAGTCGCTTTGAGATCCTTCTTGATGACCTTGAGCATCGCAAAGATGTCAAACAGCCATTCGCCGGGGACAGAACGACCGACCCACAACAGCTGGCGCATCAGCTGGGAACGGATACCGAGGATGACATTGGGCTGAGCGGTTTCGCCTTCACCGAAGAGGTCGCACATAACGAGGGTGGAACCGTCGTCGGCTGCTTCTGCGATTTCGGCATCGGTGAGAGAACCTTTGCCTTCCGGATGGAGCAGCAGACGGAATTTGCCTTTGGCGCTTCCGGGCTTGACCAGGAAGGGGATCAGATGATCGTCGATATCCAGCGCGTAACGATCGTAACCGTCAACAGTACCGAACTTTTTCAGTTTGCCGGTAGGCAGCTGGCGCAAACGGAGGAGTTTGGCAAGGTCGCGGCGCTTGGCGGCGGCGTTGAAACTTTCGGTTGCGAGCATCGCTTTGCGCAATTCAGCACCGATTAGTTTGCAATGTTCTTCGGTGGTGCGGACCTTGGGAGAACGCACACCATCCTGGAACATTTTCAACACATCGTAGCCCAGCGTATCATATTCCGGAGCATCGAAGGTTCCGCCGGTACCGTTGCCTTTGAGGTGACATTCAAACCAGCCGAGCATAGCTTCACGCATGGCAGGGTGGAAGCCGTGGACGTGCGGGGAAACGGTGTAGGCGAGATTGTCGGCATAACCCAGGGCGCGATAAACTTTTTCCACCTGACGGTGGGTCTTGAGCATCTCTTCCACGCCGAAGGTGGGGTTGACGTCGTAGTAGGCGTTGCCGATGCGCAGCGGGCGCGGAGCGATCAAAGCGAGAACGCCGGTCTCTTCCGTGAAGGTCAGACCGTCCGGAAGCTGTTCGCAAACGCAGTTGACACCGGTGACGTAGGATTCAAAAGAACCGACACTGACCACCGGCATGGCAGCCGCCACGCGGGTATCCATCGCCGCCAGCCACATGGTCTGGTTACCGCCGCCGGAAGCTCCGGTGACACCGATGCGTTTTTTATCGACGTAGGGCAGAGAACACATCAAGTCCATACCGCGCATGTTGTCGACCAGCTGCGCGCCCATCAGCGTTTCGCCGATGTTGAAAAGGGATGAACCGAGGAAGCCGCCGTGATACTCTTTTTCCATGTATTTGGATGCACGTTCAAACACACCAAACGCATCGATGCTCAAACAGACAAAACCGCGTTTGACCAGCGCGGTAACCGTTTTCTGCACCAGCTCCGCAAGGTTGCCGTCAGCGTGATGACCGTGGACGTGGATCGCGCCGGGGAAGGGACCGTTGCCGTTTTTGGGACGGTAGAGCAGCGCCGTGACGTAGAGACCGGGACGGCTCTGATAGATCAAACGGGTGATGGTGTGGTCATCCATGTCGATCGTGCCGTATTCGGTAACATCGAGCGGCAGGGTCGGATCATATTTTGTGCCCATTTTCTCCCAGAGTTTGGCGCGGAGAGTGCGCTGGAACTTCTTCAGAGAATCCATGGTGACGTCGGTCAGATCGAGCTGGGCAAGACGGGCAAGTTTTGCCGCTTCTTTGCGCAGCAGCATGGTGACCTGACAATTTTCGGAGGGGAGGAGGTGGTTGAGTCCTTCGCGCGGGAAGGGGGGCAACTCAGCATTCCATACTTTTGGTAACATAATCAATTCCTTTATTTTTGGTGTTATCTCATTTTTATGAAAAATACAACCTGCGGCGGCGCCTCGCGGGCAATCTTGCGGGCAAATCTGCGGACTCATCCTCGGTCGAGTACAGTCGTACACTCCCTCGGCTTCGCCTTGATTTACCCACAACCTTGCACCACGATGCATCCGCCGGTCGAGTTCATTCTTTTTTTCGAACTCTGCGGCGGAGAAGAGCGGACAATCTTGCTCCTGTCCTCCGCAGCCGTCAAGGCGAAGGAGGATGCTCCACGATCCATCCGCCGGTCGAGTTCAGACTTTTTTCTGAACCTCAGCGTTTCACAAAATTTGGGACATTTCCTGTTTTTTTATTATCTTTGGTTACAAAAAAATGTTTAAGATTAATATATACTGTCAAATCAGGTTAATCAAGATAAATTCTGTAACTTTATGCAAAAAAGCACAGTTATTCCACAGATATCCCATAAAATCAGCGAAATGCTTGTTTTTCAATTTTTTTCAGCGGAAGAAAATTGGAGTTGGAAAAAGTGATTTTGTCAGATTTTGTTTTGCGAAAAGCAAAACGCGCGTGCGCCATGCGCCGCGCCACCAGTGGAGC
>JAFTRX010000045.1 GCA_017462015.1 Lentisphaeria bacterium
CTGAATTTCTTCAGCGCGTCCGCCGGCTGTTGACCGGCGATTCGCTTCGTCCAGGTGCGCGCGCTCGGCGGCAACCGCCTCGCATCACTATTCCAAGACGAGGTTATGCGTTCAAAATGGTCTGTCGCGACCGGCGGATGGATCGCGCGCGAAGGCTCCAACCGCCTCGCATCACTATTCCAAGACGAGGTTTGGCAACAGCCCCTTTTTATTCCGGAACACTCTGCTCCTCACTCCAGCCGCTCTTGTCGGACAAGTCCGATCTGTCCGACTCGTCCGACAACCGTTTCTGTTTCAAGTGGCACTTCGCAGTGCGCCAGCTGCCCGCGAGGCACCGCCGCAGGTCGTATTTTTCAACCCCCAACTGCTTTATGCAAAAATATGGCAAAAGTCGTACCTTTGCCCGGAATGGAGTCCAGCTGTATCCAGCCTTTGTGGTTGGCAATGATACCGTGCGCCATGGACAACCCCATCCCGGTACCGGAACCTACCGGCTTGGTGGTGAAAAACGGTTCAAAAATCCGGGATGCCACTTCCGGCGGCATGCCGCATCCGTTGTCCCGGATGACGATCGCCAGATAATCCTCCTGATTTTCATTCTCCCGGTCTCCCGGCGGCGGAGCAAACTTCACCGGTGAATCCGCCCCGGCAACGGCAAAAAGTTCCAATTTGGCATTGACGTTTCCTTTCAGCGCATCCACCGCGTTCAACAGCATATTTATCAACACCTGCTGTATCTGGAAACTGTCAGCGGCAATAATAAAATCCTCCGGCGGAAGCGTAACTTCAAAATCAATCGCCGCCAGCTTCTGCGGAGAAATCAGCATCCGGCACTGCTCAAACATCTCTTTCAACCGGATATTGACCACATGATATTTGCCTCTGCGGGCAAATCCGAGCATCTGCTGAGTAAGTTTTCCTGCCTGTTCAGCTATTTTGCCGATTTTGGCCAGGTGCTTTTCCAGCGCCTCCGGATTGCCCCGGTCGAAAAATGCCGCCGCATCAACATAGCCGAGAATGGCATGGATGCAGTTGTTGAAGTCATGCGCAATACCGCCGGCAAGAATACCCAGCGACTCCAGCCGCTGCGAGTGGTTGAGCTGTTCGGTAAGCGCTTCCCTCTCCCGGGCAAACTCCCTCTCAGCAGTGACATCCCGCGCGGTCATCACGAAAATCAGCTGCCGATGCATCTGCACCGGAAATATCGATGCCTGCAGCAGCGCCTTTTTTTCTTCCTCCAACTCCACAGTACATTCAAAATGTTTCGGTGCATGAAAGGTGCTTTTTAAATCCAGCTTCTGCCCTCCATCCACTTCGATCAGCTTTTGCAGAAATTGTCCGTTACCCGAACCGCGGCGCGGCATCCGGAACAGCTTTTTCGCCGCGATGTTGCAGTCCATGATCCGCCCCCGGTCGTCGCAGGTGACAATGATTTCCGTCGAGTAGTCAAACACCGCATGGAAGCGGTTCTGCCACTCCAGCAGATGCTTCTCCGTCTCCTGCAGCCGTCCGTAACTTCCGAAAAATGCAAAGACGAAATCCAACACCCCGACCCGGGTATCAGTGGTCTCCGCTTCAAAGCGTTCAATATATATGACCAGCAATATCGCCAGAATCACAATACCTGCCAACCGGGCGTAAAAGTCACCGTTGAACACCTGAAAAATACTTCCGCCGGCAACTCCGGATGCCAGTTGCGGCAACATTCCCGCCAACAACGCCCCCGGCAACGCCAGCATTATCGCCCATCTCCGGGAAATCCCCCATATCATAAAACGGCTGTAAATCATCGGCAGACAGAACAACTCAAAAAAATGCGACACTGCCAGCACATTCACCGTCATTCTGCCGGAGCTGAGCAACGCTTCCAGCGCCCCTCCGTACAGCCCCGGAAAAATAGAATATCCCGTCCAACCGCACTGCAGCCGGGTAATCTGTCCAATGTAAATGTAAATCAGAAACGATACTATTATTCCCAGCAATACCCGCTGCGCCGCCAACACCCCCTGCATGATATATATCAGCAAAAATGTTGCCAATGCCGGAAGTCCGATCGCTACTTCCGCCACATGGAAAGTCGTCGTCCCCCACAATACCACCCGGATATCAGCGGCGGCAACCCAGCGGTCAAAAGCAAAAAGCAGTGCCACTATCATCAAAAACGCACTGTCGCCGATAACTTTGCGCTGATGGTAGAGCGCCAGCAGTACCACAAAGAGAAAAAGCATCTCCATGAACACCATGGAGAGCGCGTAGATGTATTCGAGCATGGAAACGCCCCTTTCCGCAGCTTTATGTATCAGCGGTTGATTTCTTCGATCTCAGCACCGAGTGCGCGAAGTTTTTCCGGCAGTCTTTCATACCCGCGGTAAATCACATCGGCGTTATCTATCCGGCTGTCTCCCTTGGCGCAAATGGCGGCAATGACCATCGCCATTCCGGCACGGATATCCGGACTGGACATGGCAATACCATGCAGATCAGCTTTGCCGGTGATAACCACCCGGTGCGGGTCGCAGACAATGGCATTGGCTCCCATGCTTATCAGCCGGTCAGCAAAATATATCCGGCTTTCAAACATCTTTTCAAAAAACATCACCGTACCGCGGCACTGGGTAGCGGCAACAATGGTGCAGCTCATCATGTCCGACGGATACTGCGGCCAGGGACCGTCGGAAATCGTGGGAATGTGACCGCCGAAATCGCTCTTTATCACCGGATTCTGATTTCCGGGAAGATAGATATACCCCGGATGGAGTTCCATCGTCACGCCCAGACGTTCAAATACCCGCCGGAGCATCCAGTAATTGGGAATGGATGTACCGTGGATGGTGATCTCTTTGTTGGCAGCGACCGCAAGCGCAAGAAAACTTCCGGCTTCGATGTGGTCCCCGCAAACTGTATATTCGCAACCGTGAAGTTTTTCCACACCGTCAATGGTCAGCGTGTTGCTGCCGATACCGGAGATGGAGCCGCCCATCTCATTTATCAAATTGGCAAGGTCACACACATGCGGTTCACTGGCGGCATTGTAAAGGATCGTTCTGCCTTTGGCAACGGCGGCGGCGATAATGATCTGTTCCGTGGCGGTAACACTTGCTTCGTCCAGAAACAGCTCTCTGCCGCAAAGACCGTTGGGAGCGCGGAATTTGTAAGTGAAAGTATCCGGCTCCATCTCCGCTCCAAGCGTGGTCAATCCGTAAAAATGCCCGTCCAGACGGCGGCGGCCGATGACGTCCCCCCCCGGCGGAAACAGTTCCGCACTGCCGCATCGGGCAATAAGCGAGGAGGCAAAGAGAATACTCGTCCGGTTGCGGGAACAAAGATCTTTCGGAATGGTGGTCGTCACAACTTTGGAACACCGGAAACGCAGTGTATTGTTCTCAAAAGTAAACTCCGCACCAAGAGTTCCGGCAATATCCAGCATCGTGCGGACATCAAGTATATCCGGAACATTGTGCAACACCACCTCTTCATCCGTCAACATGATCGCGGAAAGCATCGGCAATGCCGCATTTTTATTGCCTGAAATAGTAACACTTCCGCCGTTGAAAGCACCGCCTCTGATCTGTAAACTCTGTATCATCGTCTCCCCCGATTCCTGTTTTAGCTGATAAAATCATTCACGGGGATAATATAACCTTGATACATGGATTATCAAGAGAGTTTTTTAAAAAAATTTTTCACAGTTGTCTCATAAAAAAACAACCTGCGGCGGATGGATCACGACCGGTGGTAATATCGCGACGTTAATGTGAGTTTTTTCAAGGCGAAGCTGAGGGAGTATACGACTGTACTCGACCGAAGCTGAGTCCGCAGAAAAGGCTCGCAGGAACAAGCGAGATTGCCACCGCAGGTTATTCTTATAAGAAAAGAATGTTACTTTTTCTTCGTGGTCTTTCTGGCAGCCTTCTTAGGGGCAGCCGGTTCTTCGGTGATCTCGGTCTTTTTGAGGATACCGGCTTCAATCATCTTATCGACAAGCTGGCGCATGGAATTATAGGTTTCAAGGAATCCCTGCGGCGGCATGATGATGCGGACACTGCTGTCGGCGCCTTCGTTGGGCTGAATGGTAACATAATCGTAACGAACCATGCCGCCGACAAAATGAATCTGACCGATCCCATCAGAATAAAGTTCTTTCTTAACTTCCATTGATTTTTCTCCTTCAAATATTTTCTGCAATGATAAGACTGATTGTCACACCTGATATTCCTTTACTATACATCACAGTTTCAGCATTGTCAAGCTGTAATTATAATTTTATAGGATATCAGTGACAGATATCCTGTAAAATCAAAAAAAGTTTGGTTTTTCAATTTTTTCAGCGGAAGAAAATTGAATTTTAAAAAAGCGATTTTGTCAGATTTTGTTTTGCGCAAGCAAAACGCGCGTGCGCCATGCGCCGCGCCACCAGGAGAGTTGCGTTCAAAACTGGTCTGTCTCGACCGGCGGCGCCGCAGATAGTTTCTTATGAGATAGCCACGTTACTAAACAAAGCTTTAACTTCAGTAAGCATCAATGCTTCGGCTTCCTCCCACGACATTGCCAAAGTGGTTCCGGCAGCCATATCGTGTCCGCCGCCGCCGAGTTTCCGGGCGATGGGACCAACGGGAAACGCTCCATCTTTACTGCGCAGTGAAACCCGGATACCGTCCGCTCTCCGGTGGCAAAGCATGGCAACAGTTACTCCGTCAATACAACGCAACAAGTCGATAAGCCCTTCATCTTCGCGCATATCAAAGTTGTATTTTGCCATCAATTCTTCCGGCACAAACGCATACGCAAATCTGCCGTCACACGCGATTTTAAAACAGGTATTGACCAGTTCCGCTTCAAAATGCAGCTGATTCAGCGGTTTGCTGAAAAACACCGCATTGGCGATACGTTCGATCTCCGCTCCGCGTTCAGCCAGCTCCGCCGCAATGCGGAACGCCGCCGCATCGGTGTTGGAGAAACTGAACGAACCGGTGTCAGTCATCATTCCGGTCAGCAACAGCGTTGCCGCCTCTTTATTCAGCTCCCTTCCGGATGCCAGAGCAAGTTTTGCCACCATAAATGATGCACTGCATGCCGCAGGTTCGATCCATTCGCACGGCGCGGCAAGGCAGTTTCCGCGATGGTGGTCGATGGAAACAAAATTTTTCTGCCGCAACGTTTCAACCGGAAGAAGTTCACCGCTTCCCAGCCGTTCACCATTGGCACAATCCACTGCGGCGAACAGATCATATCCGGAAACTTCCTCAGCAGTGATCCCGGTGAGAAAACCACTGCACAAGCTGCGGAACCGGACAGGAATACCATCCGGCAGCAGCACATCTGCGGCAATACCGTTACTGCGGAGAAACTCCCGCAGCCCCAGCGAACTTCCCAACGCGTCACCATCCGGGCGGCGGTGGGTCATGATCAAAACTTTTCCAGCGGCAAAGAGTTTGCCGGTAATAAGTTCAAGCATTGCTGCCGTTTCCTTCGCCGTTGAGCAATTCCAACACCCGGTCGCCCAATTCCGTTCTGCGGTCAGGCTTGAAGGTCAACACCGGCGTGTGTTTGAATCCCAATACCCGCGCCAAATGACGCTGAATGTCGTTGCGGCGCAGATTCAACTCTTTGAACACTGCTGCTGCGGTGCTGGCAGGAAGATTTTTACCGCCGAAAACACTTATTCCGACGGTGGCATTACGCAAGTCCACACTGGTTTTCACTTCGGTCACAGAGATCAGCATACCGGCGGCGGGCGGGATCACCAGACGTTCAATTTCGTTGGCGATCTCGCGTTTGAGCAACTCGTTGACCCGGGTCAATCTGTCTACTTTTTCAGCCATCAGAGAGTCGCTTTCTTCAATTCGATTTCATAAATCTCGATTTCGTCACCGACCAGGAAGTCGGCAAAGTTATCCAAACGGATACCGCATTCCAAACCGGCCTTGACTTCCCGGACATCATCGCGGAAGTGGCGCAAACTGGCGACTTCACCGTTGTAGATAAGCTCTTTATCCCGGCGCACACGCGCCTTGGCACCGACTTTGACCACACCGGTATCGACACGGCAACCGCAGATTTTAGGTCCTTTGCTGAGTTCAAAAATCTGCAGAATACGCGCTTCGCCGACCACTTTTTCTTTGCGTTCCGGCGCAAGTTTACCGGCAAGTGCGTCGGTAATATCTTCCAGCAATTCGTAGATGATGCTGTAAAGACGGATCTCAACACCGCGTTTTTTCGCCAGATCGTTTACCCCCGGATTGACCCGGACGTGGAAACCGACGACGATCGCATTGGTCGCGGCGGCAAGGTCGATATCACTTTCGCTGATGGGACCGACACCGTTGGCAACAACGACGGATTTGATTTTTTCGCTGGGCAGCTGAGAAAGCGACTGAGCAATAGCTTCGCCGGAACCGCGCACGTCAGCTTTGATGATCAGATTGAGTGTATTCTGCTCTTCCTGATTGAGTTTGCTGAACAAATCCTCCGCACTGGTAATGGCACTGGCGGCAAGAGTTTCAGTACGCTTGGCGGCGACCCGCTTAGAGGCGATGAGACGTGCCTCTTTTTCCGATTCACAGCACTCCATGTGATCTCCGGCTTCCGGAACACCATTGAGACCGACGATCTTGACCGGGAAACCGGGACCGACTGATTTGACTCTTTCGCCCTTGTCGTTGATAAGGGTACGCACTCTGCCGTAGTATTCTCCGCACAGGATGATGTCACCGACTTTAAGCGTACCGTCCTGCACAAGCACATGCGCCGTCGGCCCGAAACCCTGTTCCAGCTGCGCTTCGAGAATAGTACCGCTCGCCGGACATTTGGGATTGGCTTTCAGCTCCAGCATCTGCGCTTCAAGCAGAATACGTTCCAGCAGATCGGGCAGACCGGCACCGGTCTTGGCGGAAACCCGCACGGTACCGATGTCACCGCCCCAATCTTCACTGGTCAGACCGTTCTGCTGCATGTTGAGCAGAACTTTGTCCGGATCAGCCTCGGGCAGGTCGATCTTGTTGATGGCAACGATGATCGGCACTTCAGCGGCAAGCGCGTGGTTCATCGCTTCGATGGTCTGGGGTTTGAAACCTTCAGCGGCAGAAACGACCAGCACTACAATGTCGGTGGTACTGGCACCGCGGGCGCGCATCTTGGAGAACGCCGCGTGTCCCGGAGTGTCAATGAAGGTGATCGGCTTATCGTTGAACACCACACTGGATGCACCGATGTGCTGGGTAATAGCACCGGCTTCCCCATCGGTGACGTGAGTGTTGCGCACCTTGTCCTGAAGTGAAGTTTTGCCGTGGTCAACGTGTCCCATAAAGGTGACAACCGGCGGACGTTCCCGGAGCTGGGAGGGGTCGTAAACCGGTTCACTTTTGCGCTGTACCGGAGCAGTTTCCGCCTTGGGCGCGGCACCGAAAACCAGTTCGCAACCATAGGACGCGCAAAGTTTTTTAGCATTGGCATCGCTGATGGGCTGATTGATGCCGGCAAGTTCACCGAGTTTGATCAAATCGGAAATCAGTTCGTTGGGCTTTTTACCGACAGCTTCGGCAAGAACCTTGACGATGACCGGAGAGGGAAGAGTTATGACCTTGCCTTCAAGTGATGCTCCTCCGGCAGAGTCAGCAGCGGCAGAATTGGAGCGCTGATTTTTCACCGGAACATTTTTCTCCTTGCCGGAACGGGTATTTTTTCCGCCGCCTTTGCCGGAGCGTTTGTCGGCGTTGCGGAGCTGGATCTCATCGTTGTCGTAAAGATCGGAAAAATACGATTCGACCAGCTCCTGCATATCCTCCGGGATCACTGAATCAACCGACTTATCGGTTTCGATACCCTGTTCGTTGAGTTCACGCATGATGTCTCTTGCCGAAACACCATACCTTTTAGCGAGTTCTTTTACTGTAAGCTGACTCATATTAACACCTCCAAAAATCGCATACCTCAGTCATTCAATCTGGCAACAGCGGCCTTGACCTCTTCCGGATCAAGTCCGTCGATGTTGTTGAATGCTTCGGGATCAGCGGCTTTAAGTCCGTCAATGGTAACAAATCCGGCACCGACCAGCTTTTCCGCAGTTTCCGGAGAAATCCCGGCAGCTTCGGCAAGTTTTCCGGCGGCAATCTTGATCTGTTCCTCAATGGACGGTCCACGGCTTTTGGTATTTTCGTCACAAAGTTTGATGTTCCAGCCCAGAAGTTTGGCGGAAAGACGGACGTTCTGCGCTTTGCGGCCGAACGCAACTTTGGACTGATCGTCATTGACGATTACCCGCAATTCGTGCTTTTCTTCATCGACTTCAACGCTTTGCACCTTGGCGGGCAGCAGAGCATTGGCGGCAAATTTGCGGATATCTTCATCCCACGGCACGATGTCGATACGTTCCGCGCCGAGTTCATCTGTGATCCGGCGGACGCGGATACCGCGCAGACCGACACAGGCTCCGACCGGGTCGACCCGGGGATCGTTGGATGCAACCGCAATCTTGGTGCGTTTGCCGGCTTCGCGGGCAATCGCTTTGATCGTGACCAGATTTTCGTGGATCTCACTCACTTCACGCTCAAACAACCGGGCAACAAAGGTCGGAGAAGTACGGGAAACCACCAGACTCGGTCCACTGGAGTTGGTATCGACCCGGAGCAGAACCGCACTGATGCTGTCGCCGTTGGCGTACTGTTCATCGTGGATACGCTCTTTGGCGGGCATGATACCTTCAGCTTTCTGGAAATTGATGATCACGTTTCCGGCTTCGACACTGCGGACAGTTCCGTAAAGAATCTGTCCGATCCGGTCAGCAAAGATCTCCTGCACATTTTCCTTTTCCGCTTTGCGGAGCTGCTGGATAATGGTCTGGCGCGCCGTCTGGGCGGCGATACGTCCGAAGTTGCGCGGAGTCACCTCCCATTCAATGCGCTCACCGATCGCCACTTCGGGGAAGCGTTCCCGGGCGCGCTCGACGGTGATCTGGTCGCAGTTGGGGATGCCGTCAACAACTTCCAGAACCGCCCATGCCTGGATTTTTCCGGTGGGGGGATCGATTTTGACTTTGAGTTCAGAAGCGGGGTGGATGCTTTTGCGGGATGCCGACAAAATGGCATTTTCCAAAGCGCGAATGGTACTTTCCCGGCTGATTCCGCGTTCCTGTTCGATATATTCGAGAATCGTCAGCAGTTCATTGCTCATATTTCTTTCTCCTTCCGTTGGTTGCGCATGAGACGGTTGCGCATTTATTCATTTCTTCACAAACCACTTTATCCGGAATTTCGGCAGTAAAAAAGCGGGGGGCAGACCATCCCGCTTCATAATCCGAAAAAATCCGGTCTGAAACATTTTTACATAGAGGCGACAATGCCTCTTTATATAATATATACGGTGAAAGACAAATTATCAAGTATCTTTCATAAAAATTTGTAAGTATCGTGCGATTCCGCAGAAAACTACTGGCGGCGGTGCCTCGCGGGCAATCTTGGGGGCAAATCTGCGGACTCAGCTTCAGTCGAGGACGGAAGTCCACTCCTTCAGCTTCGCCTTGATTTACCCCCAACCTTGCGCCACGATCCATCCGCCGGTCGCGTTCATAGTAATTTCGAATTCCAGTCCACTGGTGGCGCGGCGCATAGCGCACGCGCGTTTTGCTTGCGCAAAACAAGAGTTACGCCGCGACACGGCAAAATACTTCTTGTGGCAGGAATGCGCAGAAAAACTCTCATTTTTCATTTTCTCATCATATGAGCGAAGCGAATGCTTCATAGCTGAATGAAATGAAGCTGCTTCATATTGTGGAGCTTTAGCGGAACAATGCTTCATCGTCAGGCTTTTATGAAGCACTTTGTGTCTTGCACGCCTCTGGCGTGTCAAGCACACAAAAGTATGAAGCACATTTTGTGCTTGCGAGCTTTGCTCGTCAAGCATCAAAATATATGAAGCGCACCTGCGGTGCATGAAGCGAAGCCTGACGGCTTCATGTTTTTTTGCTCATTCGGGCAAAAAAATGGTCGACTATGCTTTTCTTGAAAAGGGAGGAGGGTTCGGGAGAGGGAAAACTCGGTGCCGACGTTCGGCTCTTTTCCCGTGAAAAGAAGTTTTTCCCTCCTCCCGAGCAATCTTACTTGCCGATTTCGCTGTGAAACATTTTGCTTCCGCCCAGCATGAAACCCGGGTAAAGGAAGATGGACAACAGCGGAAGCTGTATCAGAAAAAATGAGAACATCCCGAAGCCGTACATCAATCCTTTTTTTCGCATGAAGATATACTTGACGTCCGTCAGGCGGCACTTCCGGCTGAAACACGCTTCCGACATAAAAAGTATGCTGTACAAATATCCCATCAGCGCAATAAAAACGATAAAACCGATGATCGGCAGAAACAGCAGCACCAGTGACAGAAGCAGAAAACCGGTGACTATCAGCATATTCAGCCGGAGTGTATCCGAAAAGTTCCGGATGATTTCCATAAATTTCCGGGGAGCAGAGTGTATTCCCAATACCCGCTGTTCATATTCCCGGAGCATACGCGGAAAAAACAGTGAACCGGTCAGCTCAAATACCAGATTACTGCTCAATGCCAGAATTATCATTGCCATTATCCACGAGAGTACGACCAGCACCTTTTCCAGAGGTCCGGCGAGAAATTCCCAGAAACCGCCGGTAAATGCATCACTGAGCCATTTGGCGACCGACGGCTGTAAATACCGGATTATCCAGGTGAAAACCGATGCGTAAAGCACCAGCAGCACCGCCCAGGGGAATGCTACATATTTCCACAGAAATCTATGCTTGTAAAAGTCACATACACCGTCTGCGGCATAATCGATTCCGCGCAGAAAATTATTTTTCATGTTTTGCCTCCAATGCATTTTTTGTCGCCATAAATGAAAAAACCGTCAACGCCATATCATCCAGCACTCCGACAAACGGCAGGGCATCCGGAATAACATCCAGAGGAGAGATGATAAAAACCACCGTTATCAGCAAAAGCACCACTATCCGCGGCAGAATCGCCACATAAGTCAGCATATTATCACCGTTGTAAAGTCTGCTGTTGGCTTCCGCCATCATGCCACTTCCGGTCAAGCGGATGGTGATAAGATTGAATTCGTTCATCATGTTGCGCACGATCTCTCCGCTGATAAGCCGGATATCCCCCGGAGCAACCGGGTAGCTGCTGTACTCGTTTTTGACAATATCCAGCACCTCATTTTCCTGAATTTGTCCTTCCTCATCCGCCTTTTTCATTATCCGCATGACACAGCGCACAAAACTTTCATCCATCTCTTTGCGCTCCTTCAGCGCGTTGATGATGTTGATAAAGTAGATATGCCGCGCATAATGATTGAACTGCAACGCCAATCCGGCAAAGAGAGAGAGCGCTGCGCCTGCCAGATACCACCGTTCCGTACCGGTGGTCAGCGTATTGAAAAAGGGTATCACCAACAACAGTATGACCGCCCCGGTCTTTACTTTGGTGTAACGGACACTCAACACCAGAAGAAACAATACCAGAAGAAGCGTGCATTGCCAATTTTGCAATATGTCAGTCACCCAGGCGGGAGTGGAAAAGCCACTCAACTTTGCCATTCCCTGCTGCGCCCAATCGAATGCTTTTCCCAACAGAGAACCCTCTTCCGTGGCATCGATCGTGCTTTTGCCTGTGATGCGGGCATAAAAGAGCATGAACGGTATCAGCGAAGTCAACTGCAATACCAGATTTGCTCCCGACGGTCTGCCGAAAAGCAGAAGTTCCCAGTGCAGAGATGCCATTACGACCAGCGCACTGAACAGAATGACACTGCTCTGTATCAGATGAAACTCTCCCAGCCGATCCTGAAAAAACGGATCACGGACAAAAAATATTGTACTTACTGAGTAAAGAACCAGAACAATATAGAATTTTACCGATTTGAAACTGGTGACGCCTTTGCTGTTTTCCACCGGACTGAACAGTGCATCCGATGCTTTGCCGATCAATCTTTTTACCGACATATCATCAATCCTTATTTTCTGCGGCTTTTTTTGCCTTTGCCAACATTCCGGTCACTATTTTCAACTCCTGTTCCAACGTGGCCTCAAAATACAACTTTTCCCCTTTGAAGGTGTAGTATTGGGTGACGCCTAATTCTTTGAGCATTTTCTGCAGTATAAATTTCTGCAGATCAAGGAATTTCCGGTCTTTTCCGGAATATTTTTCCGCGATTTCGTAAGCCTTTTCCCGTTCCCGGACACCGTTGTTGTTGTCGTGCAGATAATGGGTGTTATCGTAGGCAAGATAACGCAGCCAGCAGGCAATATATATTTTGCACCGCCACAAATCGAACAACCGCAACTCTTTTCCGTTCCAGCCGACCGGTTCAATTTTTTCCAGACGGGCAAGTTCCTGCTCCAAACGGGCAAGTTCCACGCCGTTTTTCCGGGAAACCGGTATATTACGAAACGCGTTCTGTGCGATAACGGCATAATTTTCAAACCACATCCGGTGCAGATGCCATGCCGGAACATCCGGAGCAGTATTCACCAGCTGACGGGAAATCCGCCTGCCTTCTTCGATATATGCCGCCTTATTTTCCGGAGAATTTATCAGATGGAGGGCGGTAAGATAGATATTTACTGCTTCAGAATTTTTTCCCAGTTTCTCCGGGTCAGCGATGATGGAGGCAAGTTTCCTTTTTGATAACGATTTTATGCACTTGTCATAATTTCCGGCAACACTGTGCCGGTTCATCTCTCCCAGCAGCCGTCCCTCCGGCGAGGCGGCATCGAGTTTCTGTGCCGCAATGGGGATATCATGTTCCACCGTATCGGAAAATTGAACCTGAGGAGTGAAAAATTTGTATGCAGTCACGCCGATGACGGCAATAATCAATATGCAGACCAAAATCTCAAAACGGGAATATCTCTCCTTCCGGTTCTGCAATTGTTCCTGCACCTCCAGCCGGATATCCTCCGGCAGAACTGCAACTGCCATTTGGCAAAATTCATCGGAAGTGGTATCCACTCCGGCTGATTCCGGAAGTTTCACAAGTTCGTTATCCACCCTGACCGCAGGAGAGTCGCCCCCCGCTGCGATCTCATTGTTTTTCAAATCCGGTTCCATAAAACACCTCACAATATATTCTGCGGAACTCCGGCAACAGCTTCAGCGGCGCGGATACCGTCACACGCGGCTGAAACGATGCCCCCGGCAAGACCGCATCCTTCACCGGCGGGATAAAGTCCTTTTACCAATGGATTTTCCATTGTGAACGGCTCGCGGAGCAGACGCACCGGAGAAGAAACAAAACTTTCCGCTCCGATAAATTTGCTCTGCGCGGCAAATCCGGGTATGCGCCGGTTGAAGTTGGCAACTGCCGGTATCAGCGCATCGCGCAGCGCCGGAAGCAGTATCCGGTCCAACCTGGCGGCAACAATGCCGGTATCACAGCAGTGAGAAACATTTTTCAATCCGGCAGTGCCCCGGACAAATGCGGCGGTATCCTGCGCCGGGAGGGTGTAATCTCCTCCGCCGGCAGCAAAAATATTTTTTTCCAGCATATCGAACATGGAAAAAAGTTCCTCTGCACTTCCGTAATTTTCCGGGAAAAGAGTGGTTATCAGACAGCTGTTGGCAAAATCTCCACCCCGGTCAAAACAGCTCATACCGTTACTTATGGAGTGCCCTTCCCACGCCGTGGCATTGACGACATGTCCTCCGGGACACATGCAGAATGAACTGACGTTCCCCGCTTCGGCGCGGGATACGATATGGTATTCCGCGGCACTCAAAGCGGCGGGACGGGAAGAAAGATGGTACATCGCCCGGTCAACGGTCTCCTGAGGAGTTTCCACGCGGCACCCGGTCTGGAAAGGTTTGAACTCCCATGCCGCATATTTGCAGACACGGCGAAGCAGATCCCTGCCGCCCAATCCCGGAGCAAGGACGACTGCCGGAGCATAAATCTTCTCTCCGGAAGCCAGAACCACTCCCCGGCAACAGCCGTTTTCAACGATAAGTTCCGTAACTTCAGAATTGAAACGGAACGTTCCGCCGAGGGCAATGATCTCCTGCCGCAGACGGATGCTCATATCGGCAAGATTATCCGACCCGATATGGGGGCGGCTCTTCCACAAAATCTCCTGCGGAGCGCCGCATTTCACCCACAACTCTTTAAGGAAACGTCCCCGGTGATCTTTGGTTCCGGTATACAATTTCCCATCGGAAAAAGTTCCGGCACCACCTTCGCCGATAAGCAGATTGCTGTTTACATCCAGCACTCTTGTCTGCAAAAATTTCTTATACGCACTGACGCGCTCATCTGCCGCACTTCCCTTATCGAGTATCACCGGTTCGCATCCGGCGGCGGCGAGATACCAGGCGGCGGAAATACCGGCAGGCCCGGTACCGATGACCAGAGGATGTTTGACCGTGATTTTTTCCGGCATCACCAATTCCACCGGGCGCAAAGCTGCCAGCTCCTCTGCCGAAGCTTCGGATAAATGCGGAAAACTCCGCTTCAGATCGACCGCAACTTTCAGCAGGATCTTGGGCATACCGCGACGGGAATCCACGCTGGAACTCAAAATTTCATAACCCCTGACCGCATCGCGGGGAACATTCAACTCCCGGGAGATGGGAACGGTCAGTTCCGCATGCCAGTTAACATTCAACTTTAATGCGTTAAGAACAAGCTTTTCAATTATTACAATCATAAGACCACGAATTTTATAAAAACAGTATGCAAGTGCCTGGGCAATAAAATCACAATCCAAGAATATACTGCAGAAAAAATGATTTGTCAAGCTGCAAAACGACATGATCGCAGCCGACTGATGCATCGTGCGGCAAGACCGGGGGAAATCAAGACACTATCAGCTATTTTCGTGGATGGAACTTTCTGTGAACGTTCAATACCCGTTCTTTGCTGACATGGGTGTAGATTTCCGTGGTGGCAATATTGGCGTGCCCCAGCATCTCCTGAATAACCCGCAGGTCAGCGCCGTTTTCCAGCAGATGAGTGGCAAAACTGTGGCGCAGGGTGTGCGGATGTATCTCCTTGTCGATACCGGCGTTGAGCGCCGCCTCTTTTATGATCGCCCAAATGCGCTCCCGGTTGAGTTTTTTTCCGGTGCGCGAAACAAACAAATAGGGTATCAGCGGAGATTTTTCAACCAGCTCTCTCCGGGCAGAAGTGATATATCTGCTCAACAATTTGAGTGTCCGCGCCGCCGCCGGAACGATACGTTCTTTGGAACCCTTGCCCCAGACCCGGATGATGCCGCGCTCAAAATCCACATCCGCAAGTTTCAAACCGGTCAGCTCCGACACCCGGAGTCCGGAAGCGTACATCAGCTCCAGCATGGCGCGGTTGCGCAAAGTCAATGCATCCCCGGCACGCGGTGAATAGACACTCAGCAAGGCGCTTACCTCTTCCGTCGACAGCATATCCGGCAAAATCCGCCACAACCGCGGTGAATCCATCGCCGCAGTGGGGTCACAGTCGATCAACTCTTCGCCGGAGAGATAGCGGTAAAACATCTTGATTGCCGCCAGTTCCCGGGCAATGGAGGCAGCTTCCATCCCGCGCCGCCGCTGGTAATCGAGAAAATCCAGCAAATCGTCCCGCGAAGCCTGTTTCCACTCTTCAATGCCGTTATCCATGAGAAAATCGCCCAATTGGCACAGGTCATTGCGGTAGGAAAGTACCGTATTCTGACTCAAGCCGCGCTCGACTTTCAAGTGATTTATGAAATATTTCAGAAATCTTTCCATAGTTTATACATTCTTTGCAAAATACAACCTGCGGCGGCGCCTCGCGGGCAATCTTGGGCGCAAATCGGCGGATTCAGCTTCAGTCGAGGACGGCAGTCCACTCCTTCAGCTTCACCTTGATTTACCCCCAACCTTGCTCCACGATCCATCCGCCGGTCGCAAACGAACTGTTCGTTTGCCAACGTCTGGCGTATGCGTTTCACAAAATTTTGGACATCATCTTTCCATAAAAAACAAAAATTTTTCAAATTTTTTCAAAAAAGCATTTGCAATTACACGAAATAGAATTTAGATTTAAAAGCGTATTTTTTCCAGTGGCAGAATAAAAAAAATGAGGATTTTTTTCAAAAATGTCTGATAAAACAGTTTTTCTCGGAGCATTGGGCAGCGGAAGCTCCGGAAATTCATTTATAATCGAGTGGGGAGATCAGGCATTGATCGTAGACCAGGGCTTTTCCCGTAAAGAGCTTTTGAAACGGATGGATGAAGCCGGTTTCGCTCCGGAAAAACTGTGCGGCGCACTGCTTACCCATGAACACAGTGACCACTGCAAAGGTTCCCGGGTCTTTTGTGATGACTTGAATATTCCGCTGTATACCACTGCCAAAACGGCAAATTATCTGTCGCGCAAAGGCACTTTACCCCAAAAAGTCTACGCCTTTGAACCCGGAGAAAACTTTCAGCTGGGCAAGTTCCACGTCAGAAGTTTTTCCCTTCCGCACGATGCCGTTGATCCGGTCGGTTTCCAAATCTCCTGCGATGCTCTGAAAATCGGTATCGCCACCGACTTCGGCCACGCCCCGGCAAATATCAAAGGCGAACTCAAAGGGTGTGATGCCCTCGTGTTGGAGAGCAACTACGACCGCGAAATGCTGATGAATTCCTCCCGCAGTCTGGAACTCAAACGCCGCATCTTCGGCGTCCGCGGCCATCTGGGAAATGTGGACAGCTGTCAGCTCCTTCCGGAACTGCTCAGTGAAAATACCCGCCTGCTGCTGCTGGCACATATCAGCAGCGAGTGCAACCGTCCGGAACTTGTCGCTGAAAACTGTTCCGCCATGCTCAACATGCTGCAAATGACGGACAAACTCCATTTTGAAATATTGAGTCAAGACCGGCCGTCCTCCAAATTCAAACTTGCCCTGTCCGGAAATTGCCAATGCGGAGAAGCGTTATGAGTGATATGCCGATAAAGATAAATTGCCGGAACTGCCGCAGTAAATATGACGTCACCGACTTTCCGCCATTCACCGAATTTCTCTGCCCGGAATGTGGCGTAGTCATCCGCACACCGAAACGTTTCGGCAGATATCTGCTGGAAAAATTGTGCGGCAAAGGCGGCATGTCGGAGATTTTCCGCGCCATCGACCCGGTTCTGGCACGGCGCGTTGCCGTGAAAATAACCCCGATCGACGGTGATTTTGCCGAAATGAAAGATTGTTTCTATCATGAAGCCAAACTGCTCGCTCCGGTATCGCATGCCAATATTCTGCCGATTTACGATTGCGGAGTAATTGACAATGAAGCGTACATCGTCATGCAGTACATGGACAGCGGTGATTTTGAACGTTTCATGAAACAGAAAAAACTTCCGGAACTGCCGCAGCTGCTCGATTATCTCCGGCAGATCGCCTCCGGATTGCAGTTTCTCTTTGCCAACTTCAACATCGTACATCACGACGTGAAACCGTCCAATATCATGCTGAATCTGGACGGGGAGGTCAAACTGGGCGACTTCGACCTGGCTGACGTCCGGAACTTCGGTGATATAACCAAACAATGCCCGTTGTGGGGAAGCCCCGGATATGTTTCCCCGGAACGGATGAAATTCGGCGGCGAAGATCACCGGGGAGATATTTACAGTCTCGGCATCACCATTTATGAGCTGCTGACCGGGCAGACCCCGTTCGGTATCGTGGGAGAACCCGAAGAACTGCTTCAGCGCCGTTATGAACGCTTTACTCCGTTGGCAAAACTCCGGCCGGAAGCCGGAAATGACCTTTCCAATCTGGTCGGAGCCATGCTCTCTCCCGAACCGGATGACCGCCCCGGATATCAGGAAGTCATCCGGCTGCTCCATCTTTGAATCATTGACTCTACACGGAAAATAGATCACTATGGCTAACAATAATTATGTCTGCACCATCACGCCGGAACAGGCGGAAGAACTGCGGGAAATACTGACCGGACAGGGCTGGGAATTTTCGGCATTGCCCTACGCCAGATTCAAGGCGGCAAAAGACCGCACCACCATCGCCGCCTATGAAAGCGGCAAACTGGTTGTTCAGGGCAAAGGTACTGAAGAATTTGTCCTCTACACTCTTGAACCGCAAATCCTTCACACCTGGGGCTTCGGTTACGACAGCAACAACGAACCTGCCGCCGCCGCTGAACCGGAGATCATCACTCCGCACGGCGGTATTGACGAAAGCGGTAAAGGCGACTTTTTCGGTCCGCTGGTGATCGCCGGAGTGTGTGTCGATGAAAAAACCGGTCCCGCACTGCGCGAACTCGGAGTGTGCGACTCCAAACTGATACACAGTTCAGCCAAAATAGCCAAATTGGCTGACGGTATCCGTTCCATCGCCGCCGGAGCATACAGCAGTGTCATGCTGATGCCGGAGACCTATAACCGCCTCTATTCTCAAATCGGCAATCTCAACCGTCTTCTGGCATGGGGACATGCGCGGATAATCGAAAATCTGCTGGAACAAACTCCGGCGTGTCCCCGGATGCTCTCAGATAAATTCGGCAGCGAACACCTCATCCGCAACGCTCTGATGAGCCGGGGCAAACAGATCATTCTGGATCAGGAGACCAAGGCGGAACGGGATGTGGCAGTTGCCGCCGCCAGTATCCTCGCGCGGGACGGTTTTCTGCGCGGAATGAAGAAACTTGATGAACTCTGTCAGTGTGAACTTCCCCGCGGCGCCGGACCGCAGGTGAAGGTCATCGGCAGTGAACTCGTCCGCAAACACGGCAGGGAAATCCTCTCAAAGTGTGCGAAACTCCACTTCAAAACCGCCTCTGAATTGTAAATCTTTGGCAGCAGCGGTGGAAAAAATGCCGCCGTTGTGCTATATTTTCAAAATCGGTAAATTCACATCTAAACAAGGAGAATTATTATGGAACTCAAAAATGATCTCGACCGCATGAGCTATGCTCTTGCCCTCAACATGGCAACCAGCATCCGTCACATGCCCGCAGAAATCAACTACGACATCTTCGGCGAAGCAGTCAAAGAGCTGCTCAAAGGCGGAGAACCCGCTATCACTCAGGCTGAATACCGCGAATATATGCAGAAACTTCAGCAGAAACTTGCCGAAGCTGAACAGTCTGCCAACGCCGATTCCGCCGCCGCTCTGGAAGAGGAAAAAGCCTTCTTTGAACAGAACGCCAAAGCCGAAGGCATCATCACCACCGCCAGCGGCCTCCAGTATCAAGTTCTCACCCCCGGAAAGGGCGGAGAAAAACCCGGTCCCCGCGATGTCGTCCGTGTCCACTATGAAGGAAAATTGCTCTCCGGCAAGATTTTTGACAGCTCCATCGCCCGCGGCGAACCCATTGAATTCCCGGTCGATCAAGTCATCCCCGGCTGGACCGAAGCACTGCAGTTGATGGAGATCGGCAGCAAATTCCGCCTCTTCATTCCCTCCCGTCTCGGTTATGGTGCTCACGGCGCAGGCAATGTTATTCCGCCCAACGCCACATTGATCTTTGAAGTCGAGCTGATCGGTTTCTTCAAAGACAAATAATGTCATGATTCCAATTGCGCGGCAGTTGCGTTTACCGCTCTGCCGCACAAATTTTCAGCTCTTTTCTCACGACTGGGGAAAATGAGCATTTTTTTTCATCACGCCTTGAAAATGCCGGTGTTCAATGCTACGTTAATAACAGTGGGGGATTCCACATCGTATGTTTTTCAAACAAAAAGAGGTGTATGAAAATGAAAAAAATTCTGTTACTGCTTTCTCTGGTGTTTACGCTCGCGTTCAATCTGGCGGCGGAAGAGGGTGAATGGTTTGCCGGTAAGATGCCGGAAACACTGATCAATGCTTCCGGCAAAAGTATAGATACCGCTCAGGCTTTGAAGGGTAAAATCGTTGCTTTCTACTTCTCAGCTTCATGGTGCGGACCTTGCCGGGGATTCACTCCGACACTGGTGAAATTTTACAAACAGGTGGCGAAAAAGAAGAATGTCGAGATTGTCTTTATCAGTTCGGACAAAACCGAGAAAGATATGAAGACGTACATGAAGAAGATGCCGTGGCTCGCCGTTCCCTTCAATGCTCAGGCTCGCAATACGTTCAAGAAAGAAATGCAGGTGCGCGGCATCCCGACTTTGATCGTTTTTGATGAAAATGGAAAAATCATCTCCAAGAATGCCCGCTGGGACGTGGTGATACTTGGCAACAAGGCAGTGGATGCCTGGAAATCCTCTGATTACACTCCGAAAACTTACAATGACTATAAGTCAAAAGTTGCCGGCAGAAAGAGCAAGAGCAAAAAAAAGAATAAACGGTGATCGCAATCATCGTAAAATACAAAGGGGCTGTTGCAAAATGTTTTGCAACAGCCTCGTTGTTATACCCAAAATACTTATTCAATCATGATTCTCTGCATTCCTCAATAAATATCTTTGAGGAGTGCGATACCTCGGGTATGAAGTGTGTCTATTGGCATGCAGAATCGCTGGTGTA
>JAFTRX010000046.1 GCA_017462015.1 Lentisphaeria bacterium
AAGCGCAGGAAAAATCCTGCGTGAAGCATTGCTTCGCAATGTGAAGCGTTTGCCTGCGGCAAACATGAAGCGCTCGCTTTGCGAGTGAGGATGTGATAAGGTTGTGTTGGTTTGCGCTGCAAACCAACGTGAAGCGCAGGAAAAATCCTGCGTGAAGCATTGCTTCGCAATGTGAAGCGTTTGCCTGCGGCAAACATGAAGCGCTCGCTTTGCGAGTGAGGATGTGATAAAGTTATAATACCCCGCTTTTCTTGAAAAGGGAAAGGGGGTTCGGGGGGAAGGGGAAAACTTCTTGTCACGTGAAAAGAAGTTTTCCCCTTCCCCCCTATTCCATTCACTTTGCAGAAAGAGAGCGGATGCGGTCGCGGAGTTCGGCGGCGCGTTCGAATTCGAGGGCTTCGGCGGCGGCGAGCATTTCGCGGGTCAGTTCTTCTGCCAGGGCGGCTTTATCGTCGGAGTTGAGTTTATCGAGGTTGAAGGCGGAAGAGGTATCATCGAGGAGGGTATCGCAACCGAAATCGGGCATAGGGGTTTTGCCTTTTTTGCGGGGTTTGGAGCCGATAATTTCTCCGATGGTCTGGCGGGCTTCTTTGACGATGGTACGCGGAACGATGTTGTGTTCGCGGTTGTAAGCTTCCTGAATTTTCCGGCGGCGGGCGGGTTGGTCGATAAGAGCTTGCATACCGTCGCTGATGGTGTCGCCGTAAAGAATCACGCGTCCGGAGCTGTTGCGGGCGGCGCGGCCGGCGGTCTGGATGAGGGCGCGGGCGGAGCGGAGGAAGCCGACTTTATCGGCATCGAGGATGGCGACGAGGGCGACTTCCGGCAGGTCGATACCTTCGCGGAGGAGGTTGATTCCGATAAGACAGTCAAAATCCCCGAGGCGGAGTTTATTGAGGATACGGACGCGCTCAATGGCATCGAGTTCACTGTGCAGATAGCTGGCGCGGATACCGAGTTCGGAGAGATAATCGGCAAGACGTTCGGCATTTTTCTTGGTAAGAGTTGTCACCAGAGTGCGTTCGCCGCGGGCGGAACTTTCGCGGATCTCGGCGATGACATCATCAAGTTCGCCGTCGAGGGGGCGGACTTCGACGATGGGGTCGAGAAGACCGGTCGGGCGGACGATGAGTTCGACCGGGGCGCCGCTTTTTTCCAGTTCATAATCGCCGGGGGTGGCAGAGACAAAGATGGTTTGCTGAGTCAGGGCGGAAAATTCTTCAAACATCAGAGGACGGTTTTCCAGAGCGGAGGGGAGGCGGAAGCCGTGGTCGATCAGGGTCATTTTCCGCTGACGGTCAGCTTTGTACATTGCCTGCAGCTGGGGGAGGGTGACATGGGATTCATCAATGATGGTGAGAAAGTCATCCTTGAAAAAGTCAAAAAGACAGTAGGGGCGCATGCCGGGGGCGCGGCGGGAAAGGTGCATGGAATAGTTTTCAATACCGCTGCAGTAACCGAGTTCGCGCATCATTTCAAGATCGTAGTTGACACGCTGGTTGAGACGTTGGGCTTCAACGAGCAGATTACGGCTTTCAAAGAAGGCACAACGCTCGTGCATTTCCTGCAAAATGGCAGCGGAAGCACTTTCAATGCGGTCAGGCGGCATGACAAAGTGCTTGCAGGGAAAAAGCGTACCTTGCGGCAGAACGCTCTTCAACTTTCCCGTGAGCGCATCGCGGCGCTCCATGCGTTCAATGCCGTCACCGAAAAAACTGATACGGACAAAATCGTCGCGCTGAGGTTCAAAAACATCGACGACATCGCCGCGCACACGGAATTCGCCTTTGCCGGGAGCGGTATCGTTGCGGGTATACTGGATGGCAACCAGACGGCGGAGAAGTTCGTCGCGGTTCAGGGTGTCGCCGGAGTCGAGGCGGACACACATTTCGGTGTACTCTTCCGGAGCGCCGAGGCTGTAAATGCAGGAGACACTGGCAACGATGATGACATCGCGGCGCTCGGTAAGACTGGCGGTGGCGGAGAGGCGGAGCTTTTCTATATCTTCGTTGATGGAGGCATCTTTGGCGATATAGGTATCGGTTTGCGGGATGTATGATTCCGGGAGATAGTAGTCGTAATAACTGATAAAGTATTCAACGGCATTTTCCGGAAAAAAACTTTTGAATTCACTGTAAAGCTGCGCCGCCAGAGTTTTGTTGTGGCTGAGAACGAGAACCGGACGGTTTTCGTTGGCAATGGCATTGGCGAGGGTGAAGGTTTTGCCGGAACCGGTAACACCCTGCAAGGTTTGATACTGCTTGCCGGAACGGAGGGCGCGCTGCAATTGAGCGATCGCCTCCGGCTGGTCGCCGGAGGGCTGATAGGGGGCGTGGAGTTTGAATATACCCACAGCAGAACGCTCCGTCAGAAGCGGAAGTCGCGGGCGCCGTTGCGAATCGCGTCAAGGTTTTCCTGAGCGATACGGCGGACGGTGTCACTGCTGACATGCTTCAACTCGTCGGCGATTACCCGCATACCGATGGCGCGGGTCTCCGGAGAGGCGTAGTCTTCCAGATACTCCATCAAGGTCATCAATGCGTTGGGCTGACAGCAGTTGGCGATCTGTCCGGTCTTGGCAAGGCTCATGAAGCGGTCACCGGTTCTGCCTTCGCGGTAACAGGCGGTGCAGAAGCTGGGGACGTGGTTCTGTTGCAGAAGCCAGCGGACGACTTCATCGAGACTGCGGGTGTCGCTGACGTCAAACTGAGCGGTTTCGTCGTGGCGCTCTTCCGTGGTGTAACCGCCGACACTGGTGCGGGAACCGCCGGAAATCTGAGAAACGCCGACTTTCAGCACGCGGGCGCGGGCGGCGGCACTTTCGCGGGTGGAAACGATGATGCCGGTGTAAGGCACTGCTATGCGCAGCACGGCAACGATTTTTTCAAACATATCATCGGAGATGGCATCTTTGAAGTCCGCGGTATCAATGTCATCCGCCGGACGGATGCGGGGAACGCTGATGGTATGGGGGCCAACACCTTTGAAGGCTTCAAGGTGCTCAGCATGCATGAGCTGACCGACAAAATCGTAACGGCAGGTGGTCAAGCCGTAAAGCACGCCGCAGCCAACATCGTCGATACCGCCATCCATGGCACGGTCCATCGCTTCGGTGTGGTAAGCGTAGTCGTGTTTGGGGCCGGTGGGGTGGAGGTATTCGTAATTCTTCTTGTGATAGGTCTCCTGAAAGAGAACATAAGTTCCGATACCGGCATCTTTGAGTTTGCGGTAATTTTCCACGGTGGTGGCGGCGATGTTGACATTGACCCGGCGGATGGCACCGTTTTTATGCTTGATGGAATAGATGGTGTCGATACTTTCCAGAACGTATTCAATGGGGTTGTAAATCGGGTGTTCGCCGGTTTCCAGAGCGAGGCGCTTGTGACCCATGTCCTGCAGAGCGATGACTTCGTCACGGATCTCCGCCTGAGAGAGCTTTTTCCGGGCGATGGTCTTGTTCTGACCGTGATAGGGGCAGTAAATGCAACCGTTGATGCAGTAGTTGGAAAGATAGAGCGGGGCGAACATGACAATGCGGTTGCCGTAGATCTTCTCTTTGATCTTTCCGGCAAGGTCGATGATCTGTTCGTTAAGCTCCGGGATGTCACAATCCAGCAAAACGAGGGCTTCCCGGTGGTTCAAGCCTTTGCACTCCTGTGCTTTGGCTAAAATATCGGTGATAAGCGCCCGGTTGCTGCGGTTTTCTGAAGCATATTGAAGTGTTGCATTGATTTCCGCATCGTCGATAAAGTCGGCGGCATGCGGTGACATGATATCGTACATTGTTCCATCACCTTTCCATAATTTCACCATTCGGGAGCTGGCATAACATTGCACGCATTTTCCCGGAACGGAACACCTATAATATACACGATAAAACTCAGTTTTTCAAGTGGAAAGAGAATCTTTAAAAAGAGATGTTCCGGTGCATTATTCAATATGCACCGGAACATAGCAGGAGGTGTGGGTGCTGTCAGCGGAACGCTTTGATGTAACGCTCCGGCTTGAAGTATGCGCCGCCAGCTGGGGTTCCGGTGGTTCCGCGCGCGCCGGCGGCGTGGCGGTTGCGGATGACGGTGAAGCCGAAAGAGTCTTTGGCATTGACATCACGGTAAGGCACTTTGATGTCCAAAATCCAGCGGTCGGCAAGCTTGACTGCTTTCACTGCGGCATTGTGCTGCCATGACCAGTTCCAGCGGCGGCCTTCGCTTTCGCTGGCGCGGGTTCTGCCGTCAGGGGAGAAGAGGAAGTGGTAACACTTTTGCGGATTTTTGCCGTCATCGACAAAGAGTTCGATGCAGTCGCCGCCGTAAACTCCGGGAGCGATGACGAGGGCATCCATGCGTTTTTCCATGCAGGTGACGATGAAACGGGCGTGGTCGCCGCCATCAAAAACTTTTACATAAGTCGGGTTTTCCAGATCCGGAAGCTGGGAGGAGGAGTTGACAAAGTGGAACGGCTGAGAGGGCGCATCGGGAGAATATTTGCCAAGTTTCCAGCGTTTGGCGCTCATATAGTCCCGGCGTGCGGTGTAATTCTGTTTCCAGTAAGCAAAGAGAACGCGGTCAGCTTTGACCCCGGCGTTGTTGGGAGCAACTTTTTCTGCCGCAGAAAGGAGTGTGTCCAGCTCTTTCTGCAATGCCGGGGTGAACAAATTGGTGAAATCTTCCGGCTCTTTCAGCATGCAGCCGGACATATCCATCATCGCTTTTTCCAGAGCTTTCCAATATTTGAACATCTGCTGCGCAGCGTTGCCGTAGCGGATAGCGCAAATTTCTTTCAGCGCATCATCCGGCGTGGTATCGGTACTCCAGAGCATTTTGGCAGCAAGGTAGAAGTTCATCCATTGGGATTCCCAGCTGACGGCAGAGACGCTGGATGCTTCAGAGAGCCAGCCGTCGAGCGCAAGCGATTTGTAAAGTTTGAAGTCTTCAATGACCGAACGGAAGAAGGGACCGGGCATTCTTCCGATTTTGTATGAGAAGTAATCGTAGATGTAAACGTGTTTGACTTTACTGCGGATGTGCTTCAATCGGGCATGATTTTTGGCGTTGACCGGGCATGCCGGATCGGCGATGCCGTGTTTGTGACAGTGGAATTGGGTGACGGAGACCAGAAGATTTTCCGGAGGGGAGGGGAGCAGTTCGATAAAGTCGGCAAAGTTGCTGTAACTGTAATGTCCGAGCATCACGCCGGGAGCTTTTTTGTCCATTCTGGCACAGATATCTTTGACGAAATCGGCAATACGTCCGTTGACCAGCCCCAGCGGACGGTCTTCCGGGCGGTCGAGAGCGAGGCATTTTTCACATTCGCAGTGACCGTAACCGTCTTTGGGCGGGAAACCGAAAACACCGATATGGGGGCGCTGTTTGATCTGTGCCAGAAGTTCGTTGGCAAACGCTTCGCGCATTTCCATGTTCGACAGACACAACTGCGCGCCGGCGTGGGCGCGCTTGCCGCCGAGCAGAGCGAAATATTCCGGATGGGTTTTGAAATATTTTTCCACCGGGATGAGCAAGTCGTAGGCATGTACCGTGGTGTCCGGAAGCAGACCGAGTTCCTGAAGGCGCGCTCCCACAATGTCATCTTCCGGCAGATGGGTGAGTTTGCGGTTCATGCGGTTGAAACTCATCCAGCGGGCAACTCGGTCGTCAAAGTGGTGTTTCCCGGCGCAGATATGCAGACTGCGGTAGGTGAAGTCCGGTTTGTGGAGTCCGGCAAACGCTTGCGCATCGAAGCTGACTGCACTTTGCGGAAGACAGGGCTCTTCTGCCGGATTGAGCCAGTGGATGCCCAGTTTGTTGAGCAAAGTGTAAATGCCGCAGCGCAGAGCTTCATCGTCACCGGTGATGGTGAGTTTGTCCGCGCGTGAAGCATCCACTTTGAATACGCCGTGGTCGCCGAGTTTTTTGAGCTTCAAGGTGACATCAAGTTCCGGGAGGAACTGTTCACATTTTGCAAGCAGCTCCTCCGCAGTCTTGATGGCTACGCCGGTCTGAAGGGAAGATATGTCTCCGGAGAAGTTCACTTTACTTTTTTTTTTAGCCTCAAAGGCTGCCGGATCGTAAACTTTTTCCAATTTCACATCGTCGAAGGCGGTGTAAACCCCTTCACCCTGCCGGGTGGCACCGTGGATGAGCAGCGCGGTCGCCGGAACATCCGGTGCGCTGAACATGGTGCTGACCTGCACCCATTTATTTTCACATTCGGGCGGGTAGGAGATCGAAACGGAACTGCCTTTGTCCAGCCAGCCGCCTTTGCCCTGCATCCGGACACTGGCGCTGCCGTAGCCGAACCCCTCTTCGCCGCGGTTGCGCTTGACGTAGAAAGACCACTTGTAACGGCAGCCCGGAGTGAGTTTGACATAGCTGATGATGGAGCCGCCGATTTGACGCTCACCGATGGCACCGGCGTGTTTGCCGGAGCGGGCGCCCTCTTTGAGCAGGAAGAATTCGGTTTTGCTGTTGGGGAACTTCCACGTGTGCCAGTAGCTCACATTTTTGAAGCTGTTGTGGTCGGAGACCAGATGTTTGTCCCGGACGTTTTTGACATCTTCAAAACCGGGGTTGCGGACGAGGTTGACGGGGGTGTGTTCCATCATGTAAACCTGAGTGAGCAAAGCGGCTTTGGCGGCACGGTGTTTCGTCTTTGCGGCGGCGGCACGGTAAAATTTGCCGACGTCGCGCTTGTTGGCTTTGAGAAACGCCGTGACCCGGGCAAGCGCGGGGTCAACGCTGCGCTCAAGATAAGATGTGGGGTTGAGCGTGGAGATGTTTTTGAACTGTTTGGAGCCGAATTTTTTCGGGTTGATGAAAATATCGGCTTCCTCCTGCGGCGTAAGCTGATACGCTTTCAGATCTGCGATGGCAGTGTAACCTTTTTCCACCAGCTCCAGAATTTTCTGCACATCTTTATCTGAACGGATGGTGGTTATTTTCGCCAGTTCCTGGGCGCAGACGGCATTTATAAGGTTGAAGCGGATGAGAGTGTAGATTTTGTGGACGGCATTGACTTTACGCTTGGCGTAGGGAGTTTTTGCCGCGCGGATGGCGGCTTGCATTGCGGCATCGGTCTTTTTGAGGTCGTCCCAGGTGTAGTATTTGTACTGGTTGAAGCGCTTGCGGTTCTTGATGGGGAAGTCAAAGTCCGGGTCGCGGGCACAGACCGCTTCAAAGAGGTCAAAGAGCTTTTTGACCTCCTTTCCGGCTTCGGCGTACATGTTGGTGAAGTAGTCGTCAAGGAGAGCTTCCACATCAACATCCGGATTCCACGCTATGTGATCCAGAACGTACTGCCGGGGGGCGGAAAAGATCAATGACGCGGGGAAGTATTCCACCCACATGCTTTCGAGACGGTACTCCTTCATGGCATCGCGCCAGAGTTTGCCCATCAGGCGCGGATAGTAGCGCGGAGTGATGAAACTGCTGCCGATGGAGTAAATGTAGTCGTAGAGACCGAAGTGTTTGGCTCCGGCAGCGCGCCACTTCTTCATCACCCGGAAGGCGCTGACTCCCATGCCGGTGACTTCCACCAGAACGTTAGGTTCCATCTTTACCCCTTTGGGAACAGCATAACTGCAGCGGCTGTAAGCGATGAATGCGGCAACTTTGTCCGGGTATTTTTTTGCCAGTACGCGGGCGGCGGTGTTGTAAAACCGGGCATACTGGTTGCCGGTAGTTTTGAATTCGCGGAGACACTTGTCGCACTGGCAATCGCCGCCGCCGTCATTGACACCGAGCGGAAGTCCGATGCGTTCAGGGTGTTTTTTGAAATATATGTCGGCATATTCAGCAACGAGTTTGGGGATGTCCGGATTGCTGATGCAGGGATTCCACGGACCGTTGCCCTTTTTCGGGTTCATTTTTTTGCGCTTGCCGTTGATGACGGGGAAATATTCCGGATGGGTGTTGTGATACTTCTTTACCGGGACCAGACTGCTCAACGCGTGAGTCGCCATGCAGTTGAGACGGCTGTTGCGACCGAAGTAACTGTTGGGACTTTTGGCGAGATAGTAGCTGTTGAGAACCGGTTCTTCTTTTATATCCAGCTTGGCAGGAAGCTCGAGGGAGGGGCGGTCGGCGATGATTTCAAAATAGCTGCCGCAGCCGTATTGACGGTAACCGGCGTAACGTTTGAGAAAGTCGTTGACCGCGAACATGGTTCCGCTGTGGTTTTTGCCGAGGATGACCAGATTTTTTCCATCGCGGCAGAAGATGAGATAGCCGTAGGGATGGAGCTTGCGGAGGTCGAGTTTGAGCGACTGGACGTAAGGAGTCGCACCGAGGTGAACGGTGTATTCATCCTTGTTTCCGGTGATGCTGTAAAAGTTTTTCTGTCCGGTAGTGCGTTCCATTATACCGCGAAAAAACGCGCCGGCAGCGGCATCACCTCCCTGTGCGATGGCAAGGTGAAATTTTTTGCCGTTGATGGTGACTGCCTGATTGTTTTTGGGGGCGGGAAAATATTTTTCAACTTCGACCGGGTCGAGCAGGAGTTCCAGCAGTTTGACCAATGCTTCAGAATACTCTTTGTCCGCCGGGAACACACTGGTATAGATCACTGCCCCTTTGCCGATGCGGTTGACACCGAGTTCGATGAAGTTTTTGCTGCCGAAAAGCCGGGTGATGGTGGTGGCTTTGTTCAAGCCGGGGTGGTTGCCTTTGGTGCGGGCGTAAACGTTGTAAGCATCGGTTTTTTCACCGAATATCTTGCGGGCGAGTTCCGAGGGCGCTTCTTTGGTGCGGGAGTAGCTGTAAATGGATGCTCCCAGAACATCGGCGCCGAGAGCGAGGGTACGGTTTTTGCTGTAAAGTTCGTTCTGGGTGGCTCCCATGAAGATGACGATACCGCCGTCGATGATGAATTTGCGGAGTTTGGCGCGCTCTGCATCATCAATTTTTTTGCCGTTGTATTTGGCGCGGTGAGCGTAGACAAGAAGGTCAACTTTTTTGTCGGGGACACAAAGATCGTTGCTCGCTCCGCCGTTTTTGACACTGTTGGCGAAAATGGTGCGGAAAGTTCCGGCGGTGTTGCCGAGGTAGAAGGCGGTTTTGGTCAATTTTTTCGGAGTGGGAAAATATTTATCCAAAGTTGCCGGATCATTGATGGCGGTCATCAACTTCACCAGCGCGGCAGTGTAAGCGGCATCCACCGGGGGGAAGCTGGTGTAGATCAGTGCGCCTTTGCCGACCCGATTGACACCGAGGACGATACCCTTTTTATTGCCGAACAGGCGGACCATTTTGGTGACTTTGCCCATGGCGGGGTAGTTACTTTTCTGAGTGGCGACAAATTTCCAAGCGGCATCGGCGGTATCTCCGAGGACGGCTTTGGCAATATCGGAAGGAGCGGCGTTGAATTTGCCGTATTCATAATAGTCGGCACCGAGAAGCTCTCCGGCAGATTCCAGACTGCGTTTCTTGCTGTACATGATGGAGGGAACGGCACTGTACATAATGACGATACCGCCTTTTTCCACATAGGCAAGGAGTTTGTCTTTATCCGGGATCGCGCCCTTGTATTTGCCGAGATGGGAAAAGACCAGCACATCGGCTTTTTCATTGATGGTGAAGATCGACGTATCTCCGGTTTTGCCGTAGATGCCGGAGAATGCTTTGGAAAATACTCCGGTGTAGTTCCCGCAATAAAATGCGAGTTTCTGCGGCGCGGCGAATGCGGCAAAAGCGCACATTACCAACGTCATACATAAAAATTTTTTCATCATTTTCAATATATCCTTTCAGTGATGTTTGAAGAATCAAAAAATCAAAGTGTCCCCACACTCCACGCTTTCTGTGCGCGTTTGGCATTGGTGATATCCCGGTGCGGGTCGTGGTCGCTTGCCCATAAGACATTTCCGGCGACAGTCAGGAAGTTGCTGCCCTTGCCGTGGTAGGCATAACGCAAACTGGAGAAGCCGTAAGTATAATATTGAGTGGTACTCGCATTTATTGAAGTTTTCGGATTGAGTTTGCGGGCGTCGAACGCCAGAACTTTGTAAGTTGGACGTTTGACGTCTTTTACTTTCAATTTATTGGTCGTAGTGGTCACCATTGAGGTGTTTCCGACCATACTGCACGTTGTTCCTCCCCAACCGCCTTCAGGCTCGCGGTTGATGTAAGGAAGCCGGTGAGTCGGACAGTTCCACATCGGAGCCCAGAGCATGTTGTAGACGGCGCGCCATTGCACGACCAGATATTTGTCATACCCCTGTTTCCAGCTGTGGTATCCGGTGGGACCGCTGGTTTTACCGGAACCGGGGGCACTGATATAGTCGTCATTGTCGCTCTGATACATACCGGCGGCTTTGCCGATTTGCCCGATGTTGTTCTGACAGGCGGTGGTACGGCCGCGTTCACGCGCACTCTGCAGTGCCGGAAGCATGATCGCCGCCAGTATCGCTATAATTGCAATCACAACCAGCAATTCTATCAAAGTGAAATGGGAGTGTGCGGGGGACAAAGGAAACTTTTTTTCCCGTGAAAAAAAGTTTCCTCTTTCCCCCGCGCCCCCTTTCTCTTTCAAAAAAAGCGGGGTGTTTTGCTGTTCATGCCGGAAGCAGTACTGCTTCCTCATCATGCATGATGAGGAAATACTTCTTTCTTGTCTCATGCCTGTCCTCCCTTTGTGGTTATGATAAGATATGGCAACAAAGTCAGTATAGCCAAAAAAAACAGAGATGCAATAGTTATTATGAAAAAAAGTTGATTTTTTGGCAAAAAATCCATTGTTTTGGCTGAATTGTACAAAGCAGGATCATCCGGCAAGATATTTTTCCATGATTCCTGCAGCATTGGCAACTATTTCGGAGCAGGGACGGGTCTGGTAATATTGGGCATCGCGCTCTTCGGAACGGTGGGTGACTTCGCCGTCTTTATCCAACCCCAGGAGTTCGCGGCAGATGAGGGAACCGTTTTTTTCTTTAAACTCTTTGAGAACACTTTGCACGCGGGCGTAATGTTCATCTTTGGCATTTTTATCGGAAATATCGCTGCTGCCGTAAAGCAGATTCATTATCAGAACCATACCGCTGGCAGCGCCGCAGACTTCGCGCATTCTGCCTACGCCGCCGCCGAAACCTCCGGCAAGTTTGAATACCTCCGCTTCACTCATGCCGATTTCAGCGGCGAAAGCACCGGCGACCGCCTGCGCACAGTTGGCGCCCTGTTCAAAGAGAGTTTTAGCGTATTCAGCTTTGGATGATTTATTCATTTTACGCTCTTTCCCAGATTGTAGGCTTCTTCGCAAAAGCCGGTTCGGTTGATCGTTCCTGCTTCATAAACTCCGGAAGCAGTGACCATCCCGGCGCATTGTGAATTTTCGCAGCAGGCGACAAAACCGTGCAGAGCTTCGATCGTTCCCCGGAACATCTCCTGCGCCGTGTCTGCCATGGTGATGAGGTAGTAAAACTTTTTGTCCGTGATTTTGGGATAAACCATGACACTTCGGTCGATCAGCGCTTTCAACTGGGCGCACATCGTATAAAAATAAACCGGCGTGGCGAGGACGATCACATCGGCATCCAACATTTTTTGAATTATTTCCGGCGCGGCATCATCATAGATGCATTTGCCTTTCTGGCAGGCGTAACAGCCGATGCAAGGGGCGATGGATTTTCCGGCAAGGGTGATTTTTTCTACGGAATGACCGTTTTCCGCAGCACCGCGGGCGAAGTTGTCGCACAGGGTGTCGGAGTTGCTGTCTTTGCGGGGGGAGGAGGAGATGATAAGTATCTTTTTCATGTGATGTTATTCTTTCCAGGTTATATTCTGACGTAAAATCGTTTGCTCTTTGCCGCATCCGCCGATTACAGTATTGCTTTCGGTGAAGGCTCTGGTCAATACACTGCCGGATGCCACAACGCAGTTATCCGGAAGCGTACACCCTTTCAACAATGTTGTACGGCATCCCAGCCAGACGTGGCTGCCGATGGTAACAGGGCAGGCCGGATTCATCACCTTGCCGGAAAAATCAATGATGTCATGGTGGTCGCTATCCATGATCAGATTGTCCCAGGAGGAGAGAAATTCATCTCCGATGGTGATTTTTTCTTCGCAGATGATGGTGGTTCCGGCAGTGGTGCGGAAACGGTTGCCGAGGAGAAGAGTCCCGTTTTTCCCGACTTCCAGAGCCGAACCGCGTCCGAGGGAGGCTTTGCCGGAAAAGTTGACCGTTCCATCTATGGAAAGTATGGTCGAGCGGGCCTGAAAGTGGGAGACTTCGCATCTGCCGATCTTTATCATAGCGTGGGAAACGGGAGAAGTGATATTGACTTTGCCGCGCAGAGAACGGATTTTGGTTCGGAAAAAGATCACGACCGGAAGTTTGACTGCATCTTTGAACGGCAGCATTTTGAAGTTGAAACAGAAACTCTTCAACCAGTTGATTTGAAAATAGTATTTCAATTTCATTTTGAGTTTTCCAGAATTTCCAGACACTTTTCGATATCGCCCATCGGGAGCTGTTTTATAAATTCCATATCCCGGTCGAACCAGCGGCTTTTCTGCAGGCGGGCAATGGTGTTTTCATCGAAGCGGTAACGCAGAACCTTTGCCGGTAAACCTACCACGATGGCGTAAGGCGGGACATCTTTGGTGACGACGGCATTGGTTCCGATGACAGCGCCGTCGCCGATGGTGACTCCATCCATAATAACGGCATTCAGTCCGATCCAGACGTCGTTGCCGATAGTGACGGGGCGGGTCTGCTCAAACTCCACGCGATGCTCCGGGGCGATGCCGATGGCACCTTCTTCGGTGTAACATTCGCGGTGGACCAGAGAATGGGTGGTAAGTGCCGTCAGCGGATGGCTTCCGGTGCCGATGGAGACGTTGCGGGCGATGGAACAGAAACTGCCGATAGTGGTACGTTTATCCCGGACGGAGACTCCGTTGGAGAGATAAGTGCATTTGCCGATGGATATGCCGCGTTTGCGCAATGCGGCAGTGTACATGGCAGCTTCATTGTGTCTGCCCCGGAAAAGTTTCCGTTTTTCTTTGCTGTAAAAGTACAAGATATTGGAAAGAAATTTTATCCAGAATTTGCTCATAAAATCTGCTCCTTCGATGTTATTATTATAAGATAGCACTTATTCGTCAAATTTCAACCGGAGGAAAAAGAAAGCGGCAGCTGTCGTGAACTTCTGTTCATGCAAGCTGCCGCAAACATTTCTGGTGCTGTTTTTTACTTTTTGCTTCTCAACAGCAAATCGGGATTTTCAGCAATAATACCATTGAGCGGAGTGGTGAACAAAATGGAGAAATCATCTCTTGATTTATCTATTTTTATCTGCCAGATTTCGCTTTTTTTATCGTTGGTGCTGGAGGCAACGAAAAATTCCGGTTTGTCGAAATTTGTTTTTTTGATCACCGTTTTGCCTTGGGGATCGATCAGGCTCGCGGTGACCGTTTCCCCGGGATCTCCCCAGATGACAAACTGGAAGTTTTTCACTCCGGCGGGAACTTCAAAGAAAATCGAACCTCTGCTCCGGAAGAGCTGCAAGCGATTGCCCATCAAAAACCCGTGCCCCCGGTGATTAGTGGTGACTGTCAGTTTGGAACGGCTGCGGGTAGTGAATTTATACCAACCGTTCTGTTTGGGAACAAAGGTGATTTTTACATTTTTGGGATCGGTAAGAGCTTGTTTTCGGATGACTTTGCCCCGGGGATCGGTGATGGTATAGGAACATGCTCCCTGACGGCGGGCGACTCCGGAGGTGGAAAGGACAACCGTGATTTTTTCACCTTTGCGTCCGTCGAGCAGCAGCGTACGGAAGTTGCGGTAGCCGATGGATTGTTTTCTGGGGCGTTTATAATTTTTTACCGCCGGAGCAGGGGATTGCAATGTGTTGATATCGCAACTGGCTGCTTTCAGGGAATAGTTGTTGTGGAGCGCGCGCAGATGCTCCAACTTTTTGCAGGAATTGACCGGCTTGCCGTTGATGGAGACATTTTCTATGATCAGAGAACTTTTGACAGGTGCCGGGTAGAGGAATACATCAAAATCCGGAGTGTTTTCAGGAGCGGTGACGGTGATGTTTTTCAATTCAACACAACCGGAAATGGTTTCATAGATCTTGGGCATCGAGATCGAGAATACCGGCGCTTTGGAGGTGTGTTCAATTTTGATATTGTTGAATGTCACCGGGAAATCTTTCGCAAAATCGAACTGGATGCTGCTTTTTCCGGCGGCAGAAACCGTGCAGTTGTCAAAGGAGATTTTACCCTTGGGCGGCTTGACTCCGCGGCTGATGCCGATATTACTGGAGCGCGAGGTGGTGAAACGGCAGTTTTTGTAGGAGATCGAAACCGGTTTGCTGGTGTTATTCAAATGTCCGAGAAAGTGGACGGCAGCATAGCCGTCGTTGGCGGCAAAAACGCAGTTTTCGAGGACGCAGTCGATCAATTCATTGTGCGGATGATTCGGTTCAAAGTCGACTCCGGAGAGAGGAGATACTCCGCATGTTTTTTCAAAGATGCAATTTCTGACATAGAGGCCGTTGACCGAAATCACGGAAAGCCCCTGGCGGCCCTGTTTGGTTACAAAAAGATTTTCCAGCGTGATATTTTTGCTGGGGATACGTTTTTTTTCACTGCGGGAAACTCCGTCACGAACATAGACGCCGTCTCCGCCGGAACCCTGAAGTTTCAGATTTTTGATGACAATATTTTTGCATCCGGCGATACGGAAGGTGTGGCGGTGTTCGGACTGGCTGTAAACTTTGCGGTTGAAGTAGTCGTTTTCGTTGATGATAACCACATTTTTGCCGCCTATGACCTTTACGTTGTCAACGCCAGCGGCAACGAAAACGGAATCCGTTATTTTGTGAAAGCCATTTTTTCTTGCCCGGATGATCACGTTATCTTCGATAAATACCGTTTGATTGCTGCGCAGATAGAGCGGGTCAACGATCCAGTCGCTTCCGGTATAGTCGATAATGATCTCTTTGTTTCCGGAATCCAACGCCGCCTGGATATTTTTAGTTGCATTCACTTTGTCAAAGCCGAAACTTTTTGACACTTTGACCGGTGCTGCCGTCAGCATTAATCCCGCCGACAATACGATTGCTGTAATAAGTTGTTTCATTTTTTATTATAACTCCTTTTTATTTTTAACGTTTGTTGCCCCATGCTTTTTGCTGATGATCGGAAATGCTGGTGTCAAGAGCGGCGTACCATCCGTAATCACCGTATTTGAAGTCAGAGTCGTCCTGATTTTCGGATTGTGCATTCTTCAATCTTATTGACCGGACACTGCCATCAACAAAATTGCAATTTATCATAGGGGAGTTTATTGATCCGCCGGCATGTGTTCCCACATGCACCACATTGTTTTTCACCGGCCAATCCGAATGCAAGCGGGCTTCGGATGGAGTTTTTTGAGCGCCGTACTTCGGACTGCGGTTTTTGGCGCCCAGGGTGTTGATGATGACTTCGTTGCAGTAGTAATTGGTTCCGTAATAACTGGAACTGTTGGGATTTACACCTTGTGCAGCCGGGTCAAAGACTTTGATCATATCCTGGCAAACGGTAATATTTTCCAGACGTTTGATCAACTTTTTACTGCCGCTGCCGCTGGGGTCTGTTCCTGTACCCGGAAGCAGATATTGCAGCAGCGGATGGATTACCGGTGCTTTGGTTCCCATCACTTTGAAATCTTTGTGACCTTTGAGCCAGAATGCTTTGGAACCCCATTGGGGGAAATAGTCCTGATTGTCCTGCGAGTAATTCTGATACGCCGAAGCGATCGTTTTCAAATTATTTATGCAGTTGACCGATCGTCCACGGGCGCGGGCGCTCTGCAGAGCGGGCAGCAGTATTGCTGCCAATATCGCTATTATTGCAATTACCACCAGTAATTCAATGAGTGTGAAATTTTTCTGTTTCATGGCAAATCCCTTTCCTGTGGTTCGAAATTTTCCGATAGATATAATATACCATCCATTATTTTTTTTAACAAACGCTTTACTTTTGAAAAAGTTGTGATATTTTATCAAAAGAGTATTATATTTTATCAATCTTGAGTGAGCAATGAAAATACGCAAACCATGTAAAGCCGGAGCCGTTCCCGGCAGTCGCTTGTGGGGATACGATTACGGTCGTTATCCCATTCATCAGTTTAAGCATAACAGTGTTCCGGCAAATTATCTGCCTCTTGCGGTCGTCGCTTGCGGCGATGATGAGTGGCACCGGGAATGTTACCGTCAGCGCCATGACAGCACTGTTTTTGCCATTGAATATGTTCAGGAAGGAGTTTTTATTTTTACTCATAACGGGACAGCTTACCGTTGTGAAAAAGGCGATATCTTTATCGTGCATCTCGGGGCGGATTGTTCCATGTGCTGTGAAACAGAATATGCCAAAAAGAAGATGATCCGCCTTGAGGGCAGCGGACTTAAGCAGCTGATAAGTTCCTGCGCTCTGGAAGATGTTCCGGTGATACGACCGTCAAAACACGCTTGCATTGACCGGTGTTTTGATGATATTTGCTCTTTGAGTGAAACGGAAACTCCGGGGATGGATCATCAGCTTTGCCTTTATGCATTCAATCTGCTGATCGAACTTGCCGAACAGGCGGAGAGTTCCAAACGTCCGGAACCGCTTCAGCGGGCAGTGGAGTTCATCCGCAGCCGTATCCGGGGGGAACTCTTTCTGGATGAGCTTGTTGCTTATTCCGGAGTCAGTCAGGCTACTTTGCACCGGTTGTTTGCCAGATATATGAACACTTCTCCATTCAACTACTATCTGGAAGCGAAGATGAATGAAGCCAAAACTCTGCTCCGCGCCCGGCACCGGATCAAGGAGGTCGCCCGGCAGTTGAACTTCTCTTCCGCCCAATACTTTTCCGCTGAATTCAAAAAACGCTACGGCGTCTCTCCGCGCAACTATAAATTCACCGAAGATATGATGCCCTGACTCTGTTTCGATAAGGGTGACAGGCGGACCGGATCACCTGTATTTGGGAAGCATTTTGCCGTGTGCCTCGATCAGATCATCGCACATGTGGATGATGTCGTCGATGTTCAGTTCGGCGGCGGTGTGAGGATCGAGCATCGCAGCATGATAAATATGTTCCCGCTTACGGGTGAGAGCCGCTTCGATGGTGAGCAGATGTACGTTGATGTTGGTCATGTTCAATGCGGCACACTGCGGGGGCAGGGCACCGACGGCAGTACCGTGTATTCCTGTCCGGTCGACCAGACAGGGTATTTCCACCACTGCATCAGATGGTAAATTTGTGATAAGACCATTGTTCATCACGTTGCCGCCGATGGTGAATGGCGTGTCCGTGACGATGGAATTTATGATCCTGGCACAATATTCATGACTCATGGTGTGCGAGAGGTCGGGAGTATTTTTTAACTCTTCGTACTGCTGTTTCCAGTTATTGATCTGGCGGATGCACCGGCGGGGGTATTCATCGATGGGGATGTTCCATTCTCCGATCATCTCCGGGTAATTGCGTTTGATCCACCACGGGGTGTACTCCGCGTTATGTTCGCTGGATTCGGTGACATAATAGCCGAGACGGCGCATCATTTCAAGTCGGATCATATTGAGCGGTTTCCGGTCCGCCGGAACCTTTCTGCCGCGGTCGATCCTTCTGGCAGCGATCTTTTTCAATTCCGGATAGAGGTCCTTGCCGTTTTCGGAAATTTCCAGCAGCCACGCCATGTGGTTGATCCCGGCGATGCGCCATTTGATATTGGCGATGCGTTCCGGGGAGTGATCCTGTTCGAGAGTACGGAGCAGGCTGTAAACGCAGACCTGCACGCTGTGGCAGAGTCCCACGGTTTTGACTTGAGTGGCTTTGAGCATGGCACCGGTGAGCATCGCCATCGGGTTGGTGTAGTTGAGGAACCAGGCATCCGGAGCGACTTTTTCAATATCCCGGGCGAAGTCGAGCATTACCGGAATGGTACGCAAGGCACGGAAGATGCCGCCGATACCGAGCGTGTCGGCGATAGTCTGTTGAAGACCGTATTTTTTGGGGATCTCAAAGTCGATGACAGTGGAGGGTTCAAAACCTCCGACCTGAATGGCATTGACGACAAAATCGGCTTTGTCCAGAGCAGCTTTCCGTTGTTCCGGACCGAGAAAAGTGGTGATTTTTGCGCGGTTGCCGTTGATGTTCTTATTGAGGACACCGAGGATGTATGCTGATTCCTGCAAGCGTCCGGCATCGATGTCATAAAGGGCAATATCAGAATCTTTCAGTGCATCCAGGCACATGCAGTCGCCAAGAACGTTACGGGCAAATACCGTACTTCCGGCTCCCATGAAGGTTATTTTCGGCATAAGTGGTTCCTCCGGTTATATTGTGTTTGTATTTGTTCATAATATAGTACATCGGATGATGATATTAAAGCGGAAAAATGTTTTATTTATGGTAAAAACGTCTCATTTGAAAAATTTATTTCCCATGCTATATTAATGCAGAACTCTCAAGCAACCGAGGAAAAATATGGATACAGTGTTCTGCCATGCGGCACGTTGTCTGCCGGTACAGTCAAGTATTCCGTTGAATATATCGTTTTTAGGCGGTGGTCATCAGGCTGTCGATACGGTCAACTACTCCTTTGACGGGATGAAAAGAGGATATGATGCCGTATTGTGGCAGTATACGATTTCCGGTTGCGGAGCGGTGGAGATCGATGGAAAAACGGTGTTTGTGCATCCGGGAGAAGCGTTTTTGCTGACGGTGCCGGAAAAACACCGTTACTATTTTCCCAAATCTGCCGGACATTGGGAGTTTTTGTACATGAGCCTGATCGGACCGGAGGCGCTGCGTCTTGCTGGGGAACTCCGGGCGATACATTTATCGGTCTCCACCGAATACGGCTCTGCGGAAACGGTTGAGCTTGCGAAAAAGATCATTGCCATGATGATGGAACATTCACTCAACGATCCGGTGACCGCCAGTAAACTTGCGTATGAATTCATGATGACACTGGCAAGTGGCAGCAGTAACGCGGAAATGGCGGAGAACCGGGATATGATATTGAAAATACATGGATTCTGTCTTCAGGATCTGCGCCGGGATATATCCATTGAAGCGATGGCAGAGTTTGCCGGATACAGCCGGAGTCACTTCTGCCGGTTGTTCCGGCAGTTTACCGGAAAGGCGCCGCACGAATATCTGCTTGAACTGCGGATAAATATGGCGATCCGGATGCTGCATTCCGGAAATTATACGGTGAAAGAAACTGCGGATATGTGCGGTTTTTCAGAAAGCGGGTACTTTTGCAAAGTGTTCCGCCGGGTAACCGGAGTTACTCCGGCGGCTTTCCGGAACCGGGGAAAGTGACCGCAGGGCGATCATTTCCTTACTCTGAACATCAAAGTTGACAACTGCGGCAACGGACGGGCGAAGGTGAGTTTCGCTCCCTTGACTCCGTAAGGTTGGATTTTGACATCACTGGCAGCTTCCCACGTTCCTGCTTCGGAGAGAATTTCCAAAGTTCCTTCGGGCATTTGCTGAATGTTCATTACGATCTGCGAAGTTGGGTCAGTCGTGGAGTTCAATGCGGCAAAGAAAACTCCTCCATCGTAACTTACCCGCACCGTCTGGCAGGGGAAATCTTCCGTGCATGCTCCAGCCATCTCCGGAGCAGCGTGACGGAGCAGTTTCTGCATGAATATTCTCCGGAACGGGCTGAAATATCCCATGTAAAACCACTCATCATCGCCCTGATCGCCCATCGGCATCGACAAGGTGATAACTTTGCCGCCAAGAGAGTTGCTGTAACTGAAGGTACAGCCGAACATCGTGGTGTGGTCATATTTTTTTACCACCGATAACACTTCCACTCCGGTATCGACGGGAGTGAACTCCCACAGTTGACGGCAGGCTCGCTGCAATGTGAGCCGGGGGTAGGGGACTTGGTAAATGGCAGGATCAGCTTCGGAAATCTCCTCGTAACTGTAAGCTGAAACATTGTGGTAATGCAGTACCGGAGAGGACAATCCCAGATATTTTCCAAAACCCCGTTTGATCAATCCGGCGGCGGCAACTCCGTCCAGAATAACTGCCAGGGAGAGCAGTTTTTTGACTTCATCATCGCTGAAGGCGTTCAAGGTCTGACCGGAAACGAGGTAAGGCTGCTTGGAATTTTCCACTTTCGTGGTGTAACGATGGGAAAATCCGAGTATTTCTGCAACATTACCCCATTCGCTGCTGTGGGCATTGAGCGCAGAAATCTTTCCGTCACAACTGGATTCCACAAAACGCGAAATGTTCTCTGAAAAGAGGATATTGGCACCCTGACTGTTGTCATCATCGAGCGCAAGAGCGCGCACCGCTGACAGCCGGGGAAATTTCTTTTTCAGCATCGCGCCGAAGCCGGGGGCGGTGCAAACGCCACTGCCCAGCATGTCAAAGTGGTTTATGGTCACGGCACTGGCACCGAAGGTGACGCATTGTTCCAGTTCCCAACCGCAAAAAGTGTTGCTTTTGGAATAAGCGCCGTGACGGGGACCGGTCTCCAATTCGGGACAGATCTCCAACGGGCGTTTGAGTACGGAAGTTATCATGCGTGCGGGGACGGGGTACTGGCGCATCGACCACACTTCGGTGTAGGGAGAGATGGTCGGCCGCACCTGAAATGCCGGTTCAAAACCGGCGGCATCCTGAATGGCGTGCCAGTTTCGGCCTTCCATTGAGTTGATGTCAGTTCCGGCGCACATCAGAGCGATCCGGGTGCGGGGGGAGGCGTTTTGAACTGCCTGACGCAATGCTTTTACCGGAGGGATCATCATCTCTCCGTTGAGGTCGAACCAGATATTCCGCCAGGGGTGGACGGCTCCTTGGGAATAAACGTTGGCAATAAGTTCCTCTCTGGAAACAGTTTTACCGACTCTTTCACTGAACAAACGTAAATGTTCTTCACAGAAACAGCCGCCCCAGCCGAGAATACGGCCGTGGTTGTGCAGACGGAAGTCATCTTCGATCCACATCGCATCGGGTTGAAGTTCCGCCGCAACGTATGACCAGAGGTCGCAAATGTAAGCAAGCCAGTTTTTGCACAATGGACAAACGGTAACGCCGTTATCTTTGCCGGTGGCTCCGACCATCAGACGGAAATTCTGCCCCGGTTTGAGCTTGCGGCCGCGCGGGGAGTGCAATGTCGTTGCCCAGGGATTGATGCTCATGGCGATCCCGGCGGAAGCGAGGGCAGCTTTGACTTTTTTCGCCATGGTGATAAAGGGGGCGATCTCAGCTTTGGTTATGTGACCGTTATTGACCTCTTCCGGATTGAAAAAGAGCATGACTTCGCCGATGGAAGATGTTTTGCAGAAGTCGAGCAGTTCGGCAATGCGGGCATCTTCTTCGTAACCGGGGTCGATGTAATAACGCAGAATGTAACGGAATGGTTTCATTTTTCCTCCTCCGCTGCAGTGACAACGCAACGGCAAAATATTTCGTTTTTTTTGATGATCATGCGCCTATTTTAAGTTGTTCAGAAGTTCTGCGGCATGACGGATGGCGGATTCTCCGCCTCCGAGCATCCGTCCCAGTTCCGGAGTCGGGTCATCGAGACGTCGTATTCTGGAAACTGTTCTGCCGTTGGCAGTGGATTTCTCCACCTGAAAATGTTCTGCGGCGCGGGCGGCGACCTGTGCCAGGTGCGATATGCAGATGATCTGCCGCTTTTTGCCGAGTTCGCACAACTCATTGCCGACTTTGTTGGCAGTTTCTCCGCCGATGTTCATGTCGATTTCATCGAAAATCACTGTCGGTACAGCATCGGCATCGGCAAGGACGGTTTTCATCGCCAGCATCAAACGGGAAAGTTCTCCGCTGCTGGCGATTTTACGCAACGGGCGCAAATCTTCACCGCAGTTGGCGGAAAAGAGCAGTTCCAGATGATCCATTCCGTTGGCACCGGGGGCGATGGAAGTGAATTCTGCATCCAGCCGGGCAGAGTTGAAACCGATGGTACGGAGTTTTTTTACGGTGAGCTCCAAAAACTTTCCGGCGAACTTTTTCCGGTGTTGAGAGAGTTTTTCTGCGGCGGAAAGCAGTTGTTTCTGCAATTCGGCTTCCCGCTGATCGAACTCTTTTCTCCTGGCTTGAGAGCGGAAATATTCATCCAGAGAATTTTGAGCGGCATCGCGGGCTTCGAGCAGCTGTTCCAAAGTCGGACCGTAGCGGCGCTTCAAAGTATAAATTTCGCTGAGGCGGCTTTCGATGGCAGCAAGAGCCGCCGGGTCAAGTTCGATTTTTTCCGGGAGCGCGGCGATGGCATTGGAAAGTTCCACAGTCAAATTCTGCAGCTGGGCGCAATCATCGGTCAGCGTTCCGGTCAGAGTTGAGTCGATGCGTTCCAGATCGGAAAGATGGCGGAACACCTCTCCCAGCTGGTCGGCGATACTGTTTTCGCTTTCCGTGAGCAAATTGGTAAGCAAACTGGAATCTTCCACGATCTGTCTTGCATTTGCTCCCCGGCGCTGTTTCCCTGCCAGCTCTTCATCCTCTCCGGGGCGCGGGTCGATGCGGTTTATCTCTTCGAGCATCAGCTGCAAACGGTCAGCTTCATTGGCATCGGGGAGATGCTGTTCAAATTCGGTTCGTTCGGCTTTCAGCGCCGCAAGTGCGTTACAGATCGCGGCGCAATCCTGCTTGAGCTTGCCGGCGTTGGCATAGTTGTCGAGCAGTTCCAGCTGGCGAGCCGGGACGGTGAGGGAAATCTGTTCGTTGGCGCCGTGACGGTCGACCAGACGGGAGCCTACTTCCGAGAGCAGCCGCGAACCGACCGGAGTGTCGTCGATAAAGTTGCGTACTGACGTGTGACTGATGACCCGGCGCAAGGTTATTTCGGTAAAATCTTCCGGAACATCCACTCCACTTGTTTCCAGAAGTTCCCGCAGTTCGACTGCCAGTTGCACTGGAAGCGTGAATATTCCGGAGATGGTGCATTTGTCACATCCGGTACGGATGCCGGTACGTCCGCCGCGCCCGCCGCAAAGCAGTTCAATGGCGGACATGACGATGGATTTACCGGCACCGGATTCGCCGGTGACCACGGTAAAGCCGCCGGAAAATTCAACTTCGCTCTCTTCGATGAGAGCATAATTGTTTATCTTGAGATAGGTCAGCATCGGTTTTGCACTTCAGGTGATTCAAGAAGGTTGTAAAGTAAAAGCAGAGCGCACTCCACCGAGCGTTCCCGGATGGCACGGCGGTCTCCGCGCAAACGGAGTTCTCTGGTTGCCGTGACCCCGTTGACACAGGCGGAAACGTAGACCAGCCCCACCGGTTTTTCCGGAGTGCCGCCGCCGGGACCGGCGATGCCGGTGGTGCTGACGGAACAGTTGCAGTCCAACGCCTGACAACAGCCGAGCGCCATCGCTTCGGCACATTCGGCACTTACTGCTCCGCAAGTGTCAAGAATTTCCTGAGAAACGTTGAGCAGACGGTTTTTTACACTGTTGGCGTATGCGATGATGCCGCCGGAAAAGATATCCGAAGCTCCCGGAATGGTGACCATGCGGTTGGCGACCAGACCGCCGGTGCATGATTCGGCACAGCCAAAAGTCAAAGAAGAGTTTTTCAGCAGTTTTATCAGATATTCCGCAAGGTCAAATTCTCCGACGGGAAGAATCGTACACTCCAGGGTGTTGCGGGCAATGGAAATGGCTTCATCGACCACGGCTTTTTCCGTTCCGGAGAGAAATATTCTGGTTCCTCCGGCACCGGCGGCGCAGGCAACTTCAACTGGAAGATGAGCTACCGCTTTTTCCACCGGCGGAAAGACCATCGACTCTCCGGCACAGCAGAGAAAACCGGCGGTGATCAACTCCCCGGAACGGGAATCGCACAGTTGGGGAATGAGAAAATCTTTCACCATCGGTTCAAATTCACGCGGCGGCCCCGGCAGAAGAAAAATTTTACGCAGTGTTCCGTCGTAGACCGTTTCAAAACCCAGCCCGGAGGCGCTGCCGACCGGATTGGGCAGAATGAAACCTCCTGCCGGGACCCGCGCCTGACGGAATTGATTTTTGGGGCAGCGGCCGGGATGGTGGAAGTTCCAGAAGGTTTGTACTTTTTCTTTGAGTTCGGAATTCTCTTCCAGAGGGACGGCAAAGAAGCGGCTGACCACATCCAACGTGAGGTCGTCGGTGGTTGGACCAAGTCCTCCTGAGATGATGAGCGTATCGGCAAGTTTCAGCGCATCGGCGATGGCTTCCACCAGTTCTGACGGATGATCGCCGACGGTGATCTCAAGAGCAGCGGGGATCCCGGCTGCACAAAGTTCTTTGCCAAGAAACGCCATATTGGTATTGACCGCACTGCCTTTGAGCAATTCGGTCCCGGTACAGATTACAGCAACAGACATGATTTTTACAGTGATTTGCGGATTTTTTCCACGATGTTGGTTGTTGAAAAGCCGTCAATAAACGGCATGAAAACGATTTTTGCGTTGGCATTTTCCAGTGCGGCACGTTCGGAAGGGTCAAGTTTTTCCAGAGTGTAATCTCCGGCTTTGACGTAAACATCCGGTTCCAGTGCCGCAAGTTCCCGGTCACAGCGCGGGGAATCGAAGACGATGACCCGGCTTACCGAAGCCAATGCTCCCAGCAAATAGGCGCGATCCTTTTCGCTGACCAGCGGGCGGGTCGGACCTTTGAGCGCGGAAACGGAGGCATCGGAATTTATCAGCACCCAGAGTTCATCACCGTTTTTTGCCGCTTCGTAAAGATAACTGGCATGTCCTTTGTGCATAAGATCGAAGCATCCGTTGGTGACGACAAGAGTGCGCCCGGAAGCGCGGAGCTTTTTTCGGAGCGCGACAGCTTCCGGAAGAGAGAGCAATGCTTTGGCAGGGTCGTTCATAAACATCAATCCCCCACCGGACGGACTTTGACTCCGGCTTCTGCCAGAAGTTTCATGGAGACATCGTCGATGGAGTAACGCGCGTGATAAACGACCTCCACGATACCGGCGTTGATAATCATTTTTGCACAGAGCAGGCAGGGGCTGAAAGTGGTGTAGAGCGTACAACCTTTGACGGCGATGCCGTTGTAAGCTGCCTGAACGATAGCATTTTCTTCGGCGTGACTGCACAGACACTGATGCAGACCTTCCCCTGAAGGAACGTTGGAATTGCAGCGCGGACAACCGCCGTCAGAGCAGTTTTTCACTCCGCGCGGAGTGCCGTTGTAACCGGTGGAGACGACCTGACGGTCGCGGACGAGAACTGCCGCTACCTGACGGCGGGAACAGTTGCTCCGGGAGGCGGCGACATGGGCGATGTCCATGAAGTAACGATCCCAGGACGGACGTTGTTTTTTTTCAGTTTCCATGGTATGTTGCACTTTCAGTTGAGTTTAAGAAACCAGAAAAGTTTCCAGATGAAGTTCCCCGCAAATATCCAGATCAGCGTACCGGCGGCGAGGAACGGTCCCAGCGGTATCGAGGTGCGCTTTAATGGACGTTTAGAAATCAAACCGCAGACGACACCGTACACGGTTCCGGAAAATGAGGCGAAAAAGAGCGAAAATATTGCACCGGGCAAACCGGTCAGGACTCCGGCGGCAAGTATATATTTCACATCTCCCCAGCCGATGACCTCTTTTTTGGCGATGAGTTTCCCGGCAATGGCGAAGAGGGCGAGGAAAAGCGCCGGGAATGCGCCCGATGCCGCACTGAATCCGAGGGCGGTGAGCCAGGTGGTCTCCGCATTGCCCCAGACCTCAGGAAAACAGCAGGAAAGAATCAATCCCGCCAGAATGACCGGATAACTCAGTTTATCCGGAATGATCCGGTATTCCGCATCGATCCAGGCGATACCGACAGCATAAAAGATGGCGATACAGTTGAATGCACTTATTGCCATGGGTTGTTTCTGAAGTCCGGCGGAAAGAACCGCCAGAGTAAAGAGCGTTCCGCAGATAAGCTCAACAATAAAATAACGCATGGAGTAGTGCTGTTTACAGGCGCGGCATTTGCCGCCGAGGACGAGGTAGCTTACGAGCGGGATGTTGTCATACCACTTTATCGGAGTGTTGCAGCTGCCGCAATGGCTGGAGGCTTTGCTCAATGATTCCCCTCTGGGAATGCGCCAGATGCAGACGTTGAGAAAACTTCCCAGACAGCTGCCGAAAGCAAATACCCAGAAGAGGATGATGTACCAGATTTGCGGATAACCCACTCCGATGCGGTGGAACCAGTTGTACTCTTCGAACAGCGGAAACATCTTTTAAACCTCCACGCCGCCGGGCGGCAGTTCAAAACCGTTGCGCATAGCATCCAGATCGGGTTCCTGTTGTGTCCACAAGCGGAAACTTTCTGCGCCCTGCTGGATAAGCATCTCTTTACCGCCGGAGCAGGGGATGCCCAACTCCTTTGCGCGCTGCAGCAGTTTTGTATTTTTGTAAATGGTATCAAAAATCACCAGTGCCGGATTTGCTTCCAGCAGTTCGAGATCAAACGGCGGCGGGTCATCATCCTTCAACCCCAGACTGGTTGCCTGAATGATGCAATCGCAGTTTTTTATTGCATCAAGCATACCGGCTCTATCCTGCGGCGCAACAAAAGAGCAAATGCAGTCAGAGCCAAGAGCGGTGATGTCATTGATTATTTCCCGAGCTTTGCTTTCGGTGCGGTTGGCAAAAGTGATGCTTTTTGCTCCGGCAGTAGCAAAGTGTATCGCCGTTGCTCTTGCCGCGCCGCCGGCTCCGGCAAAAAAGAAACGCTTACCTTTCACTGGCAGAGAGAAGTTGTGCATCAATGCCCGTTCCAAGCCGACACCGTCGGTGGAATCTCCGAGGATATGACCGTTTTCGATCAACAGCGTGTTGACACTTTTACAGCACTTCGCGCGCGAAGTGAGTTCATCCACCAGGGGGAACACCATTTGTTTGTGCGGCACGGTCAGGTTGACGCCGCGGAAATGGTTCCGGGCATATTCGATGAATTGCGGAAGTTCTTCCGGCTTGACATGACGGATGCCGTAAGGAGAACTCAGACCGCATTTTTCAAAGGCGGCATTCTGCATTTTTGGTGAACGGCTGTGAGATACCGGATCACCGATTACCAAATATTTTATCATTTTCTTTATGATCGATGTTGAAATTTTACCGTTTTGGAGTTAATATACATGAAGTTCATCTTCTTCGCAAGAAGCAGAACGGTTAAAATTACAATAAATAATGGAGATTTTTATAATGCGTGCCGGAAAATATGTTAAAATTGCGTTATTTCCGCTGTTGCTGACCGCAGTTTGCGGATTATGCGGTTGTGAAGCGTTCAAAGAGGCGCTGGAAGCTGAATTGGAGTACGGTTCATCGACCCGTGGTTCCAGTGATGATTACCGTCCCCGCTTTGTGCTGGCGGTCTGTTCCATCGTCAAATATCCCCGGGCAATGATGATCGAGCAGGAGGTAGACTGCAACGGAACGACCATCTGCATCAACACCAACCAGCTCTTCGACAGCAAGCGGATCAAAGAGGTGCGGGCACTTCCCCGTCCGGGCAATCCGGATGTGGTCGATCTGGAGCTGAGACTGGATAATATCGGCAAGAGCCACTGGCAGATGCTGGTCGCTTCCGCCCGCGGAGGAGAGGTCGCTGTGATGATCGACCAGCGGTGTGTCGGGACGTTTGTTCCTGAGATGCCCAGCTCCGAAAGTGACCGTATCTCCTGGGTGAAAATGCGCATCGGTGTCGATCCGTACACTGCGCGCGGCGTGGTGCGTTTTGCCAAGAGCAACCATGAACATTTCAATCCGGAAGCCGGTGACTGGTTCCGTTTCTGATCCGGAAAGGCTTGTTGCCGTGAATTCGATAAAGCAGCACATTTCCGGCGGTGCAGACCGAGATATGCATCCGCCCCTTCAGACCGGAGTGATCGATATCGGCGCCCATACTGTGCGGATGGATCTGTTTGAATTGAACCGCTCCTGGCAGGCGGAAAAACTGGAAAGTCTGTCCCGTCCATTTAATCTGGGCGTTGATGTTTTCCGTAACGGGTATATCAGTGTTGAGAACATCTCCAAGCTGATCGGCATGGTCGGGGATTTCTGTGCCCGGATACGGGAGTACGGCGGAAGTCATTACCGGATCGTTGCCACCAGCGCGGTGCGTGAAGCATTCAATAAAGAATTGGTGATCGACCGTTTCCGGGAAGCGGGGCTGGCGTTGGAGATCCTTGAAGGCACGACCGAGGTGACTCTTACCTATCAGGCAGTGCGGGAAACTCTCGCCGGAAACTTCAATTCGGCGCTGGAAAATGCGGTCATGCTTATCATGGGTTCCGGTTCGCTGTTCGTCATTGGCGTTTCGCGCGGGGTGATGTGTTTCTGTCAGGAAATGCAAAGCGGCACGATGCGGTTCAATGACACGCTGGCAAGTTCCGAACATCCCATCGAACAGCTCCGCCGTCAGCTCAAGTCCCAGCGGGTCATCCGGCTTCTGGACGAAGCGATGTGCCGGGAGGAAAATAAACCGGTATCACTGGTGATAGTCGGTAATCCGGCGCGTAAACTTGCCGCGATGGGCGGAAAAAATCTGCGCCATGAAAATGATTGCGCCGCTCTGGAGTTGAAGGAGTTCAGCTCGGTGATCGATGATTGTGAAAATCTCCGGGGCAAAGCGTTCCGCAAGATAGACCCGGATGATGCGGTTGAACTTTCGGCTGCGGCGGTTATCGTCAGGCACTTTATGGATTCACTACCCTGCCGGGAGATCATCTGTCCGGGGATGACCACCCGGGGCGCGGTATTGAGAGACTGGGTGCGCCGCTGCCGGATGCCGGGTGTCGATCCGTTCCGCACCGATTTGGCATCGGTGTGCCGTGCCATCGGGCGGCGGTATGATTTTGACGGGGGGCATGCGCTCAATGTGGCTTCGGCAAGTTCACTGATTTTTTTGAAACTGCGTCCGTTTTTCAGTTTTCCGGAGAATACAAGTCTGATGCTGGAAGCGGCATCGTATCTCCATGATATAGGTCGTTTTGTCGATTTCCGGCATCATCATAAACACTCATGGTATCTGTTGTCCAATATCCGTCTGCCGGGGCTTACGGCATCGGAACACCGTATCGTTGCCGCCGCCGTCCGGTATCACGGCAGAACTCTGCCCCGGGAAGCGCATCCGGAATATGCGGCACTTTCTGCAAATGAGAAGGTGGCGGTCTTGAAGCTGGCGGCGATTTTGCGCGTGGCAGATGCGTTGGATATTCACTTTTCCTCCCCGGAAAGCGGAGGGTTGAAGCTCTCTTTGCGCGGACGTGAACTGCATTTGATCGTGGATGAAGATGAACTGGCGTCCATGAAGTATTCACTGAAGGTCAAGGGGGGATTGTTTGAGCAGGTTTTCGGACTGGAATTAAAGTTGCACAATGGTGAATTATGAGCAAGCGCGATTTCAATTTCGATCCGAAAGAGTTTATCAGCCGGGAACTGTCGTGGATAGATTTCAATTCCCGGGTGCTGGATGAGGCTTCGTTTGAGTGCAACAAACTGCTGGATAAGTTGAAGTTCATCTCCATTGTCGGCAGTAATCTGGACGAGTTTTTCATGGTGCGTATTGCCGGATTGCGGCAGGAGGCACAATCCGGAGAGAACCGCCCCGATCCTGCGGGGAACCGTCCTGACCGGCAGCTGCAGCTTGCCCGGGTCAAGATAAACCGTCTGCTCCGGAGGCAGTATCATTTGCTGATGGATGATATTTTGCCGGAACTGGAGGAAAAAGGAGTTTTTCTCCGCCATCCGGAAGCGCTTGACGAAGATGAACTTTTCCGGCTTCACCGTTATTTCCGGCAGGAGATATTGCCGGTATTGACTCCGATGGCGGTCGATCCGGCACATCCCTTTCCGTTGCTGAACTCCGGAGCCGTTGAGATCGCTCTGGAATTGAAGCGCAACGGGCGCAAGGGAACGATAAAAGCCTTTGTGGAAGTTCCGGAAGTACTGCCGCGTTTTATTCCGCTGCGCAGTGATGAAGAGCGTGCCGATGACAATGCTCACGGCGATGATAAGAGAGAGTTCGTTCTGCTTGAAGAGTTGATATCATTCTTCATTACTGATCTGTTTCCCGGATGTACGGTTCTGGAAAAATTGATTTTCCGCATAACCCGGGATATGGATTTTTCCGTTGAAGATGGCAAGATGGAAGACCTCCTTGCCACTATCCGGGGAAAACTTCTGCTGAGGCGGCAGCGGGAGGCTATCCGGCTGGAAGTATCCGGAGAGCATCTGCGCAGCCGTTTGGGGCGTTATCTGATAAAGGAGTTGAATCTGCTTCCGGAGTTGTGTTTTCAGTTGCGCGGCCCGCTGCATTTGAAGCAGTTTATGGAGCTGGTTTCCGTTTCCGGACGGCCGGAGTTGATGGAAGAGAAAATAACTCCGGTAATACCATCGGTGTTCCGGCAGTATCACAACGTCTTTGATGCAATAAAGGCAAAGGAAAATATCCTTTTGCCGCTGCCGTATTGCAGTTTTTCTTCGGTGGTGGAGATGCTGGAGCAGGCGGCGGATGATCCAAATGTGCTGGCGATAAAACAGACCTTATACCGGGTCAGCGGCAACAGTCCCATTATCCGGGCGTTGCAGAAAGCTGCCGAAAACGGCAAGCAGGTGACAGTCGTACTGGAACTCAAAGCACGTTTTGATGAAAGCAACAATATCGCATGGGCAGAAGCGCTGGATAACTCCGGAGCTCATGTGATTTATGGTATTGCCGGTTTGAAAGTCCATTGCAAAGCGTTGATGGTGGTAAGAAGAGAAGCCGGACGTATCCGGCGTTACGTCCATCTCGGCACCGGGAATTACAACGACAAGACGGCGATGATGTATACCGATATGGGGTTGTTCAGCTGTGATCCGGAACTCTGTTTTGATGTGGCAAATTTATTCAATCTGCTTTCCGGGTGTTCCGCGCCGCCGGAACAGTGGAACATGCTTGCGGTCTCTCCGTTTGACATGCGTTCACGTTTCCGGGAGCTTATTGAAAGAGAGATCCGCCACTGCCGCAATGGTCACCGGGGGCGTATCATCGCCAAGATGAACAGTTTTTCCGATCCGGAGCTTATCCATTTGCTTCATGAAGCCGCCGATGCCGGAGTTGAAATCGACCTTATCGTGCGCGGGATATGCTGTTACCGTCCCAAACCGAAACAGGATAATTTGCGGATATACAGCATAGTTGACCGTTTTCTGGAGCATACGCGGATATTTTATTTTGAAAATCTCGGCAACGCAGAATATTATCTCGGCAGTGCCGATTGGATGACGCGGAATATGGATCGCCGGGTGGAACTGCTCTTCCCGGTCACCGATGATGAGTCTAAAGATATAATTTTCAAACTGCTGATGTTCCAGTTGAGTGATGAAGACAAGAAACGCAAACTGCTGCCGACGGGAGCTTACACCCGCCCCCGGATAACGGAATATTCGGCATGCCGCAGTCAGATGGCAAGTTACCGTTTTTTGAAAGAGCTTCATTCGGCAATGCTGAGCGGCAGAGGAGAGACTTTAAAGGTGTTTGCTTCGTGGCAGACATTGAAGAATAATTGAGTGTTTTTTTGAAATGTCCCGAATTTTGTAAAACATACAGCACGAGAGTTCTGTTTTGTCAAAACAATAAGACGGCTTGTTCACGACCGGCGGATGCCGCAGGTTGTATTCTTACAGAAAAGGACAATAACGATTTTGAGGTTGGATTTTATGAATGATGTAAACAGATGTCCGGCAGTGTCACTGCAGTATTTTATAAATGGGGAGATGACTCCGGAGCAGTTGCGCAGTCAGGTCAGGGAACTGGCGCGTGCCGGTTACCGCTGCGTGTTCGGCCATGCGCGGCAGGGATTGCTTACGCCGTATTTTTCTGAAAAATGGTGGCTCGGTATCGATGCCATTGTCGATGAGTGCCGCAAAGTTGGCATAAAGTTTGCCATTTGGGATGAAGATTTTTATCCCTCCGGCTGTGCCGGATGGCGGGTCGGAAGTGAAAACAATCAATTCTATGGTCAGACTCTGGAGTTTGTCCGGGTCCCGGCGGTAAAAGGTGAAAACGTCAAAATCAACTGGCTGCCGAAAGAGCGGCTTATCGGCTGTTATTGGGTGGAAAATGGTCAAATCAGCGATATATCCAAATATGTCGGAACTCTTGTCGGTAATTGGACGGGGCGCTGGGTGCACTCAAGCGCCTATTCTCCGGTTCTGAAAATCGGTGCTCCGCACTGGCGCGCGACGGTTGGCGACCACCATTACGCGCTGGATTTTGATGCTCCGGGCAATGGAGATGTGATCGCAGTCCGGGGACGTTACGGCGGAGGAGCTTCTGTGGATTTTATGAATCCGGAGGCGGTGAAAGCCTTTATCAACTACACCCATGAAGCCTATTGGAAACGCTACGGCAAAGAGGTGTTTCAGGAGGTGTTCTGCGGCAGTTTTATGGATGAACCGCATTTGACAGGTCTTTTCCCGTGGAACGAAAATATGGTTGCCCAATACCGTAAAGAGTACGGCGGGGATTTGATGGCACTTTTGCCGCACCTTGCCATTGATATTGATGAAAACAGCTGGGAGATCCGCCGTCGTTACCGCGCGATCCAGCATGAGCTGGTGTGCAGAAATTATCTTGAACAGATCCGGCAGTGGTGCGAAGATCACGGCATTGAAAGTGCCGGACATCTTTCGCGTTCAGAAAGCCTCAATGTCGGCAACCGGATGTGGCCCAATGAATTCCGGGCGTTCAAATATCTTGATCTTCCCTGTACCGATCCCCTGGGGGCGTTTATGGGAGTTCCGGATACGGCAAGTTATCACACCGGATTGAAGGTGGTCTCTTCTGCGGCGCATTTTTTCAATAAGAAACGCGCCGGAAGCGATGCGCTCGCCGTGTGCGGAAATGAAACCGCGTTGCGGGATTTGCGTTATATGTGCGACTACCAGATGGTACTGGGGATAACGTGTTTTATCCTGCACGGAGCGCCGCAGTCGTGGGCGGGGCCGCGAAAAGATGAAGTTCCGCCGAGTCTGTTTTATCAGAATACGGAGTGGGAGGTGATTCCGGAGTTGCTCTCTCATATCGAGCGCACATGTGAGCGTTTGGAGAGAGGAAAATATGCGGCAAATGTGGCGGTGTTCTATTATGGAGAAGAGTTCTGCTGCGGAGTCAACGGCAAAATGGATTTGGAAAAGGAACGCATGGTTCACGAACTGAGTGAAGCGCTGCTCTCATCTCATGTCGAATTTGAATTTATCGACGGCAAAACGCTGACGGAACAGAATTTGGCAGATTTTGTCAAAGCGTTCCCGTACATGGTGCTTATGGACAGCTCATGGCGCATCTCTCCGGAAGCGGAGGCGTATTTGAAAGAGTATAGATCTGCCGGAGGTCAAGTTGTTTTTGCCGATCGGATCGGCGAGCTGCCCCGCTTTGAAATCACCGGTCGCGGCGCGGAAAACATCCTGCTCCAGCGGCGGATCCTGGAAGGTGGAAGCTGTGATCTCTTTTTGTTCAACCGTGGCAATGAAGCGTTTGAAGGCTGTGCCGGCGGCGTGAAGGTCGTGATTCCGCCCCGCTGCGGCGCATTTGCTTCTGATTCAGAGGTGGTCGGAAACTCTGCGAAAGAAGTTGAAACGCTTGGCCCCTGGACGATCCGTTTCCCGGAAAACTACGCTCCATTGTGCTGTTGGCAGCTGCCCGGAGTTATGGAGTATGTTGATTTGCTCAACCGGTGTGATTTGCCGGCGGCGAAGGAGACCCCGGAGGCGTTCAGTTGCTACTTCCTCTGTCAGGGCAAGCTGGATGATGTACGGTTGATAATCGACCCCGAACTTGCCGCCAAGCCGTATAAGATAACTTTGAACGGCGTGGTTCTGGAAGATTGGAAAATTGAGCGCTTCTACGACGAAGGCAACCTGTCGTGCGATATTGGCAAGCTGCTGAGAAGCGGTTCGGTGGTGACGAAGAATGAACTTATCGTGGAAACGTGTGAATTGAAAGAGTTCCCGTATCTTGCCGGAAAATTCAAAACGGAGTTCCGTTACGGCAAGAAAGCTCTGCCGGTGATTTCAGAGTGCAAAGATCCCGAGGTGTTGGATGCGTTGTGCGATTGGAGCATGATCGGTTACGGCGGATATTCCGGAAAGGCGCACTATCAGACGGAGTTTCCGGTTGCTGAAGCCGGAGTATACTGTTTCGATGCCGGAAGAGTGGAAGATGCAATGAAAGTCTTTATCGACGGCAGGTGTTGTGGAACGGTATTGAATTATCCGTACACGGTGGAGCTGGGTGAGCTTGCTCCCGGAAAGCACTTGATAGAGGTGGAAATTTTCAACGCCGGAGGAAACCGGGACAAACTTGCCGGACAAGCCGCCGGGATGCTGGGAAGAACAGTTCTGCTCCGGAGAAGCTGATAACTTTTGCGCCGGTCGCGATCGAATATTTCCAGCGCATTTTCACTGGTGGCGCTGCGCAGTTTTTTGTGGGTAAAAATAGCTTTATCAGTGGAAAAAATGGTTATTTGAGTGTATAGTATATAAGTTTAGCCGTTTGATGCGACTGTCAAACGGCATATTTTTTATAAATAATGCCGCCGCAGTTTATATTTTTATATGGAGTTTTTTTATGGGATTGGATGCGATTCTTCTGGTGTTGTTGTCGGTGAGTATGCATGCGACATGGAATTTTTTGAGTAAAAAATCGACCTCTTCCGCGGCATTTTTCTGTATTTCAAGCTTTATGGCGGCATTGTGCTGGATATGGGTCATTCCGGTGTTCGGATTTCCCGTGGAATCGCTCGAAACGAAAGGATTGGCGTTGTGGGGAATAAGTTTCTTCTTTGAAACGCTCTACTTTGTCGGATTGTTCAACGCCTATTCCAAAACCGATATGTCGCTGGCGTATCCGGTGGCAAGAGCGTTGCCGGTATTGCTTATTGCCGGAATCACGCCGATGCTCTACCCCGGACGCTATCCCAGTGCCATCGGGGTGATCGGATTGCTTATCGTCTGTTGCGGATGTCTGCTGATGCCGCTGAAAAAATTCACCGATTTCAGTCTGAAAAATTATTTCAATATGGCGATGTGGTTCATCGTTCTGGCGGCGATCGGAACGACCGGCTACACCATTAACGATTCCGAACTTGCGAAAATATGTGCAGCCGGGGAGGGATATGACGATACCAAGGCATCGTTTCTGTTGAGTTTTGTCATCAACTTCGGTCTGGGGTGCATCATGGGCGTGATCGTGCTTTGCCGGAAGAAAGAGCAGGAAAATTTCAAGTTGCTGACCAGCTCATTAAAAAACTTCTGTTATCCGGCGATTGCCGGAATATTGAGTTCGCTTGCGTATGCGCTGGTGTTGATGGCGATGCAGAGAGTAGAACATTTGAGTTTTCTCCAGGCGTTCCGTCAGATGAGTTTGCCGATCGGTCTGCTGCTGGGAATATTGATTTTGAAAGAACCGGCACACCGTCCGAAGCTGGCGGGGATAACTTTGATCGTGACCGGATTGGTTTTGATCGCATTTTTTGGAAAATAATGAGGCGAAATGCGGTAAAAAGCTTGATAAATGCCGAAGATAGTATTATCTTATCCAGAAGCGGTATTTTGTGTTGACATAAAATTATAAAGTTTGAAGATATTATGAATTTGAAACCGTTATTTACCCCGGCCGCCGGAAAAAAAGCGCGGGTCGCCCTCTTTCTCAGCGGCAGCGGCAGTAATGCACGCAAACTGTTGTCCGTATCAACTTCCGGAAGTGAGTGCAGTTATGAAATTGTGGTTCTGGTCACTGATGCACCTGAAACCAGTACGGCAAGAGTGCTGGCAAAAGAGTACGCTTTGCCGCTGATCGAGCTGGATATCAAGAAGTTCTACGCGGAACACGGCGAGGAGAAGATTGCATTGAGCACTCCGCGCCGTTGCGAATTGCGCGACGAGTGGTCAGACAAATTGTACAAACTTGTGGAGCCGTATCAAATCGACTTCGGGGTGTTGGCGGGATTTGTGCCGTTATCCAATATTGTCAGTAAAATTCCCTGTCTCAACGTGCATCCGGGGGATTTGACGGTGACGGAAGATGGCGTGCGGATATTTGCCGGATTGCACTATCTTCCCGTGGAAAATGCCATTCTCAGGGGAAATGATACGCTCCGCAGCAGTGTTATTCTGGCGCAGAATTATTCCGGAAGCGGCAAAAAAGAGGTCGATTCCGGACCGATACTCGGAATTTCTTCTGCGGTTCCCGTCGAGTTCAACGGCAACACGGTTGAGCAGTTGAAAGAAATTAAAAAGCAACGGGAGAACGCTCCGTATCAGGATGCGTTGCGCCAGGTTGCCTCCGACACTATCGAACAACTGAAAATCCACGGTGACCATGTGGTCTATCCGGAAGTTGTTGAACACTTTGCTCATGGCGATTATGCTCTTGATGAGCAGGGGGCGCTCCACTTTCTGCATCATGGCAAATGGGAGATCGTGGAGACGGTTGAGTTTTCCGGACAGGATAAATACAAACTCCGGAGACCGGCAGACTGCAATCTCATCCCCGGCAAAAGCAAACACAAGGGTTCTTATTTCCGGCGGTTGTTCAAATATTATTACAACAAGATCGTGCGGACTCCGGGAACGCCGGAGTTTGTGGCAAGAGGCTGGGCGCTGGGCGTGGCTGTCGGTTGTATTGTGCCGGTCTTCTGTCAGTTGATCGTGGCGATACCGCTGTCGTTTCTTTTCCGCTGTTCCAAAGTCGGCGCTATCGGAGGAACATTTATCACTACGCCGCCTACGGCAATATTCATTTATCCGGTGCAGATCTGGGTCGGCAACAAAATCATCAACGGCGATCTTTCTTCTGATGCAGCACTCCGTCTGGTGGAGATCTTCAACAGTGATACGATTTCGTTTACGCAGAAGTGGAGTGCCTTTGCCGACATGGGAATGGATTTGGTTGCCGCATTTTTTGCAGGCGGAGTTGTATGGGCATTGGTGATGGTTCCGCTGATATATTTTTCTGTAAAAAAGAGTGTGATCTCCTACCGGAATATGCGGGATAACCGGAGAAAGAAAAAGTTGAAAGTGCAGGGGTAAGATCATGAGTTTGGTAAAAGTCGAACTGGGCGCACGCAGTTACGATATCGTTATCGGCAACCGGATAGCGCTGTCGCATCTGCCGGAAAACGCGCGCGGCGGAAAACGGTTGTTTGTCTTTGACGATAAGACTTATGAGCTGTATGCCGGAGCGTTTGCCGAAAGGAATGAATTTTGTTTTTCCTTCGGGCGCGGCGAAGCGGATAAACGTTTTGACAAGATGATAACCATTTGTCAGGCGGCGATAGCCAATCACCTTGACCGTTCCGGAGAACTGGTCGCCGTCGGCGGCGGGGTTACCGGGGATATGACCGGATTTGCTGCAGCCATCTATCTCCGGGGAATAAATTTCATCCAGATGCCGACTACGCTTCTGGCGATGGTCGATTCCAGTGTCGGCGGTAAGACGGCGGTGGATCTTCCGGAGGGAAAGAATCTGGTGGGAGTTTTTCATCAGCCGGATTTGGTGTTGATAGATACTGAATTTTTGCGTACACTTCCGGAAAAGGAGCTGCATTGCGGAGTTGCGGAAGTGGTGAAAATGGCGATCGGCTTTGACGAAGTATTTTTCAAGCGTTTGGAAGAAATGGGCGGAAAACTCTCCAAAGTGGAAAGTTTTATGCCGGATGCCGAAGATATCATCCGCCGCAGTTGTGAATTGAAAGCTGATGTTGTGCGCCGCGATGAAACGGAAACGGTTTCCGGAGTCCGGGAGTTGTTGAACTTCGGACACACCTTCGGACATGCGATGGAGACGCTGAGTGATTTTTCACTTTCGCACGGCGAAGGAGTCGCCATCGGTATGGTGCTTGCCGGACGGGCGGCGATGATGCGGAATATGTGGGGCGAAGCTGAGCAGATGCGCATGATAAAATTGTTGAAAGCTGCCGGTTTGCCGGTGGATGTGCCCAAGACAATGGATTTTAAAGATATTCTTGAAGTTATGCGCCGGGACAAAAAGAACCGGGGAGGGAAGATCACGCTTATTCTGCCGCGCCGGATCGGAGAGTTGACCGTGGTGCGGGATTTCAGCGATCAGGAATTGGAACAAGTTTGGCAGAGTGCAGTGCAGGGGTCGTATCATGACTGACCGGGAAGTTTGTATCGGATGTAATTTGATTTCCGGGATCGGCTCGGTGCGGTTCGGTAAACTGTGTGAAGCGGTGGATCGTCCATCGCAGATACCGGAGTTGTCCCGTGCTGATTTGCTGAACATCCCCGGAATGGGAAATGTCATTGCAGAAAAAATTATAAGTTTTGACTGGGATGCCGAGGTCTCCCGGGAGTTGGCGATAGCAGAAAAGGGTGGAGTACGCATATACACCCGGTTCGATGAAAATTATCCGGAGATATTGCGTCACATCTATGATCCGCCGCTGTGCCTTTATGTCCGGGGAGAGCTGCCGGAATTTCCGGAAAAGGCCGTTGCCATTGTCGGTTCGCGGCGGATGTCGCGTTATGGCGAAGAGATGACTGCGATGATCGCCCGGGAAGCGGCGGTTGCCGGATTTACCGTTGTTTCCGGATTGGCGCTGGGAGTTGACGGAGTTGCCCACCGGGCGGCAGTTGCCAATGGCGGAATCACGGTCGGTGTCATTGGCGGCGGCTTGCTGCATGTTCATCCCAAAGAAAATATCGAGTTGGCACGGCAGATGGTGGAACACGGTGGTGCTGTTATCAGTGAATTTCCCTTCGGGCAGCCGGTCGCGCGTCAGAATTTTCCCCGCCGGAACCGTATCGTTGCCGGGTTATGCCGGGGGACGATCGTTATTGAAGCGGGAGTTGAAAGCGGAGCGCTTATCACGGCGCGGCTGGCGCTGGAGAGCGGACGGGATGTCTTTGCCGTTCCGGGCAGAGTGGATAATCCGCAGGCAAAAGGATGCCATAAGTTGATAAAAGAGGGTGCCATGCTGATCGAAAGTTTCGACGATGTGATGAATGCGTGGAACTGCGGCATGCTGCCCGGATTTGATATTCCTGAGCGCAGCGAAAACAGTGACCCCTTCGGCGATTTGAGTGCCGATGAAGCGGCGGTCTGCCGTTTGTTGAAAAACGGCGAAGCGGGATTTGATGATATTTGTGCCGCATTGCAGATGGATGTGGGAAAATTGACCTCTTTGCTGACCAAATTGGAACTCAAATTGCTCATCACGCAAGATGGAAATAAATTATACCGGTTGAAAAAATATTGATAAACCATTTTTTTTTAAGAAAGGAATGTATTATGAATTGGAGTTTTATGTTGGCTGATGCGGCGGCATGTGCCGAGCGCGGTAATGAGTTGAGTTTTACGGCGTTGTGGTGCCGGATCGTCGCTTGGGTGGTGAAAAATCAGGAAGGGTTGCTGATGCTGTTGGTGTGCGCGGTCGCGGCGATACCGGTTTCGATCATAATTTCCTGGATTTTGCGCGGTTCGATAAATGCAATGCTGACGCGGAGCCACAGAGAGGAGAAGAAAATCTCGTCTACGATCAACAAGCCGGTGCTTATCGCCGGAATATTGACCGGTGTCCGCATCGGCTTGAACAGTGTGGATATTTCTGAAGAGGCGATGGATATTTTTTCCAATGTCTACTTCCTGATCATAGTACTGGTGATCGCGTGGGCACTGCTGCGGATATTGAAGGCGGTCCGCTATCTGCTGCAGGAGGTTGCGGCTAAAACTGAAAATGTTTACGATGATCTGCTGGTAAGTTTGGTTTATCCGGTGTTGAAGTGCGTTATCTGGGTGGTGGCAGTATTGTTCATCGCCGAGAATACTTTTAATTTTCAGGTGACTACGCTCCTTGCCGGTGCCGGTGTGGCGGCGATGGCGATCGCTTTTGCCGCGCAGAACACCATTGCCAATATCTTTGGCGCGCTGGCGTTGATTTCCGATCGCCCCTTTACCATTGGAGATATGATTTCATTCAACGGCAAGCGCGGCTCAGTGGTTGCCATCGGTTTGCGCAGTACCACGCTCCGGACACTGGATGGAACTGTGTGGAGCGTTCCAAATAAAGAGGTCGCTGAAGCGGGTATCGAAAATATCTCCAGACGCCCCAATATCAAATGGGCGTTCAATATCGATCTGGTGTATGAAACAACTCCGGAACAGATCAGCCGCGCCAAGGAGATCGTGCAAGAGGTGCTGCTGGCATCACCCTTGACCGACCCGGAAAAAAATGCTCCGGCAGTGTGGTTTTCTGAATTTGCAGAATCGTCTTTGCGCCTTTCGGCTGTCAACTGGTTCCAGACGACCAACTGGGGTGAATTTTGTCAGCAGCGGGAGAATATTCAGCTTGAGATACTCCGTCGTCTGACAGAAGAAAATCTGGAACTGGCGTTCAAGACGCAGACGGTCCATCTGGTTCAGGATAATTGAAGCGCGTGGAATTCTGCAAGATTTTGTAAAAACAGTTGGCAATAACAAAATTGCCGTGTTATATTATGAAGTTGGACTGATAATACTTTGAGAAAATAGAGAAAATATCGTGTTATGGAGAGTGATTGCAATATAAAACACCGCCGCGAAGCGATGGCGCAGGCGAAGCAGATCATCGTCAAAGCCGGAACGCGGCTGCTTATCGACCGGCAATCCATTGCCCGTCTGGTCGATGGTATCGCCATGCTGAGAAAGCAGGGATACCGGGTCTTGCTGGTGACCAGCGGCGCTGTCGGTATGGGAATGGAACTTGCCGGATTGTCCAAACGTCCGGGGGAACTGGCGCAGAAGCAGGCGCTTGCAGCGATGGGACAGACCCGGTTGATGAGCATATATTCTGAGGAGGCGGCACGGCACGGTTTCAATGTGGCACAGCTGCTGCTTACCGCATCCGACTTGCGCAATCGCGGCCGTTATCTCAACGTGATGAATTGCATCAATGCGTTGTGGGAGCGTGATGTGCTGCCTATCGTCAACGAAAACGACTCAGTTTCCGTTGCGGAACTCAAATTCGGTGACAACGATACTCTTGCCGGAATGTTGACCAGTCTCACCGGCGCGCAAATGACTGTTTTGCTGACCACCGTGGACGGTTTGCGCGGCAGAAACAGTGATGGCACCCTCGGTGAGCGTATCCCGGTGGTCAGCCGTATCACAGACAAAATCCGCAGCCTCGCCGGAGGAACAGATGATTCCGACCTTTCCACCGGCGGTATGGCATCCAAGATCCGGGCGGCAGGACTTTCCACTGCATCCGGCGCGTGGCTCTGGATCGCAGACGGCAGAATCGACAACATTATGGAGCAGATCATCGACGGACAGGATACCGGAACACTCTTTCTGCCTGAAGCGCACAAGGTTCCGAACCGGAAACGCTGGTTCGGATTTTTCAGCAAGATCTCCGGTACGGTGATCGTTGACAGTGGTGCGCAGGATGCCGTTACGATCAAAGGAAGCAGCTTGCTCCCTTCCGGCGTGGTTGATGTTGAAGGCGATTTCAAGCGGGGCGATACTGTGGATATCTGTGACCTCTCCGGCAGACCGTTTGCCCGGGGGCTGGTCAATTTTGACAGTGAAAGCTGCCGTAAAATCATGGGAAAACACACTGATGAATTTGCTTCCGTACTGGGTACTTCAGCGGAAGCGGAACTTATTCACCGGGACAACCTTATTTTGCTTGAACGATGAAAATATTTATCAAGACCTACGGATGCCAGATGAACGAGCGCGATTCCGAAGCGCTCGGAGCGTTGTTTTCTGCGCAGGGGGATGAATTGGTCAGTGATGAAAAAAGTGCGGATGTACTTTTGTTCAACACCTGCAGTGTCCGGGATGCCGCTGAACGCAAAGCCAAAGGCAAAATCGGTTTCATGCGCAAGCTGAAAAAAGAGAAGCCGCATCTTATCATCGGCGTGCTGGGGTGTATGGCGCAACGCCTCGGAGATGAACTGCTGGCGGAGCTGCCGCATCTGGACTTTGTCCTCGGTACCGGGCAGATCCACAAAGCACCGGAGGTCGTGGCACAGCTCCGGGCGGAACGTTCCCGGCTGGCGCTGACCGAACCCTTCCCGGAGGAGGTGGAGATGCTGGGGGCGCACGGTGAGAGTTCTTGGAGCGGACAGATCGCCATCACCCGCGGATGCAACCGTTTCTGCAGTTATTGTATCGTCCCCTATGTGCGGGGACGGGAGGTCAGCCGGTCGCAGGAATCGATATTACTTGAAGCGCAGAGCATGGTCGATAACGGCGTGCGGGAGATATTGCTTCTCGGACAGAATGTCGCCGCATACGGTTTGAATGGCGATATCCGACCGCCTGCCGACGATCATTCGCCGTTTGCAGAGCTGTTGGAAAAACTCAATGAAATTCCCGGCTTGCTGCGGATACGGTATACGTCGCCTTATGTCAGTTATTTCAACAAGCGTTTGATCGATGCGTTGAGCAGTTGTTCCAAAGTTTGTCACAATATCCATCTGCCGCTGCAAAGCGGTTCCAATACCATTTTGAAAGCGATGAACCGGCAGTATACTGCGGAAAGTTATCTGGAAAAAGTGGCACAGCTCCGGGCTGCGATGCCGGATCTCACTTTTTCCACCGATGTCATTGTCGGATTCCCCGGAGAGACGGAAGAGGATTTTCTGCGCACACGGGCGTTGATGAACGAAGTCGGCTTCGAGCAGGCGTTCATCTTCAAATATTCCCCGCGCCCCGGTGCTAAATCGGCGGAGTTGGAGGATTCGATTCCCGAAGAGGTCAAACTTGAACGGAACAATATCCTGCTTGATGATTTGAAAGCACGCATAAGCGCCAAACTTGAAACGCTGAAAGGTTCAGTGGTCGAAGTGTTGGTCGAGGGTGTCAGCAACCGGAATGCCGCCCGGTGGACCGGACGGACCGGAACAAATTTTGTGGTTCATTTTGAACCGGATGAAAATTGTACCCCCGGTACTTTGCGGAAAGTTGAAGTCAGCCGCAGCGGCGGCGTGTCACTTTTCGGCAGATTGCTGCCGGAAGATAAATGATATGAATGGAGGATGGTATGGCGATAAATGAGCTGTCGTTGAGTACAGCAGTGTTCGGTCCGGAACGCGGTCCCGGTGCGATGTTGGGTGATTATATCGGAATGGCGCTTGATGCCGGCTTTTCCATGGTTGAACTTTCCCGCCGCCAGCCGGAGGGAAAAGATACCGGACTTGAAGATCTGCGTCGTTCCGGAATGAAGGTGTGGTCGGTTCACGGTATCATGGGCATGGGAGCGATATCTCCGGATAAAGCGGAACGGGACAAGGCCGTGGAACTTGCTTACCGTCATGCTGCCGGATATGCGGAATTTGCCCCGTGCCCGCTGGTGGAACACTACCTTGACCGGGATAAGGACCCGAAAATTGCTGAATATTTCCGTTACAGCGTGGAGAAACTTTATGAAAAAGTTTCCGCATTGGGATATATTCTGACCATTGAGACTGCGCCGTACAAGCCCAAGATGTACAACCGTCATCCGGACAGCCGGGAAATTGCCGCCTTTGTCCGTTCCTTCGGAAAAGATGATTTGCAGATGACCGTCGATGTAAACCACTCCAACTTGTTTGAAAATCTGGTTGCAACGGCAGACAATACCCGCGGTTTGGTTAAAAATGTTCACTTTTCCAACAATTATGGAACCTGGGAGGATCATTTGCCGCCGGATACCGGAGTTATTGATTTGAAGCAGGCGTTTGAAGCGTTGCGGAAGAACGGTTATACCGGCCCCTGTAATCTGGAGTTCAGTTTCCCCGGAGAAAAGCGGGTTCCGGAAATCGCTCAACTCATTGAAGTTCGTAAATATATGGAGAAATTGCTGTGGAACCGTTGAGGTTCTGCAGCATTATTTTTTGTCTGGAACAGTTTAAAACGGAAGGGAGTTTGCATGGAGAGCAGCAGACAACTTTTCAGCGCCGGTGATATCGATGCCGGCGTGAAGGAGATCGCGCAGAAGATCGCTGCCCGTTTCGCCGGAAAGGATGCCGATTTTGCACTGGTCGGTATTCAGCAGATGGGCGTGGTGCTGGCGGAAAAGATATACAATGAGATGAAAAATCTGGGGTACTCCCCCGATTTCGGCAAGCTGGATATCACCATGTACCGGGATGATTTCGGTAAACGGGATATTCTGCCGATGATAAATGAAACAGCCATCCCTTTTGATGTCAATGATAAAGAGATCATTCTGGTCGATGATGTGCTGTCCAGCGGCCGTACCATCCGCGCCGCGCTGGATGCGTTGACCGACTTCGGCCGTCCCGGTTTCATCCGGTTGGCGGTGCTGGTTGACCGTGGAGAACCGGAGTTCCCCATCCGGGCGGATTATGTCGGATTCAAGGTCACACTTCCGGCGGAACGCAAAGTGAAGGTGCATTTCATTGAAAACAACGGTTTTCAACCCGGTATTTACGATGTAAAGTGGCAATAAACTTTAACAGGATATAAAATTATGCAGTGGACAAGAAAAGATTTGCTCAGTATCTATGACCTGAGCGCCGAAGAGATCACCTGCATCCTTGATACTGCTGAGAAGTTCAAGGAAGTTTCCGAGCGGCGGGTGAAAAAAGTTCCCGCACTGCGCGGAATGACCGTGGTCAACTTTTTCGTCGAACCCAGTACCCGGACCCGGGTCTCTTTTGAGCTTGCCGAACAGCGGTTGAGCGCTGATGTGGTCAACATGCAGGCGCAGGCGAGCAGTTTGCTCAAAGGGGAAACGCTTCTGGATACCGTGAAGAATATTGAAGCACTTCAAGTGGATCTGGTCGTTATGCGCCACTCCGCGCCGGGAGCGCAGAACTTTATCGCCGATCATCTCAAGTGCGGCGTGGTCAATGCCGGTGACGGTGCGCATGAACACCCGACTCAGGCATTGCTGGATTTGTTCACCATCCGGGAAAAGAAGGGTTCATTCAAAGGTTTGAATGTCACCATTCTGGGAGACATCCTCCACAGCCGCGTGGCGCGGAGCAACATCTGGGGCTTGCTCAAACTGGGCGCCAACGTCACCCTCGCCGGGCCGTCAACGCTGGTTCCGCGCGAGTTTGAATCCATCGGATGCCGGGTTTGTCACCATCTGGACGAAGCGATAAAAGATGCCGATGTGGTGAATTTGCTGCGTATCCAGCATGAACGCCAGACGGTCGGCTTCTTCCCCAGTACCGGTGAATATGCCGCGTGGTTCGGTATCAAAGGTTCCACCATGGCTAAGATGAAAGATGATGTGCTGATCATGCACCCCGGTCCCATCAACCGGGATGTCGAGTTGGCAAGTGAAGTCGCTGACGGCAGTAATTCGGTCATTTTGGAACAGGTGACCAATGGGCTGGCAGTGCGTATGGCAGTGTTGTTCCTTATTGCCGGAGTGCGGAAATGAATAATATGATTTTGAAGAATGCCCGGGTGGTCGACCCGGTTCGCAATATTGATTGTGTCGGCGATATCGGTATCGCTGACGGTATGATCGTGGAAGCTTCTGAAGTGAAAGATCCGCAGGTCGTGGATCTGAGCGGAAAAGTAGTTTCTCCCGGGTTCATCGACGTTCATGTACATCTGCGCCAGCCGGGAAATACGGCGGCGGAGACCGTTGCCACCGGAAGTATGGCGGCGGCGGCGGGCGGTTTTACCACAATCGTTGCCATGCCCAATACCTCTCCGGCGGCAGATACCGCCGGTTCCATTGAATTGCTCAAGCGCACCGCGCAGGAACAGGCGGTGGTGCATGTGCTGCCCTGCGGTAATATGACCAAAGGCGGCAAAGGCGAAGAGATGGCTGGTATCGGATCGCTCAAAGCTGCCGGTGTTGCCGCGTTGAGCGATGACGGCAAATGTATTCAGGATCATGCGCTGATGCGTCATGTGGTCGAATATGCCAAGAGTTTCAATTTGCCCATTCTGGATCATTGTGAAGAAAAGACTCTCGCCGCCGGTGGTGTGATGCATGAGGGCAAGTGGTCGGTTTTGCTGGGAATGAACGGCATTTCCAGTGCCTCTGAAGAGTTGATGGTCGCGCGTAACATCATCCTTGCGCGCCAGATCGACTGGAAGATCCACATGCAGCATATCAGTGCCGCTGAAAGTGTGGAACTTCTCCGGATCGCGCGCAAAAAAGGCATCAAAGTTACCGGTGAAGCCACTCCCCATCATATCACGCTTACCGATCAGTGCATCAAAAAGTTCGATACCAACTACAAGATGAACCCGCCGCTGCGCAGTGAACGTGACCGGCTGGCGGTCATCGAAGGGCTCGCAGACGGCACGTTGACGGCGATCGCCACCGACCACGCTCCGCACACCGGAACGGCGAAGATGGTGGAATTTGACCATGCTCCGTTCGGCATTATCGGATTGGAGACGGCATTGCCGCTTTCGTTCACTGAACTGGTGACCAAGGGTGTGTTGACGATTCCGCAGTTGATAAGCAAATTCACCTCCGGACCGGCTGACATTCTGGGCATGGAAAATTATTCGCTTGCAGTCGGTCGCGTCGCTGACATCACGGTCATCGATCCCGAAGCAAAGTGGACTGTCGATAAGAATAAATTCTTCTCCAAGTCACGCAATACGCCGTTTGACGGCTTTAACGTACAAGGTCAGGTGGTCATGACCATCGTTGCAGGAAAAGTTGTATACTCCCGGTAAGAAAAATGGAAATCAAAGATATTGTAAATGAAATCATCGCGTTCCGCAAGGAGCTGCACCGCCATCCGGAAATCGCCGGTAAGGAGGTGTGGACCTGTGCGGAGATACGACGACGTTTGGCGGAGATCTCCGGAGTGGAGATTCTGCCGCCGTTTTTAGAGACTGACACGGTCGCGTTCATCCGGGGCAACGGCCCCGGAAAAAATGTCACACTGCGGGCGGACATTGATGCTTTGACCGTAACTGAAGAGACCGGGTGCGACTATGCGTCGGAAATTCCCGGAATGATGCATGCCTGCGGTCACGATGTTCACGCATCGGTACTGCTGGGCGCAGCCAAACTCCTTGCCGCGCGCCGCCGGGAGTTTTCCGGCAGTGTCCGGCTGGTGTTCCAGCCGGGGGAAGAAAATCTTGCTATGGCGCGGCCGCTGATCGAAGCCGGCGCGTTGAGTGATCCCAAACCGGATTTTGTCGCGGCGTTCCACTGTTTCCCCGGAATGAAAGCAGGTGTTGCCGGTATCCGTGTCGGCGCGATGATGAGTTCATGTACCCACTTTGAGGTCACATTCAAAGGGCAGGGCGGTCATGGCAGCCGTCCCCATGCGGCGAAAAGTCCGTTGCTGGCTGCGTGTTCTGCCGTGATGGAACTGCAGACTGTCGTTTCCAACCGGATAAATTCCCAGCGTGCCGGGGTGTTGAGCATTTGTGCCATCGAAGGTGGAAAGCTGGACAACATCATCCCGGAAACCACCCGGTTTATCGGTACTTTGCGGGCGTTGGATGATGAAACGGCGCGTGAACTGCGCGTTGCACTGGAAGAAATCTGTAATGCTGTGGCAGTGATGCACCGTGTGAAGTGCGAGGTTCATTTTGCTGAAAACGGTTATCCGGCAACAGTAAATCCTGCTTCCGGAGTGGAGTTGGCAAAAGCGGTGATGGCTGACTGCGGCATCGAATGTATCGATTTTCCGGAATCATATATGGCATCGGAGGACTTTTCTTACTACCTCAATAATGCACCCGATGGTGTGTTTTTGATGCTGGGTGCCGGATGTGACCAGCCGCCGCTGCACAACTGCCGTTTCCTTGCGGATGAAAAAATGATCGCTCACGGTATGGCGCTGATGAGCGGTATTGCGCTGGCAGCACTGAAGTGAATTGTTATATCCATGTTCCATTCTGTGCCGCCAAGTGCGGATATTGTGCCTTTTATTCTGAAGCCGGAGCCGGGAAAGAGCTTGTTGAAGCCTATCTGCGCCGTTTGGAGCAGGATTTGAGTGCCGATATCGTACATTGTGAAACCGTATATGTCGGCGGCGGTACGCCGACATATCTTGACTGTTCACAGTTGGAACGTTTGTGCAAACTTATTCACCGCTATCTGCCGTCGGATGAGAATACGGAGCTTTCCATCGAAGCCAATCCGGAATCTCTGACCGAAGAAAAAGTTGCCCTGCTGCGGCAATATTTTACCCGTTTGAGTATGGGCGTGCAAAGTTTTGATGCCATGTCGCGGGAGCGCATCGGCAGACGGTGTTCGCAGGAAAAGCTGTTGGATGCACTTGATCTGGTGCGCCGTGCGGGATTTCCGCATTGGAACTGCGATTTGATCTACTCTCTGCCGGGACAGACGGCGGCGATGTGGGAACAGGATTTGCGCATGGCGGCAGAGTGCGGAGCCGATCACATATCGTGTTACGCGTTGACTCCGGAGGAAAACAGCCGCCTCGGTGCAACTTTTGACGAAGATGATGAACGGGAAACGGAGTTTTATCAACTGGCGGAGCAGGTGCTTGACAAGTATGGCATACACCGTTATGAAATATCCAATTACGCCCGTCGTGGCTGCGGCTGCCGTCATAATCTCAACGTGTGGCGCGGCGGTTTGCTGAGAGGATATGGCCCGGCTGCCGCCGGATTTGACGGTTTCATCCGCCGGATTGAAGTTGAATCGTTGAACGGATGGCTCAATGGCGCGCCGCCGGAGGTTGATGAAATTCCGCTTCCGGAACGGCTGAATGAAATTTTTGCCGTAAATTTGCGTACCGTTGACGGTTGGGATGAAGCGGCATGGCAGCGGGTTGAGAACAGTGATCGTTGGGAAAACCGGTTGAAGATTGCTGAAAAACTGCAGAAATCTTTTCCGGGACAGGTTTCAACTTCCGGAGGAAGAATAAAATTGACTCCGGAAGGATTGCTTTTTTGGAACACTATTGCTCAGGAGATAATTTATGGGGATTGAGCCCACACCATACATACCGGTGAAACGGTATCTGATGGAGATCGCCTATGACGGCGGCAATTACAGCGGTTGGCAGATCCAGCCGCATTGCCTTGCCGTACAGCAGGTGATCCAGGAGAATCTGACCAAACTTTACGACAAACAGCCGATCCATCTTATCGGCAGCAGCCGTACCGATGCCGGGGTGCATGCGCAGAACTTTGCGGCAACTTTTCTGGCGCCGGAACAGCCGGCGATACCGATGGAACGGGTGTTCAAAGCGCTGAACCGCCGTTTGCCCAAAGATATAAAGATACACACCATCAAAGAGGTCCCGCTGGAGTTTCACGCCCGTTACGATACCTGCGGCAAAGCATACACCTATGTTTTGAATCTGGGCGAAAATGATTCACCGTTCGTCGGTCGTTACAGCTGGAAGCCCTATCGCGCGCAAAATGTGGAGATGATACGCGCGGCGTGTGAACGTCTGACCGGAACGCACGATTACTCAAGTTTTGTCGTTGAACGGCGGGAAATCGACGATGCCGTGCGGACGATTTACCGTATCGATGTTGAAATGATCGGGGATTTCTGCTGTATCACCTTTGTCGGTAATGGTTTTCTCTATAAGATGATACGCTGTTTGATGGGGATGATCGAAGCGGTCGGGGCAGGGGTGTACTCTCCGGATGCCGTGACCCGCATCCTCGAAGCGCGCGACCGGACTCAGGCGCCGGAAACGGCTCCTGCCAACGGGTTGTTTTTGATGAAAGTGTTTTATGATGAGGAGAGCCGGGAGAATTTCCGTCTCCCCGGATTGCCGTTTTTGCAGTAAAGGAGTGTTGTTATGAGTGATAAAATGATTGAAAAGTTGTCTGCTGTGTTGAAAGCAGGTTCCCCCGTTATCACTGCCGCGGATGTCAAACATGGTGTTATGGAGCAGGTGCAGCTCTATTTTGAAGCCGACGGCGAAGCGGTGATGGATGTTATAAACAAAGACGATCTGGTGCAGAATTTTCCGGACGAAGGTGTCTATGTTCTCAACAGAAACGGCAACCCGGTCAAACTGGTGATGTTTGAAGGCGAAGAAGATATGTATTTCCGTACTGACGGAACTACCGAAGAATCCGATGAGTTTGCCGACGTTCCCAGTGTCGCTTTTATGAGCGCCGTGGAGGCTCTTTCCACGCTCAAACTGTAAGCGGTAATACGATCACAACGGCATCGGTGTCATGGGATCGAATTTCCGTTCTGCGGCAAAGCTGAGCGTGTAAGAGGTGAGGGCGTGCAGTTCAAACACGACGATCTCGTTATTTTCCTTTTTCAGCAGCGGTGACGGAATATAAAGTGTTCTTTGCGGACCGATGTTCCAGTATCTGCCCAGATTGAAGCCATTGACATAGACACAACCTCTGCCCCCGGCAGGGAAGAGCAAATAGGTGTCTGTGATTTGATCGGCATCAAATTTTCCCCGGTAAAATCCCGGTTCGTCACATGAACCGGGAAGTTTGCCGAACTCCAGTTTACTCAAGTCATCAAGCGGCAGCGGATGGATGTTCCAGTTGCTGATAAACATGTTGCCGGTCCAGCTGAAGCCGGTGATACCCTTTTTCTCTTTCTCCATTTCCAAACCATAGTTGACTCTGCCCATATTTTCCACCAGAATTTCCAACCGGGAATTTTCTTCAGTGACATCGAGTTGGATGGTTTGTTTTTCATCCTCTCTGCTGGTGATGCCGATCACTTTTCCATTCAAAAATGTAATCGCCCGGTCGCGCAGGTCGTGAAAGCAGTATTCTCCACTATGATAAGGTTGAAGTTCCGTTTCGTAATGGATAAAGCCAAAGGATTGTCCGAAGTGTTCCATTGTCTCCGGGAACGGGCGCTGTTCTGCGCGGGAAAGTTTATCCAGCGAGTCGCGCAATGATACAAACTCTTTAAGTTCAACCGGGGGCAACGCCGCGCCGGTGCGGGCGGCTGGAACTGTCGTGGTTCCGGGGTGGAATTCTTCTATGACCTTTTGGATGGCAAAATATTTTTTTCCGCAGTTGCCGCCTTCATCCAGCACTCCGTCAACTTCATAACTGGTCACCAGCGGGAGGTAATGACCGGCGTTGCAACTTGCGCCGCTGGTGAAGCCGAAGTTGGTTCCGCCGTGGAACATAAAGTTGTTGACCGAGGCGTTGTCTTTCATGATTTCCCGCATGTCAGCTGCGACATCCTGTTCGTCGTGATGCTGCGGGGGAACGCCCCAGAACCACGCTTTGCCGTTCCACAGCTCCATGGCAAAATGGGCATTGGCATATCCGGTGTCGATGGCATCGAAGTCCCGGAAGTTGCGCTCCGGATGGTTGCGGAAGTTGAATGTCGCCGGTAACTCCGGCAGGGTTCCGGCACGGAGCAAGCGTTTTTCATTGTCGGAAGTAAAGAGTTGGACGTTGATGCCGTTTTTCCGGAAAATCCGTACCAGATGGCGCATGTATTCGTGGTCAGAAGCGAAACTTGCGTACTCGTTTTCAACTTGCATGGCGATGATGTTGCCGCCATTGGTGCATTGAAGCGGAGCGAGAAGCGGGAGAATATTGCTGAAAAAACGTTCAGTATATTTCATGAAAACAGCGTTTTCGCAGCGCAGACGGATACCCGGTTTTCCCAACAGCCAGCCGGGGAGTCCGCCGAGGTCACATTCTGAACAAATATACGGCCCCGGACGGACTATCGCCATCAAGCCGAGTTTAGCGGCGGTCCGGATAAACTGGACGATATCCAGTCTGCCGGAAAAGTCAAAGTCCCCCTCTTTGAGTTCGTGCAGATGCCAGGCGGCATAGGTTTCAACCGTGTTGTAACCGCACTGTTTCAATTTCAACAGCCGATCTTCCCATTGTTCCGGCAGGGTGCGGAAGTAGTGGATGGCGCCGGAACGGATTTGAGTTTCGATTCCATCCAGAAGGACTTTATTGTTTTGTATCGAAAAATCCATTTAATTTTCTTGTGTCAGCTCTTTTTGGTTCCGGGCGGCGGGCAGTTGTACCAGAAGTACGGCGGCAAAGATGATGGCGCAGCCGATGAGATTTTGCAGAGAATAATGCTCATCACGCAGCCACCAGCCCCAGATCACCGCAAATACTGAAGCCGTGCTTAAAACGATGGATGCCGTTGCCGGATGGACATATTTCTGTGCCGCGACCTGCACCGTACAGGCGAAACCTATGGCGATCAATCCGCAGTAAAGCAACGGTTTGGTCGTGGCGGTGATGCTTGCCCAGGAACAGGTCTCTCTTGCCAGCAGTGCGGCGATACCGGATATTACCGCAACGGTGAAAAATTGCACTGCCGCCAGCTGCAGAGCGTCCGCATCCGGGGCGAATTTGGCGATCGCAATGAACTGGAACGCAAAGAACAACGCGCACAAAAGCATGAGAAAATCTCCCATGTTCCCGATACTTCCCAGCGTACCATCGGAACAGAGCAGATATGCTCCAAACACGGAGAGCAACGAGGCGCTCCATATTTTCCAATCCGATTTTTTCCGGATGAAAATACCGATGACCGGTATCATGATGACGTAAAGCGCAGTGAGAAATCCCGCTTTTCCGGCAGAGGTGTAGAGCAAGCCGAACTGCTGTAATATTTCCCCACCGGCAAGACAGAATCCGCAGGCGATACCGCCGGTGAACAATTTTTTATCCGGGCGCTTGCGCATTATGAATATCCCCGGCAGCAGCATGATACTGCCGAGAAGATAACGCAGGAAGACAAAGTACAACGGCTGCATCGTGTTCATCGCTTCCGCCTGTGCCGAATAGGACAAGCCCCAGATCACCGCCGTAAGCAGCAGTGCCAATGTTGCATAAATGTTTGACAATTTCATTTTAATATCCTTTTTTTTATAAAAAATCCAACAGCCGGTCGAGTTTATTCTTTTTCCTGAACCTTTGCGGCGGAGAAGAGTGGACAATATTGCTCCTGTCCTCCGCAGCTATCAAGGCGCAGGAGGATGCTTCAAGAGCGGTTATCTCAGCGCAGAACAGCGATTCCGGGATAGTGACGGTATTTTTCTTCAGAATCCATTCCGCAACCGATAAGATAACGGTCATCCATGATAAATCCTGCCCAATCGGCATGCCCGATACCGTCCGGACGGGAGATATTCTTTTCAACCAATACCGCCGTTTTAACGTTCAACGCACCCAGTGCAAGAAGATTTTTCCGGATCGCTTTGAGCGTTCTTCCGGAGTCCAGAACTTCGTCAACAATCAAGATATTCCGACCTTTGGGGTCGAGTTTCAGCGTGGAACGCAACTGAACCACTCCGGAACTCACGTTGTGCTTATAACTTCCGGCGGCGATAGAGTCGATATAAAAATCGTCCAGCTTTATGGATTCAGCCAATTTCGCCGCAAAAAACAATCCGCCGTTCATGACCACGATCATTGTTAACGGTGTCGTGCCGTAAGCTCTGGCAATATTAGAACCCAATTCCCCGATCCTGCGATTGACCTCTTCCGGAGTTTTGATGATTTCAATGTTTTCCATGATAAATTTTTTTCCGTAAAATATTACGATATTTGTCGATTTCTGTTTAATATAGCATGGTTCGGGCAAAATACAATGTGTTGAACCGCAGTCTTATGAAAGACGACCGGCAGCGGTACGCCGCCGTTGTTGATTTTTTATGAGACAGCTATGATTAAGTCTTGTATTTCTATTCATGGAAGCTATATTATAGCGTGGAACGTGTTTTACAAAATGAAAGAGAAACAAAAATGAGAAAAGATCTTAAATGCTATTATGACTGGTCTCCTCTGGAGGAAAAACAGTTTTACCGCACCGTCCGGGAATTTGCGGACAACGGATTGCGTAAATTTGTCATCACTACTCCGCTGCTCCGGCAGATGATCGATTCAAAAGAGCGTTTGAAGCTGGTAAAGCAGATATGTCACGATATGGAAGTCGAATTTTCTGCTGTCCACGGCCTTTGCGGCAAGTGGAGCGGTGATCTCAACTGTACCAATAAAGATTGTTGGGAATCCATGTATGAAGACCACATAAAAGGTATGAAAATCGCCGCAGAATTCGGCTGCAAAACCTATACTGTTCACGTTGGTGCTGCTGAATATTGTTTCGATCATGTCCCCATTGATGTTTTGCGCCCCCTTGCTGTTGCCGGTGTGGAAAAACTGCTGCCGACGGCAAGGGAACTTGACATGGTGATCGCTGTGGAAAACAGTCAGGAAGGAACCAATACCGCCGCTGAAGTCATGAAGATCGTCAATGTTTTCGGCGATGATCCCCATGTCGGACTTTGTTACGATACCGGTCATGCCAATTTGCTTGCCACCGCTCCGGGGAAGGATTATAAAAACATTGACAACTACATGAATAAAATCTGGTGGGAAAATGGTGTCGTCATGGAAGATAATGCTCTGGAAACGATGCGTGAAAAAATCGTCACCTGTCATATCCATGATAACGACGGTTACGGCGATAATCACGGAATGCCTTTTGACGGAACTATCAACTGGCGCGAACTTATGCCTAAACTTTTTGACTGTCCCCGCATGATCGATTATCAGACCGAAGTAAGTTTTGAGTCCGGTACCAATTGGGCAGGGAAATTGCTCGCTCCTGCCGGCGGTTATTCCATCCGCCGTTTGGCTGATACGTTCAGGTATCTCGGCTTCTGATGTCTGATCTTCATATTTTGGTACTGTCTCATTTTTTGTAAAAAATACAACCTGCGGCGGCTTTTCTCCAAAAAATCTCCCTGCGGCGGCGGGAGAGCCGCCTCGCCGCTCGTGCTTCGCACTCGGCGGTTGCAGTCGATTTTCCGGAGACCTCGCTCTGCGGCATTCCGCAGGCTTGCGCCTTGCTCATGC
>JAFTRX010000047.1 GCA_017462015.1 Lentisphaeria bacterium
TACACCAGCGATTCTGCATGCCAATAGACACACTTCATACCCGAGGTATCGCACTCCTCAAAGATATTTATTGAGGAATGCAGAGAATCATGATTGAATAAGTATTTTGGGTATAACAACGAGGCTGTTGCAAAACATTTTACAACAGCCCCCCTGTTCCAAAACGGTTAAAGTTCAATCGCGATCTGATCGTTTTCAGCAACACTCATGCAGTTGATGTCGTTGAGATAAGCTCTTTCCGGCAGAACGATCATTACATTTAAAGCCCGGTCTTCAGTGGCAAACGCCGCATGATGCCAGACTCCGGGACGGAGTTTGATGATCGTTCCTTTGGGAATCAGGAACGCTTCAACCTTGTCTGCCGGGAAGTCGCTTCCCGCCGTTGCCGGAGCGCACCAGAAGACAGCATCCTGATCCAGCGGCATCGCTGCTTCGCAGGTATAGTCATGATATTCCGCATCGGTTACGACCATTTTACGCGGCAGGATACGGCAGGTGGAAAATGACGGCACAGCGCCGCCCAGATCCACCGGCAGCATATCGCGGAAAAAGGCGCACTCTGCATCCTTCGGACCGGTGGCTTCTTCGTTCAGCGGGTCGATGAGCATGGCATAATCGCCGAACTTGTGGAACGCATCCCGGGACAGTTTCTGAACTTTGATCGTCTTCATGGTATATTCCTCCTTGTTTTCAGGTTTTACCGTTCAAATATAATACATATAAATGCAGATGTCAACCTCCAACAGAATACATTTTCCACAAAAATGCACAGTTATCCCATAAAAAACGACCGGCGGCGGCGCCTCGCGGGGAATATCTGTGAAAAAAATGTGCCAACTATCAATATTTCATTTGATTTTACCGGTAAAAAAGGTTAAATTAATACCGGATGACAAAAGTTCAACCTGCAAATAATTTGGAAAATACAATGGCTTTTTTACGTTGCGATATAAAGTCCGCCATGCTGGGCAAGGCTGTCGGAATGAATGTTATCCTTCCTCAGCGGAACGGTTTTGCAAAGGGAATTTTCTCCCCTGCCGACGACACCGGATTCAAAACGCTCTACCTCCTCCATGGTCTCAGCGATGACCAGAGCGCCTGGAGCCGTTACACGTCGGTCGAACGTTACGCGAACATGTACAATATTGCAGTCATCATGCCTGATGGCGGCCGCAGTTTTTACACTGATGCCCGCAACGGCTTTCCGTACTGGAGTTTTATTTCCGAAGAGCTGCCCTTTATTGCTGAAGGCATGTTCCCGTTGAGCCGGAAGCGCGAAGACCGTTTCGCCGCCGGACTTTCCATGGGAGGGTACGGCGCATTGAAATTGGGTTTGCGCCTCCCGGAACGCTTTGCCGCCGTTGCCGGATTGTCCCCGGTGGTCAGCATCAAGCGCCGTTTTGAGTCTCCGGATTCAGCGGCATGGCTGCCGGAACTGCGCAACATCTTCGGTTCCCCGGAGGAAGCGGCAGCATCGGGCGATGATCTGCTGACTCTGGCACAGCAGGCGAAGGATTCCGGAGCAACTCTGCCCCGCATATTGTCGATTTGCGGTACGGAAGATTTTATGATCGCCGACAATATGGAGTTCAACGCTGCCATGCATGCGCTCGAAATCCCCGACTTCCACAGTTATCTCTACCCCGGCAATCACAACTGGGAATTCTGGGATCGCCACATCCGGCAGGTGATGAAATTTTTCTTTGACGACCAACTTCCCCAAGAGTAACATTTGACCATGACTATTCAGAGCATCTCTCCCCGACGCAATCTCTTTTTTGCCGGAGACACTGTGCGCTTCACGCTCTCCGGCGTACCGGCACACCTCTCCGGCAGGGCGGTTGTCCGCACCAACATCGGCAACGCTTCCCGGCGCCGGACCGAACTGATCGAACACACTGAACTCAACCGTCCTCTGCGCAACTCCGACTGGCACGATATCGAGATGCTTCCGGGAGATGCGCCGGGAGAATTCACCATCACGCTCCCCCTCTGCGAAGTCGGTATCTTTGAAGCCAAGTGCTGTTTTCTGCCGGACGGTGACCGTCCGGCGCTCTGGGCGGCAGGAGAAAACTTTCATCTGAAAGTGGAAAGTGCCGTAAACGCCGCCGGAAACAGCATCTACTGCGCCTTTGTCCGCCAATGGAACGATATTATGCATCTGCCCTGTTCTCCGGCACTTCCGGATTTGAAAGAGTACGATGACAAAAACTTTATCATCGTTCCCCCTTCCGGAACTTTCCGCAAATTAAAGCAGCATCTCGACCACATTTTCGATACGCTCAACTGCCGGATACTGCAGCTGCTTCCCATCCATCCGACACCGGTATCCTACGGCAGAATGGGACGTTACGGCAGTCCTTTTGCCGCGACCGATTACTTTGCCGTGGACCCGGCGCTGGCGGAATTCGATGAAAGCGCCACCCCGATGGAACAGTTTGAAGAACTGATCGACGCGATCCACAGCAAGCAGGGCAGGATTTTCATGGATATTCCGGTAAACCACACCGGCTGGGCATCCAAACTTCAATGCGAACACCCGGACTACTTTGTCCGCCGCGCGCAGGATGATAAATTTGAAAGTCCCGGCGCCTGGGGCATTATCTGGAAGGATTTATGCAAATTGGATTACGGAAAGACCAAAGTGCATGAACTGATGGCAAAGGTCTTTCTTTTCTGGTGCAAGCGCGGGGTGGACGGCTTCCGCTGTGATGCCGGTTATATGGTCCCGGAACAGGCGTGGAATTACATTACCGCCAGAGTCCGCCGGGAATATCCGGACACGGTGTTTTTGCTTGAGGGTCTGGGCGGACCGTTGTCTGTCCAGGAAAAGTTACTGAATTCCAGCGGCTTGAACTGGGGATACTCGGAGCTGTTTCAGAATTACTCGCGGGATGAGATCTCCCGCTACTATCCCTACATGAATGATATCGGCAACAGAATGGGAACTCTTGCCAACTTTGCCGAAACCCACGACAATGACCGCCTGGCAGTTCGCGGCAAGGTGTTTGCAAGGAACCGCTTTCTGGTGACGGCACTGCTTTCTCAGCACGGAACCTTCGGATTTGCCAACGGCGCAGAGTTTTTTGCTTCCGAAAAAATCGATGTTCACGGTTGCGGCACACTCAACTTCGGTTCTCCGGACAATTTAAACACTCTGATCGGCAAACTGAACACGCTCCTCGCCCACCACCCGGCATTCGGTGTCGGCGTCGATGTCAAACTTATCCAGCGCGGGGACGGCAACTATATCGCGGCACTCCGTTCCGGCAAAGATGTTCCGCCGCTGCTGGTATTGATAAACCTTGAATGTGGAAAAGCGGCAAAAATATCTTTCCCCTCAATCGGATTTGATTCCGGAACCGATTTGCTCTCAGGGAAAAAAATCAGCTTCCAGCTTGAAGACAACACCTGTTCCTGCATGGTGGATGCCGGCGATGCAATGTGCATCAGTTTTGACGGATTTACCCTGCCATCATCTTCCAACGGTTCGCATCTTCCGGAATCTGCCGCCCGTCAGTGCGCTGCCGCCATGGCGCAGAAAGCGGCGTTGCAATTTATGGATCTTGCGCAGAGTGCCGCTGTTTCAGCAACCGGGATGTGTATTGATCCGGTGCAGTTTACTGAAAATATCTCCGGCATTTCTCCGGCACCGGTGACCATCTTCCGTTACCCTCAGGACTGCAAAAGAAAACTTATGCTTCCGCCGGGGGATCTACTGCTGGTCAAAAGCAAAGATGCTTTCATTATGGAAATCATCGACAATAAAATGACCATCAATCACACAACCGCAGTTGCCCTCGCGGATAAAACAGGATTTTTCGCGCTGGTATCCCTGCCGGAAAATCCGGCTTCATTTCCCCGGGATCTTCAACTTAAGCTCACGGTCTTTGAAGCCGTCCATCCCCGCCGCGCAGCCGGAACACTCCACTTGCTCCCCTCCGGAGTACAGCGGCAGCTCCGCCTTGCCAACAAAAGTGACACTCTGAAACACCATCTGGCATTCGGCTCCAACGACCGGGGCGGATACGCGATGTTCAGCGCCGACTGGGGCAAACTCCACAGCAAATATGATGCACTGCTTGCCGCCAATATCAACCGGAATTTTCCGCAGGATCGCTATGTGATGTTCAGCTGCTGCCGGGCGTGGCTGGTAATCGACGGCTATTCACTGGAGTTGAACAGCACGACTTCAGAAGAGTATACTGCCCACCCCGGCAACCGGGCAACATTCAGCTTTTCTCTGCCGGACGGTCACGGCGGCACACTGAAATTAACTGTGGATTTTGCCATGTCGGCAACGGACGACAAAATATTTTTGCGCTTCAAACTCCCCCATGTTCCGGGCAAAACTCAAATTTGCGCCAAACTCATCCTCCGCCCGGAGTTGGAGGACAGAATAAATCATACCACGACCCGCGCCTGCGATGGAGCGGAACATCTCTTCCGCCGGAGCATACGCACCAAAAGTAACGGTTTTGATTTCCACCCCTCGGAACGGCAGTTGTCGATCGAAATGGACAAAGGGGTTTTCTGTTTTGCTCCGGAGTGGCGCTACATGGTCGATTTACCCGCCGAAAGATACTGCGGACTTCCGGATAAGACCGATCTTTTCAGCCCCGGTTACTTTACCGCCGCGATCAGTTCCGGAGAAAGTGTCATTCTCTCTGCCGCCGCAGGTATTGCCGCCGATGGAGTGACGGCACAACCTCCCTCTCCGGAAGAAAGCGAAAAAATCTTTTCCCCGCTTCAGCCGACCCTACCCCCCGCGCAGCTGGCACTCCCCGCCCTCTCCCGCTTCGTGGTAAAACGTGACACTCTGGGCAGTGTCATTGCCGGATACCCGTGGTTTCTGGACTGGGGCAGAGATACCCTGATCGCCCTGCGCGGACTGGTACAGTTTCCGGAATTCCGGCAAAATGCGGCGCAGATACTGCTCCGTTTTGCCGCATTTGAAAAAAATGGAACTCTCCCCAACATGATTTGCGGCGGCAATGACTCCAACCGCGACACCAGTGATGCTCCGCTTTATCTTATAATTGCAGTGCGGGATTATATCGCCGTCACCGGAGATGAGAATTTTCTGAACACCATCTGCAACGGCAGAACGTTGTATGAGATTCTCAATTCCATAATCCATCATTATCAGCACGGCACTCCCAACGGCATCAAAATGGATGAGAAAAGCAAGCTGATTTTCAGCCCCGCCCACTTCAGCTGGATGGATACCAATTATCCGGCAGGAACCCCGCGGGAGGGCTATCCGGTGGAAATTCAATCCCTCTGGTATGCCGCATTGAAGTTTATGAAACAGGATGCACTTGCTGAAAGTGCGGCAAATTCCATCGAGCAGTTTTACTTTTCCGAAGGGCGTTTTTCCGATTGTCTCCACTCTCCTCCGGGAACTCCGGCGGAACAGGCGACCCCCGATGACCACATCCGCTGCAATATGCTGACTGCGATCACCTCCGGAGCGATCCGGGACAAAAAACTTGCTCTGAAAATATTGGAAAAAAGTGCATTTCTGCTCGTCCCCGGCGCGATCCGCACGCTGGATGATGCCGACACCGATTATCCGCTTCCGGTGGAACATAACGGCAGATTGCTTAATGATCCGCACCACCCGTACTGCGGGAAATATTGCGGACGCGAAGATGAGGAACGGAAACCTGCTTATCACAATGGTACAGCGTGGTGCTGGCCGTTTCCATCATATTGTGAAGCGCTGTACCTTGCCGGAGGCGAAAAGAGCCGGAAACGGGCGCTGGCACTGCTTTTATCCGCAGTTGAACTTTTTGAACAGGGAATTCCCGGCGAACTTCCGGAAGTGCTTGACGGCGATGCGCCCCACCGTCCCGGCGGTTGTCCGGCGCAGGCATGGAGTGTTTCCGAGTTTTTCCGGGTATTGGAACTGCTGTCTCATAAAATACAACCGACGGCGGCGCCTCGCGGGCAATCTTACGGGCAAATCGGCGGACGCCCACTCAGTCATGGACAGTAGTCCACTCCTTCGTTGTCGCCTTGATTTACCCGCAACCTTGCTCCACGATCCATCCGCCGATTGCAAACGACTGTTTTAATTCTTGACATTTAAAGTTTTTAAAGTAATATAAATACAATTTTCTTTCAGAGAATATTCAGTTTCACAAAATTTGGGACAATATCAAAAAATGAAAACTTTACTGCGCGGCTTTATCTGCGATGAAACTTTTTCCGGCATATCCCGGGGCGCTCTGCTGTTTGAAAACGACACGGTCATCGCCGTGGAAAAAGAGATTTCCGGGACTGCCTGTGCCGACAAAATAATCGAATTCAAAGATGAGATCATCGCCCCCGGGTTCATTGATGCCCACGGTCACTCCGACATTTCCGCGCTGGCGGCACCTGAGTGTTTCAGTAAAATCTCTCAAGGTGTGACCGCTGAAATCACCGGGAACTGCGGTTTATCCCCCTTCCCCGTCACACCCGGAAACAAAGAGCATCTGACCGACCTCTATTCCAACTACGATCTGGAACTTTCCTGGCAGGATTACACTTCTTACTGCCAGGAATCAGCCAAACGTGCTGCTGCTTTGCGCTTATTTCCGCTTTGCGGTCACAACACTCTGCGCGCCGCAGTTGCCGGTTATGAACAAAAAGAACTTTCCTCAAAAGAGCTGAACCGGATGTGTACGTTACTGGAACAGGAACTGCGTGCCGGAGCACCGGGGTTATCCACCGGACTGCTTTATGTTCCGGGATGTTTCTCCTGCGAAGATGAACTTCTGGCGCTGATGCAGACTCTGGCAAAGCTGGACAAAGTATTCACCACCCATTTGCGCAGTGAAGGCAACACTCTTCTGGAAAGTCTGGAAGAGATACTCTCTCTTGCAGAAAAAGCCCGTTTGCACAAGGTGGAAATCAGCCACTTCAAAACCGCAGGGAAGAACAACTTTTCCAAACTTGATGCCGCACTTGAATTGATGGAAAGTTACCGTCAGCGGGGCATTGATGTCCGCTTTGACCGCTACCCTTACATCGAAAGTCAAACCATGCTGAGCGTGGCACTGGGAGATGCCTACTCCGCTTACGGTGACCGGGAGTTGACCACGCTTCTTCAGGATCAGCAGGAGTACGCCCGCGCGCTTGCTCATTTGAAAGAGCTGCATGACAGTGAATACTGGAAGCGGATCATCCTCGCCGGAACCACCCATGAACGCTACCGGAAATATGCCGGAAAGAGCTTCTGTGACATCCCCGGAGAACCGGCGGAAACTGTACTGGAAATATTGCGGCAAAGCGCACCGGATGCCACCCTCGCTGCAATCAGCATGTCGCCGGAAAATATGCTGAAAATACTCACTCATCCCTTGTGTTGTTTCGGCAGTGACGGCAATGCCCTGCCGCCGGATCTCCGTTTCGGCAGACCTCATCCGCGAGCCTTCGGCGGAGCGGCAAAGATGGCACGCCTGCTCTTGGAAAACAACATTGCTCTGCCGGAAGTCTGCCGGAAACTCTCCGGTGCCGCAGCCGAATTTTTCGCCCTTGACCGCTGCGGAGCATTGAAGGTGGGGAACTACGCCGACATCACCGTTTTTTCTCCGGAAGAGATCGACTCACAAGCGACCTTCAGCGCCCCGGAGCTCCCGGCAAAAGGTATCGCGCTGACCGTTACCGGCGGCAATTTGCACTTTATGTGACCCCGATAAGGGGAGATTGCTCGGGAGAAGGGAAAAACTTCTTTTCCCGGGAAAAGAGCCGAACGTCGGCACCGGGTTTTCCCTTCTCCCGAACCCTCATCCCTTTTCAAGAAAAGCGAGGTGTTTTGTTTTCTTCGTTGTCGCGGCATAACTCACTTCTATTACAACGCCTCTATTGAAAAAATATTATCTCCCCTCAGCGGGAACAGAGCATTCACAAAAGAGAGAGATTACCTGGAAACTATACCACTCAACAACATGCGCATAGCGGCAGAGGGGCGTTTTTCGTTGCGCAATTTACCGATTTCCATCGTAATCGCCTGCCAGTCTGCCGGAAGTTTGATACCGTTACACTGACGGGCGGCACGGAGAGCCGCTGTATGGTTGCCGGCATCATTTTCGATGATCGCCAGCACCATCATCCCCAACCGGGAGGGAGTATTGAATTCGAGCGTTTCCCGTGCCTGCGCCGTATGAGAATTACGATGGAGCGCCAGAGCCAGCCGGGGGATAAAATCCTCCGGCTTGATTTCAACCAGCTTACGGTAATACCAGACCGCACTGCCGAAATCTCCGCCGATCTCCGCTTCCGCAGCAGCAGAGGCGAAGAACCGGATCATATCCCGGCGGTTATCCAGCATCTTTCCGAGCTTCTTTTCCAATTCCGGAACCGGAGAAGCTCCGAGCGCACGCGCTTTTTCGTAAGCTTTGACCGCTTCAGCCTTCCGGTCTGAAGCCGAATCAGCAAGCAGTTTGGCAAGTTCGATAAGCGGTTCCGTCTTTGCCGGAGCCAACCGGCAGGCGGTAACCAGACGCTCTTCTGCGGCGGCAGTTGCACCGGATGCCGCATTGATCAAACCGGCAAGGATCTGCACCCGGTAATCACCGGGATGTTGTTTCAACATGGCATCGACAATGCTTTTGGCGTTGCCGAAACGCTGAAGTCCGATCTGACAGCGGGCAGTTTTCAACGCCAGATCAAGGTTATCCGGAGAAGCGATACGGGCGGCGCTGAGGTGAGGCAGCGCGCCGGAATAATCTTTACGGCTGAAAAGCAGCGCTCCCAAACGCAAATGCGCACTGCTGAAGTCAGGAGCAACCGTCAACGCCTGCTTGTAGTTCCAGATGGCAAGCTCCAGATTTCCGTCCCGCTCAGCGCGCAAACCTGTGGCAGCGAGCTCTTCCGGAGATTCAGTTATCGCCACATTTTTATCTTCCGGGGTGACACCGCGCCGCAGATTGTCCAACTCGGTTATCAGCCGGTCACGTTCCGCTGTAATTGCAGTGTACAATTCCCGCATGGCGGACAATTCACTGTTCAAGCGGGACAGCTGCGCCTGATCGACCCGGTTTTTCAGAGAGTCGCCGGAATTTTTCTTCATCTGAGCAAGTTCCGCATTGAGTTTCTGCAATCGCCTGATCTCTTCATCCCGGAGACGGACGATCTCATCTGCCGCCGAACAGCGGGAGGTCAAGCGGGCGATACGGGCGGAAAATTGCTGTTTGGCATTTTCAAACTCCTGCTGCAGCCGGGCATACTGGTCGGCAACAGGAGAAAGCTTTTCGATCGTCTTGCGCAAGCGGGCAATCTGATTGCGGTGTTCAAGGGAGATAATATCATTTTTACTTTTGCCGGATCTCAACTCTTTTATCATGTCGTTGAGCCGGGAAATTTCCTGATTCTGGGAAGCAATCATGGCATCAAGCTCGGAGTTGCGCTTCCGGACTCCATTCAATGCGGCAAGCTGTTTCTTCATATCGGCATTATCTTTTCCGGCACCATTCAGTTCGGAACTTATTCTGGCGATACGGGCATCGCGTTCCCGGAGAAGTGATTCCAATTCGCCGAAGCGTATTTTCAATTCCGCATAAAGTTTTTCGACCTCGGAAATACGCTGATATTCAGCACGCAAATTTTTCAACTGCTCAAGCTCTTTTTTGATGCCATCAAACTCGGTCAGCTGACGGCGCAGTTTATCCAGTTCATTACTGCGGGAGCGCAGGGTTTTGACCTCACCGGTAAGACGGCGGCACTCATTGCGCAACTCCTCGTTGAGCTGTTGTTCCCGAACCAGAGAGGACTTGAGACGATCCATTTCCAGCAAACGCAGTTTGATATTGGTAAGTTCCTGTTCGCGGGGTTTGGCAGCGGCGAGCAGAGCCCGGTTTTCCCGGTTCTCTTTGGAAAGGGCATCGAAGTTATGCTGGAGGGAAGCCAGGTTCTTTTCCACATCGCGCAGACGCTGAACTTCAGCATTCAACTGCTCTTTTTCTGCCGTAAGAGCAGCTCCGCTGGAACGGAGTTTTTTCAGCTCCGCCTCGTAGGCCTTGATCTGGCGCTGCAAATCAGCGATTCTGGCGGCACCGGAGCTGGATGCATTGCGGATTTCAACCAGTTCATTCTGCAAAGTAAGCAAATCTTTTTCCAGCTTGCGGCAGGTTTCCCGGGCGGCGGAAGCGTTGCGGAAGTCTTCACTGTCCCGGGTTTCGAGCCGTTTGGTCAACATGGCGACCCGGTTGGAAAGCTGTTTGATATCAGCTTCAAGCTCACTGTTCCGCTTACGGAAAGCGGCGGCTTCATCCATGCTCTTTTTCAAAGCGGCACTGCCGCGTTCAAACTCAGTTTTCATCGCGGCAAGCTGATCGACGGCATCCTGATATTGCCGCTGAACATCGCTGATGGCGATATTCTGCTTCCGGTTCAGGTCTTCCAGTTCGGCAATGCGCCGGTCGCGGGTGGCAAGTTCTGCTTTCAAGCGGATAATCTCCGTATTTGCCGCATTCCGGTCGGACTCTGCGGCATCTGAGCTCTTTGATTTGCTGGCAACGAGTTCGGTATTCTGCCTGACCAGTTCCGCAACCTGAGAACTCAATTCTTTGATCCGCGCTTCATAATTGGCGACCTGCTTCCGCAAAACTTCAATTTCCCGGACCGCGGCAGCATGTTCCGTCCGGGCACGGGTCATCAACTTTTCAGCGGCGGAACGGGCAAGGCGGTTGTTGCGGGCGAGAGTTTCAGCTTCCTGCAATTTTTTCAGTGCATCTTCGGCGCGATGCTGTTCTTTTTCCAACTGCATCCGGGTATCGACCAGAGCTTTTTGAAGCTCAACCAGACGGACATCCGGCTTGGCAAGGTCAGCTTCCAGCTTCCGGTAACGCTCTAAAAGCAAATTGTACTTTTCCATAGCGATACGCCGGTCGCGAACCAGATTGGCGATTTCCGTTTCAAAACGCCGCTGAGTCTGGCTGTTTTTGCGCAAAGAAGCTGCTTCGCGTTGGGCTTCAATCAGCGAAGCGCGGGTTTCGATCAGATTTTTAGAGATCTTTTTCAGCTCTTCTTTTACCCGATCCAACTCCGCCCGGAGTTCCAGATATTCGCCGATATCAACGGTATCTTCTCCGGAACCGGAACTGCGGGGCGCGGTTGACGGAGCGCTGTCAGACGGAACACCATCCTTTTTTGCAGGAACATTTCCGGCGGCCGTTTTAGCAGGAGCAGAGCTGCGCCGTTTGACATTGCCGAGCAGACGGCGGACTTCTTTGATACGGCGGTCGCAGTCGGCGATGCGTTCAGCGATAACACGCTGGTTCCAATCCGGGCGGTCGCGGCGGACGGAGAGATAACTTTTCCGAGCCTTTTCAAACAGAGTCAATGCTTCGGTATAGTTTCCACGTTCCAACTGGCGCTCAGCTTTATCACAGTTGGTATATCCGGAACGCCAATCCTCCCATGGCGATCCCTCTGCCGTCAACGGAAACAAAACCGGCAACAGCAGTATCAACAAAAATACAGCGTAAGATCTCATTTCAGAAATTCTCCAAAACGGTGTTGAAATTTTTTCTCAATGGCAAAAACCAGACGCAACGAACCGTCCGGCAAATACTCTTCTTCATAAATCTGCCCGGAACTGTGGGCAAGGGCAATCAGATCATGCCGGGACGGCGGTATTTCCGCATGAAAAAGTTCCCGGCTCTTTCCGGCAAAAATCGCTAAATATGAACGCAGTTCATCAAGCCCTTCCCCGCTGGCACTGGAAATAAAGAGCGCATCAGGAAACATTCCGCGCAACCGGGCAAGCTTCAACGCATCGGCATCCGGATCGACAAGGTCGCACTTGTTGAAAATCATCAATATCTTCTTTTCATCGGCACCCAGCTCTTTCAACACACTCAACGTGGTCTCCAGTTCCATATCAATGTCGTCACTGGAAATATCCAGCACCAACAGCAAAATATCTGCCAGCGCCGCCTCTTCAAGAGTGGATTTGAACGCCTCCACCAGCTGATGCGGAAGTTTCCGGACAAAGCCTACGGTATCAGTGAGAACCATCTCCAGATTACCGTCAAGATCGACCTTTCTGGCAGTTGGGTCCAAGGTGGCAAAAAGCTGGTCTTTGACCATAATATCAGAACCGGTAAGCGCCCGCAACAAGGAGGATTTTCCGACGTTGGTATAACCGACGATCGCCCCCTGCAAAACCGGACGGCGGCGGCGCGCCTTGCGCCCGGTCTCCCGCTGACGGCGCACCAGAGCAAGCTCTTCTTCCAGCTGCTGTATCCGGCGGCGCAGCAAACGGCGGTCGGTTTCGATCTGAGCTTCCCCCTGACCTCGGTTGGAAACACCGCCGCCGCGCTGACGGGAAAGGTGTGTCCACTGACGGGCCAAACGTGGCAGAGAATATTCCAGCCGGGCAAGTTCCACCTGCAAAACAGCTTCTCTGGTAATGGCACGATCGGCAAAAATATCGAGGATGACCTCTTCTCTGCCGATGACCGCACCTTTGAACAACCGTTCCCAGTTGCGCTGCTGTGAAGGAGTAAGTTCCGTGTCAAAGACCATGACATCAGCTTCGCACTCCTGTGCCAGCTGAGCAAGCTCTTCTGCTTTTCCGGTGCCGATACGGTAACGGACATTGCTGTTTGACCGGACTTTGACGATCTCCGGTTCAAGCGGAATCATATTGAGATTTCTGACCAGATCCGCCAGCTCGTCAAGCTGGGATGCAATGGTCGCTTCGTCTTCGTCCTGATGCTGAAGTCCAACTAAAAATGCACGCAATACGCTGGACCGTTTTTCTTCTTCCAAATCAATCAAAATCAATCTCCGGGCAATGGTTTACATACATTCACTTAATTTAGCCCGCAAAGAATGATTTTTCAAGTTGAAGATCACAATTGCTCTCTTTTTTCCCCGTGTGGGAACGGTCACTCGCTGTCAAACAATATCATCTCTGCCGGAGTCAAGTATTTTTTCTCCATATTGCACTTGCGGCAGCAGACGACCATATTTCCTCTGGTACTGCGCCCGCCCCGGGCAAGGGGAACGATATGGTCTAAAGTCAGTTCCGCTTTCGGGAACTTCTGACCGCAGTAATGGCAGATACCTCTGGCAAAAAGATTCTGAAAATAGGAGGTTTTGCGCAATTCCCGCGCTTTGGCACGCTCCCGTTTGATATGCGCATCATCGCGCTCTATTTCAATCCACTCATCCATCAACAGAACTCACTTTTTTTCTGCTCCGTCAAGAATGCGGCGGATCTCTTTTATCAACACCGGCAGACGGTGGGGTTTGGACAGAAAACCGCACGCCCCCTGAGCCAGCAGATCTTCAACCTCATTCTCCGAAACAAAACCGCTGGAAAGCAGCACCTTCACATTGGGATCAATTGCTTTCAACTGGTAAAAAGCCTGATGTCCGCCGCACTTGGGCATAACCATATCCAGCAGCACCAGATCGACTTCTCCGGCATTCTCCCGGTAAATCTCAACGGCATCCAAACCATTTTCCGCCAGCAGCACACAATATCCCAGCTTCTGCAGGACATCGATCAAAAAATCCCATATCGTTTCATGGTCGTCAACGATCAATATCGTCTCATTTCCACCGACCAGAGCACCTTCTTCAGTCATTACATTCCCCCAACAAAAAAATCCGTATAAAAAAAATAAAATCGTTCGGCATGCATTATAACCGGATTTTGCAAAAATCCAATAGCTGTATTGAAAAAATTTTTATTTTTTCTGCCCAATTTGGCTGAAAAAAGCGATTGACATTTATCCTGTGCCGTAATATATTATTAAAAGCAGCAGGCAAAAATGCCATGCACAACACACTTGAGGAGATAATAAAAATGAAAAAAATGTTCCTTATTGCCACCCTTCTTGGTGCAGTCGTTCTGTCCGGAGCAGATTTCGCCGCTCAGGTAAAGGAAGCTGATGCCGTACTCGCTCAGAGTACCGATTCCAAAGCCCGCTATCAGGCGATACAGAAAAAGTTTACCGCCATGCGTAAACTCAAACAGTACAATGAATCGGAAAAATTCCTCATCGACGCAGTGAAAACTGACAAGCACATGCGCGCCTCTCACAAACGCGGTCTGCTCAACTATCTCGCCGGACTCAATCTGTGGAACGGACGCCACATGTTCGCTCTGGAAGTTCTGAAACAGGCTGGCGCCATCGAAGTCAGTCACGCTTCCAACGATTATTACCGCACCTTCTTCTATCAGGCGTGCATCTACAATGGCCGCACCAAAGAGTATCAGAAAACGCTCGACTCCGTCACCCCGCTGCTCACCGACCCCAAAATCCATCCGGTGTGCCTCTACGATTGCTACTGTGTTGTTGGCTCAGCCTATGAAAAACTCGGCGACAAAGCCAAAGCACTGGATGCGTTCAAGAAAGCCATTGAAGTCGGCAAAAAAGGCAAACGCAAAGTTACCGATGCCGAAAAAGCAGTGGTACGTCTGTCCAAGTGATCCCGTTCCGGGAAATATGATGCAGGGCTGCTGCAAACATAAAATGTTTTGCAGCAGCCCTTTTTTTTACCGGCATACCCAAGAACAGCGAAACAACCGTTCCCGGATCGCGGCCGGATAATTATTTGACCGTTTTGGTCGATTTCGGCGGCACGGTAAAAGGTTTGCCATCGACCGTCAAATAAAGTGTAACATCGGTCGGATTGACGATTTCAGGAAACTTTGAAGCTTTTTGTGCCGCTTCACATGCCTGGACATACTCCGCGATCTCGCCGTTGGTCGCATACCAGATGTCCGGCTGATTGGCGATGAGTTTGCAAATGTTTTCGATGATATGCCAGCGGGGCTTGGGACGGGCAAATTCGTAACTGTGTCCCCAGATATAGCAGACACTCATCTTATCTGCTTTGAATTCTTTGTAACGCTTGCAGATCGCCAGTCCGGAGTTGTGATGGCAGTTGGGCGACCAGATCAGCCAATTGGAAGGGAGGTCGAAGTCAGCTTTTTTCTGACAGGTTCTGGCGTAACGCAAGCCATGTTTTGCCAGAGCCTCATAAATTCTGGTCGGAGCCTTTTTACTGGTATGACGGCCGTACGGGTAGGCAAATCCGGGCGGCTCACTTCCAAGAACTTCAGCGATGGCTTTCTGATTGTCAGCGATTTCAGCTTCAAGGGATTTGTCACCCAACAGGATCATCGTCCGGTGCAAGTAACCGTGAGAGGCAACCTCGTGGTTTTTGTAAAGCTCTTTTACTTCCGGAGCCTGAATGCTGCGATTCGGGTGCTTCGGCGCTCTTCCCAGACTGATATTGAACGTAGCTTTGATATTGTAGCGGTCAAAAATCTTTATCAGTTCGCGGTCTTCAATGACACCGTCGTCATAACTGAAGGTCAACGCCTTCAATTTCCCGCCGGGATAGGTAAATTTCCAACTGACATCCTTGCCGGCTGCTGCCCCATTGCAATTTACACAGCCGCAGGCGAGAATCAGCGGCAGTGTCAATAATGACAAAATAATCTTTTTCATTTTTTCCCTTTTATTGTTTGAAGTTTATTGCTGGACATGTGACATGACAAATCACAGATCTCCGGTACTTATCAGCGAACCCCAAACCGGAGTGTAGCCGTTGGCACTCAAGTGGGCAAAGGCACGGTCAAGCCGATCCCAGTGTTCCGGAATAAGATTCCAATAATATGGATAAAACTGCGGCTCATGGGTCATAATACTGATATAGTTCCGCTTTTCGTTGACGATACGGATATCCAGCTGCGGGATGACCTCGTCAAGCGGCACATTGTTGATCACCATCTCAAAGGGGATGCGGGTCAGCTGCGGCACATCCCGGTCGGGGTAAGAGGTCACTACAGAACCCTTTTCCTCCGAAAGTTTTTCAAAAAGGCTCCGCCGGTCAGCGAGAAAACGCACGCCTTCATCATAAAGAAACTGTTTTATCTCCAAAGAAGAGTCTACATAGTGGACTATTTGCGGAAACAGGAAACATTCACTTCCGGCAAAACGGGTGACTTCTCGCTTGACAAAGTTGTAATCCCGGATAAATTCTGCTGCCGTAGAGGCGATACATTTGGGTGCATCGAAGTAATGGGTCTTATCAAACGCCGCATGAAAACTCATCCGCAGCCAATCGCTGTTGGCAGCAAATTCTGCTTTGTAATCATCAGGGAACTCATCGAGCATGAATCCGCTGTTCTGATCACCTTTAAAGAGGTTGAGCAAAAATTTAACCTGATACTTTTCGTGGAGTTTTTTCAAATTGCCAAGATAAAAGTGGTCAAAAATGGAATTGGGACGCTGACTGGCAATATCTTTGAGAAAGAATATATTGTCATCAATAAAAAAACTGTAAATTTTCATATAAAAAACCTCTCGTTTGAGTAAAATAAACAATTCGGAATACCGCTTTATGATTCCGCTCATCTTTACTATACTCAAAAAAATTTTTTTTGCAAGTGTTTTTCCCAATTTTCCACAGATATCCACAGCTGTCCCGTAAAAAAAATCTGCGGCGCCGCCTTTTCTCCAAAAAATCTCCCTGCGGCGGCGGGAGAGCCGCCTCGCCGCTCGTGCTTCGCACTCGGCGGTTGCAGTCGATTTTCCGGAGACCTCGCTCTGCGGCATTCCGCAGGCTTTGCCTTGCTCATGCCTTGAGA
>JAFTRX010000005.1 GCA_017462015.1 Lentisphaeria bacterium
ATCCAATTTCATCCGGAGGTGGCTCATTCGCCCCACGGCAAACAGCTTCTTGGTAATTTCTGCAAAAATATCTGTCATTGCAGCGGAAGTTGGACGATGGAAAACTTTATTGACAGCTCCATTGCTGCGATCCGGGAAACGGTGGGCAACTCCAATGTTATTCTCGGCTTATCCGGGGGCGTGGACTCCAGCGTGGCAGCGGCATTGATCCACAAAGCCATCGGCGATCAGCTGCACTGTATATTTGTGGATAATGGTCTGCTGCGGAAAAACGAAGCCCAACGGGTGCAACAGCTTTTTGCCGATACTTTCCACATCAAACTTACTGCCGTAAATGCCGAAAAGCGTTTTCTCAATGCTCTGAAAGGGATAACCGAACCGGAAGCCAAGCGGAAAATCATTGGGAATTTATTTGTTGAAGTATTCAACGATGCCGCAAGCAGCATCGCCAACGCCGATTTTCTTGCCCAGGGAACCACTTACCCCGATGTCATTGAAAGCATTTCCATTGCCGGAAATCCTTCGGCTCTGATCAAAAGTCACCACAATGTGGGAGGTCTGCCGGAAAAAATGCCCTTCAAACTGCTGGAGCCTTTGAGAACTCTCTTCAAAGATGAGGTAAGACTTTTGGGTAAAGCTCTCGGGCTTCCTGACGATGCCGTTATGCGGCAACCTTTCCCCGGACCGGGATTGGCAGTAAGGCATTTGGGGGCGGTCAGCAAAGAAACTTTGGAAATTTTACGCAATGCCGACGAAATCGTCGTTAGCGAAATCAAACAAGCGGGATTATATTATAAATTGTGGCAAACCTTTGCGGTTTTTCTGCCGATAAAAAGCGTTGGCGTAATGGGCGACGAACGCAGTTACGACTATTGTATAGCGTTGCGGATCGTTGAAAGCAGTGACGGCATGACTGCCGATTGGTATGATCTGCCCACCGGACTGGTAAGAAAAATCTCCAGCCGGATCACCAATGAGGTTGCCGGAGTGAACCGGGTGGTTTACGACGTTACCAGCAAACCGCCCGCAACGATTGAATGGGAATAAATTATGACTGCTGTAATTGATTATGGTGCAGGCAATCTGACCAGTGTTTTGCTTGCTTTGAAATTTTTGGGCGATGATCCGGTGATCACCGATGACCCGGCACTTTTGGAACAAGCCGACCGGATCATCTTCCCCGTGGGGGTTTCCGCTGACAGAGGTATGCAGGGCTTAAAGCGGAAAAATCTGGATGCGGCTCTGAAAAAGTGCTGTACGCAAAACAAGCCGATCCTTGCAATTTGTCTGGGTATGCAGATGTTGTTGGAGTTCAGCGAAGAAGATGATGGTGTCAATGGGCTTGGCTTGTTTCCCGGAAAAGTGAAATTATTTGATTTCCCGCCGGAACAACGCATAAAAGTACCGCACATGGGTTGGAACACGGTTCGTCAGAATAAGCATCTACTCTGGAAAAACATTCCCGATAACAGTGCTTTTTACTTTGTCCACTCTTACTATGTATCGGCAGATAACGCTTCCGACATTGCCGGAGTTACGGAATATGGCGACTTTGAGTTCGTTTCAACCGTGGCTCGGAAAAATATTTTTGCCACTCAATTCCATCCGGAACGCAGCGGTGAAATGGGATTGCAGTTACTGAAAAACTTTTTGGAATGGGATGGTTCATCATGCTGCTGAAACGCTTGATAGTTTGTCTGGACGTCCGGAACCGCCGGGTGACCAAAGGTGTGAAATTCGCAGATAACCGCGACATCGGTGATCCGGTCGAATTGGCAAATTTTTATGCCCAAGACGGGGCTGACGAATTGATTTTTTACGATATCACCGCCAGTGCCGAACACCGTAAAATCGATATTGAAATGGTCAGAAGTGTGGCAAAACAAATTTTCATACCTTTCTGCGTGGGG